>JBBQFU010000144.1:0-22633 GCA_038322185.1 Haliangiales bacterium
AGGCCTCGGTCAGCTTGTCGAGATCGATGCCGGTGGCGACGCCCATCGAGTGCAGCATCGCGACGACATCCTCGGTCGCGAGGTTGCCCGATGCGCCGGGCGCATAGGGACAGCCGCCGAGCCCGCCCGCGGCGGAGTCGATCGTGGTGATGCCCATCTGGAGCGAGACGAGGCAGTTCGCGAGCGCGGTGCCCTGCGTGTCGTGGAAGTGCACGGCGATCGAATCGGCGGGATGCTTCGCGAGCACGCGGCCGATCACGTCCTCGGTCTGCTGCGGATTCGCGACGCCGATCGTGTCTCCGAGCGAGACCTGGTACACGCCCATGTCGCGCAGCTGCCCGACGAGATCGACTGCGCGCTCGGGATCGACGTCGCCCTCGTACGGGCAGCCGAACACCGTCGACACATAGGCGCGCACCGGGACGTTCGCGGCGCGGGCCGCGGGGATGACGTCGTTGAACGCCGTGATCGTCTCGGCGATCGTCTTGTTGACGTTCTTCTTGTTGTGCGTCTCGGACGCCGACAGGAACACGGCGACCTCGCGCATCCCCGATGCGAGCGCGGTGTCGAGGCCGCGGCGATTTGGCACGAGCGCGCTCATGCGAATACCCGCGGACCGGTGCACGCCACGCGCGACCTCCGCCGCATCGGCGAGCTGCGGGATCCACTTGGGGGACACGAAGCTCGTGATCTCGATCGACTGGATGCCGGCGGCGACCAGCGCGTCGATGAAGCGGATCTTGTCCGCGGTGGGCACGTTGCGTGCCTCGTTCTGCAGACCATCGCGCGGGCCGACCTCGTAGATCGTGACCTTGGCGGGTAGCTTCACGGCGCGGAACCCATGCCGAAACCATAGTCCCGAGCGAGCTGATCGACCAGCGCCGGGGTGAGCCCCTCGAGCGTGTCGAGGAGGTGGTGAGCGCCGCTCTGGTCCCAACCACCGAAGTTTCCGGCGCGTACGGCGATCACCAGGCACCCGGCCGATCGGCCAGCTGCGATGCCGGCGACCGAGTCCTCGATGACCACGCACTGATTCGGGGCCAATTTCAGCGCTGCCATCGCCTTCTGATAGCCATCGGGGTCAGGCTTGCTCCGAGCGACATCCTCGGCCGCGAAGATCGCGTCGAACGTGGCGTGCTCGCCCATGAGCGGCAGGACCTGCGTCACCTCCACGCGTGAGCTGCCGGTGACCAGCGCCCGCGGATAGGAACGGGTGACCTCGAGAAACGCCTTGGCGCCGGGCAGGATCGTGACGCCCTTCTCCTCGAGGACCACCTCGCGCGCGATCGCGGTCTGGGCGATCGTCTCCGCGCGGTTCCAGGTGAGCTGCGGATAGCGCTCCTGCAGGCTCGCGTAGATCGCGACCCACGAGCGGCCGATCACGAAGTCGCGATCGTACTGCTCCACCTGAATGCCTTGGCCGGCGGCCAGGGCGCGCGCGAGCGCTTCACCGCTCTCACGCTCGGTGTCGATGAGCGTGCCGTCGAGGTCGAACAGAAACCCGCGAATCACCGCAGGCGGTTATCACCCGCCGACGATGCAGCCGTCGAGGTGATCGTACGGGTAATAGAACATGACGAAGAAGCACATCTCGTCATCGCTACTCTCGCCAAAGCCGACCCGGCTGTCGGTGGGGTTGTCGAACGTGCAGGTCAAATCGAACACGTCCGTCGCTGCGACGTGCTCCTCGAGCATGTCGAACGGTGCGTCCCCGAACTGCCACGGGTCGACCTTGTAAAACATCTCCTGAGGCGCGCTGGCCGGCGTCCGCTTCAGCTCGATCTTGCTGCCGAGCTTGTGCATGTGCGGGAACACGCCGAACACGTTCATGTCCTTGCCGGGCGCGCAGTTGACCGGCAGCGAGTAGCCGGTCGTCTGGGGCGGGATATCGACCTGGTAGTTGCCCAGCGCGTACATGCCTGCGGGCGTGATCGCGGCGGTGTCGTGCGCGTAGCTGAGGTTCACGCCGCCGCGGATCACCATCGGGTCATCGCCCGAGTTCTGCAGGTGGAGCTGAACGATGTACTGCGTCTCGGGCGCGATGATGAAGCCGGTGCCGGCGGGGAGGTCGAGCTCGTGGCTGCCCGTCCCGCTGACCCAGATCGGCATCCAGGTCTGCTTGATGAGCGTGTTGCACTCGTGGGCCTCGTCGGGCTCGTTGCGCCCAAACGCCTGGAACAGTGCGAAGTGATGAATGCCCGGCGCCGAGATCTGCTCGACGCGCGTGATCGCGACCTCGTTGCTCGGCGAGTAGAACTGGTAGCACCAGTACTTCTCCTCGCCGGGCTGGAGCGTGAACGACTGCGTCGCGAGCTGCTGCCCACCCTCGGGGGCGATGGGCAGCAGCGGACCGTCATCGACCGTCGCGTCGTCGGCGCCGCAGGCCGCCACCAGAACCCCAATCCACAGTGTGCGCATGACTCTCCCTCGGTAAGCGCAGCCGCTATAGCCCGGTGCCTTGTGCAACCTCAAGCACAAGCTCATAAACTCGGCGGTGTAACCGGCCCTGCAAAGCCGTGCACTGTCCCTGTGTCATGCTCGACGGAGAGTGCCCATGTTGAGGATCGCTTTAGCTCTCGCTCTACTTGCCCCCGCTGCGTGCGCGAACCGCGCCAAGCAGTCTGTCTCGCTCTATGAATCCGGCGACTACGCCGGGGCCATGCGGGCGGCCGACCAAGGTCTCGCCAGCCATCCCGATGATGAGGAGCTGTGGGCGATGAAGATCCGTGCCGCGCTCGCCCTCGGTGATGCGGCCGCGGTCGCGAAGGCCTATCAGGGTTATGCCGAGCATCGCCCCGATCTGGACAAGGAGCTGCTGCGCGATCTGGCAACCGCCACGATCGGGCAAGCGCTCGCGTCGCCGTCGGTGAAGCTGAAGATCGCCGCGATCGAGGCGGTCGCCGCGCTCGAGCTCCACGATCTGACCGACGCGGTCACCGAGCGCGTCGGCGACGAGGATGACCGTGTCGCTGCGGCTGCCGCCGTCGCGGTCCTCAAGGGAATCCCGGGCGCTGCGCAGGTCGCCGATGACATGACGCGGAGCGAGAACGCCGATGCGCGGCGAATCGCGATCGACGGCATCGGCAAGAAGATCGGCAAGGCCGCTGCCGCCGACCTCGAGCGTGCGGCCAACGACAAGGATGCGCGCGTGCGTCGCGTGGCCGTGCGTTGGCTCGGCATGATCAAGGACAAGGATGCCGTCGAGGTTCTCACCAAGCGCATGAAGGATCCCGACGAGGGTGTGCGTGCGGCTGCGGCGGGTGCACTCGCGCGGATCGGCATCGGCAACCTTGCTGGGCTCGGCAAGCAGGCGCTCGGTGATCGCGTGCTGTCGGTGCGGCTCGCCGGTGTCGAGCTGCTCGCGGCGGCGAACAGCGATGCGGACCTCGTCGCGCTGACGGATGACAAGGATCCCATGGTCGCGCTGCATGCGGCGATCGCGGTCAAGCGCACGAATCCCGAGCTCGTGCGCAAGGCGGTCGATCGTGCGCTTGCGGCCGAGGAGTGGACCGCGCGCGCGGGCGCCGCGAACATGTTGACGAGCGCGCTCGGCAAGACCGATGCGCGCACGACGGCGCAGCGGATGCTGGCGGATGCGCAGGTCGGGGTGCGGCTCGCGGCGGCGCGGGTGCTCGTGCACACGGGAGACAAGGAGCCTGCGCGCCCGGTGTTCGCCGCGGCAGTCACCGATCCGGATTTCGGCGTGCAGGCGGCGGCCGATCTTGCGGACCTCGGGGATGCGGCGGGTCTCTCTGCACTGTCGGCGTTCACGATGGATGCAGCGCGTACGCCGGAACAACGTGCCGGCGCGGCATCGGCGCATCGCAGCGCGCATCGCGTGACGCCGGGCCTGGTGGCGGCGCTCGCCGATGCGAATGGCGTCGTGCGGATCGAGGCGGCTGCAGTGCTCGGCGCGCTGGCGAAGTAGGCGCGACCGACGACGAAGGTGCCGCGCGTTAGGCGCACCCGACGACCGCCTACAGCGGGCCGGATCGGGTGCTAGAGTCTACGTCCTCGTGAGGACCGCACGATTCGCATCGCTGTCACTGCTGCTCGCGCTTGCCGTGGGTTGCGGTCCGATGCGCAAGCGCGGCGTCAGCAAGGTCACGCTGGCGGTGCTGCCCGCCGAGAGCGACAAGTTTCCGGAGGCCGCGAAGGCCGTCTCGATCTCGCTCGCCGGCGCGACGATCGCGGGTGTCGATGACAAGCAGGTTGCGGGCGTGTCGCTCGAGGTCGCGCAGCTGTCGATCGAGTGTGTCGAGCACACGGTCGTCTGTTACACGAAGGTCGGCCGCTCGCTGTCGGCCAATCGGCTGCTGTTCGCCGAGATCGCGGCCGAGGGGAAGAAGCGCCTCCGCGTCACCGTCACCCTGTTCGATGTCGATGCCCGCAAGCCGCACTCGGCGCGTCGCGTGTTCGCAAACGAGAAGGAGGCGAGCGAGAAGATCGACGAGCTCGTCAGCGAGGTCTCGCGATGAGCACGCCCAAGCCGCCGAGCGACTCGAAGCGTCAGGTCGTCGAGATGGACGCGATGGACGAGCGCGAGTGGAAGCAGGGGCAGCACACGCCCTCGGTTCACAACGAGCAGCTCGCCAGGCTGGTCAAGCAGTCGGTCTCGCAGCCGACGCCGGATCCGGAAGCTGGAACGGCCAAGCCGCGCGCGAGCACCTCGAGGCCCGTCGTGACGACGGTCGCGAAGGCATCGTACGTGGGGAAGTACGTCACCGAGCCGGGGGCGGGTTCGGCGACGCCGAGGGCACCGGCGCCGGTCGCGGTCGCGAAGGTTTCGCCGTCATCGCCGGCGACGACGGCCAAGCCGGCGATTGCGGCGAGCACACCGTCGACGGCGAATAAGCCCGGGACTGCGGCGAGCACATCGTCAACCACATCCTCGCCGACGCCCAAGTCTGCGCCGAGCACAACGACACCAAGTAGGCCCGCAGCCGCGACGAGCACGAGCACGAGCACGTCCGCGCCGAGCACGTCCGCGCCGAGGACCGGACCGATGACGCCCGCGGCAAGCCCCGGCAAGCCAACCGCCGCGAGCTCGACGTCGCTGGGCATGGCGAAGTCCAAGATCGCCGCGCCCGCTGCAGCGGCGACGGCACCGGCACCGACATCCGCGACAGGTCCTGTCGCGGCAGTGCCGACGCTGCCGGTCAGCGCTCCGATCTCGGGCTCGAGCCCCGCGTCGCCCGGAACTGCAGCACGCGCAGGCTTGCCGCCACCGCGTGCGCGTTCTGCGACGGCTTCCCCCAAGCCGCCGCCGCCGACACCCGCTGGCCCCGACCCGAGGACCACGCTCATCGGCGCACCGCCGATGTCGACCACTGGAGCGACCGCAGCATCGGATGCCGCATCGACCGCGCCTGGCCCGGCGCGATGGGTCGCAGAGGACGACGGGTTTGCCAGCGACGCGGAACCCGGCTCGCCCCTGTCGGCACTCGCGCTCGCGATGGCCGCACCGCCGCCGACCATCATGTCGGGCGCGTCGCCCTACGACACCGCACCCGAGTCCAAGTACGCCACCGATCCCGCGGTCAACGCGGCGATGATTCCGGACACCAACGTCGAGGTCATCGACGACGATGACGACTTCCTGATCGCGCAGCCCAACGTGGTGCAGCGACTGATCACGACGATCAAGAGCTCGCGTCTCAACATGGGACTCGCGGCGGGCGCGGTCGGCCTCGTGGTGCTCGTGTCAGCACTCACGTTTTGCGGCGGCTCGTCGAGCAAGGGTAACCAGGTTGCGGCATCGAAGCGAGCCAACGACAACGGCTCGGCAGCACCCACGAAGGTCGCTGCGACGGAAGCGGAGCCGGTCACGCCCGTCGAGACGCCGAAGCCCGAACCGGTTGCACCGATCGCAGCACCGACGGCGGAGCCGACCGGACCGACACCCGAGGAGCTCGCGGCAGCCGCCGAGCCCACGCCCGCGACCACCACCGTTGCGCCGAAGCGTGATCCGGCGGTCTCCCGCGAGCCGAAGACGAACACCACGACCGGGACGACCGGCGGCAAGAAGCTCGGCGGCAAGCAGGTCATCCTCGAATACGACGCGCAGGCACGCGAGACGAAGCCGGTGGCCAGCGCAGCGAAGGCAGATCAGGCAGCGATCCAGAAGGCACGCACGGCGTACGCAGCTGGCAACCAGCGCCTGTTCGCGGGTGATGGCGCGGCCGCGATCAAGCTCTACCGGCAGTCACTCGGGTTTTATCCCGGCTACGTCGCTGGCTATCGCGGGCTTGGCCTCGCGTACGCGCAGCAAGGCGACAAGCCGAACGCATTGAAGGCGCTCCGCACGTACATCTCGAGCGTGCCAACCGCGAAGGACGCGGCGCTCATCCGCAAGCGCATCAGCTCGCTCAGCGGCAAGTGATCCTGGACCATGGGGGGAGACACCCCGCTCGAAACGGGGTCACTCCCCCCAGGCCACTCGACCGTCCGGAGCATCGACGAGGGTCCGCGATCTTGCCTCGGATCACTCCCCCTCGCTTGCTGGCCCATCGGCTGCACATCCCGAGGGCATGGGTGCCTTCGAAGACCTCCTCAAGCGACAGGGGTACGTGAAGCTGGACCAGTACGGTCTGGTCCTGACACCCGACGATCGCATCCTATCCACGCGACCTGCCGTGCTCGATGACGGGCTCGGCGGCAAGATCGTGGGCTGGTCAGACGGCGATCTCGCCGCGGCCGAGCTCGAACATTGGGGAGCGGCTGCCAAGCCTGCCGCGGCCAAGCGAGTAGCCGCGAACCCCGGTTTGCAATCCGTCCCACCGGCACCGCCACGGCTCGCCCGCGGCACCGCACCACCCATCCCGACCCGGGTCACGGGACCCGCACCCATCGTGCCCGCGTTCATCGCGCCTGCGCCTGTGACCAAACCCGCAGTAGTTGCCGCCGAGCCAGTGGTCGAGGAGGATGAGTGGGAATGGGAAATCGCAATGGCGAGGGCGCGCGCGGTGGCGGTCGATGTGCAGATGGCGGCGGCCTCGATGGTCACGTCCTTCACGGCGCCGTCGGCCCGCAAGGCACCGCCCAAGAAAACCTTGATGATGCCCGCGAGCGATCCGATGACCTCGTGGGGCAGCACCGAGACGCTGCACGAGACCTGGGCCGATGCGACCCGCGAGTCATCCGAGGTGATGTCACCCGCAGCGAAGACGCTCGCGGTGGTGAAGACCGCGGTTCGCGTGAACACGCCGCCGGCTGGACGCTCGACGGTGATTCCGATCCCGACGCTGCCCGTTGCCGCGAAGGGCACGGACGTGCGCGGATTCAACCCGGGTGCACCACCGCCGCGCTTTGCGTCGCAACAGCGCCGCACGCAGCCGAAGCCGATCCGCATGGCCGCACGGTCCGAGGACACGGTCGTGACCGGCGCGGTGCAGGCGGCGACCGAGGATCACACGTCGCCGTACGTGACGCTTCCGTCCGAGGTCAAGCCCACGGGGTACGCGCACACCAAGCGAGTCGCCGCGAAGCACCGCTAGTCATGCGCGCCGTCGCGCTCGCCACGGCGGTCGCGCTCGCCGGATGCGGCGGTGGTGGCGCCGGCACCGAGGCGAAGGTCGCCAAGCAGCCGGCGGTCGACGAGCGCAAGGCGGAGAAGGACGCCAAGAGCCTGCTTCGCGAGATCTATCAGACGATCAGCCGATCGAGTAACACCGACGGATTGATGGCGCTGCTGTCCGAGCCGCTCGTGGTGTTTGGCCCGCGCCGCACCGATGGACATGCCTCGCGCTCCGACGCTCTGGTCGCGATGCGCACGATTCTCGACGAGCGCGGCAAGGACGACAAGCCGAAGGTGAGCTCCGGTGGTCTCGCAGTGGTCGCGTCGCCGGGCGGGCTGTCGGCGTGGGCAGTCGACGTGATCCAGGTCGAGGGCAGTCCGATGGCGCTGACCGCGGTGCTGTCGAACGAGGATGACTTCTGGGTCGTCGCCGCCGCGGCACTCGCACGCACGCCGTCGATGAAGACGGTGCGGTCGTCGCTGAAGAACGACGCGATCGTGCCGACCGCGCTGGCGGCACCGGCCAAGATCAGCGGCAAGGCCGAAGGCGCAGCGGATCGGTTCAAGCGCGGGCTCGCAGATCCTGAGGGATGGGGAGCCGATCTCGCGGCGCGCAGTGAGGCGGTCGTGGTCGGTCCGTCGGCGGGCGATGTCACGCGCGGCAAGAAGGAGATCGCGAAGCTGTGGAAGAAGCGCGGCAAGGCAAACACGCGCTATGCGACCGCGGGCGACATCGCAGCCGGCGCCACGGCCGACGGCAAGCTCGCGTGGGTCACGGTCGCTGCGGTGCAGTTCGCCGACGATGAGGAGCCGCTCCCGCTTCGCGTGTTCGGAATCTACGAGCGGGCAGGGGACAGCTGGAAGCTGATCGCGCTCCAGGAATCACTCGCTGTCGACGAGCCCGGCGTCGGCGCGAACTTCAAGAAGATCACGCCACCGGCGGTGAAGGCCGAGGACGCACCGCCCCCGCCGCCCCCGCCGGCCAAGGACGAGCCGAAGAAGAAAAAGAAGAAAAAGAAGAAGGCCGCCGACGACGACTGATGTCCGCGGACCCGTGCCATACTTTGGCGGCTCGGGGGAGAATGACGATGCGTGCAGCAGCTTTGATCGTGGCGATCGTGTGTGGTGTCAGCGTCGGCACGGTGCGCGAAGCCAGCGCGCAGCCATGGGCGACGGGCGTCACCGATGGCGACAAGACCGTCGCGAAGGCAAAGCTCGAGGAGGGCAACACGCTCTACCTCGCCACTGACTACAAGGCCGCCCTCGCCAAGTACGAGGAAGCGCTGAAGAGCTGGAACCACCCGGCGATCCGCTTCAACGCGGTCCGCTGCCTGGTGCAGCTCGACCGCGCCGTCGAGGCCAGCGACTACCTCAACGAGGCACTCAAGTTCGGCAAGGACCCGTTCACCGACGAGGTCTATCAAGAGGTCCTCGGCTACCAGAAGCTGCTCGCGAACCAGATCGGTGAGGTCGAGATCGGCTGCACGCAGGAGGGCGCGAAGCTCACGTTCGACGGCAAGCCGTTCATCGACAAGTGCCCCGGTAAGGAGAAGCGCCGCGTTGCACCGGGCCGCCATGCTGTCGTCGCGAGCAAGGAAGGCTTTTTGACCAAGGAGATGCCCGTCATCGTGGTCGGTGGCCAGGCGCCGGAGTCGGTCAACGTCGAGCTCGTTCCGCTCGACAAGGCCGCCAAGGTCGTCCACCGCTGGCCGACGTGGATCCCGTGGGTCGTGTTCGGCGGCGGTCTCGCTGTCACCGGCATCGGCGTCCTCCTCGAGGTCGACGCGCAGAACCAGATGAACCAGTACGACCAGGATGTCGCCGGCTCGTGCGCCGTCAGCGGCTGCAACCTCAACGCGCGCGATGGCGACGGCGTCAGCACCCCCGCCGAGGTCGTGCTCGCGAACCGTCTCAATACGGACCGTGAGCGCGCCGAGTCGCGCGACCGCCTCGCGATCGGCATCATCGCCGTCGGCGCCGTCGGCGCGGCGGTCGGTGGCGTGCTGCTGTTCATGAACCGCGGCCAGACCGTCTACGAGGATCCGGCCAAGGCCGGCGAGCCCGTCGTCAACGTCACGCCGACGCGCGACGGTGGCGGTATCGTGTCGCTGTCCGGCCAGTTCTAAACGAGCTTCTCGGCTCAGCGAGATACGCGCCCCGAGTGGGCGTGTTGTTCGTTTCGGGCTCGCGACCTACTTGAGGTCGCTGCCCTTGACCATGCCCTTGTCGAGCTTCTTGAGTCGCTCGTTCTCGGCCTTGAGGGCGACCTGCGCCGCCTCGAGCTTCTTGTTCGCATCGATCGCGGCCTTCTTCGCGTCCTCGGCTGCCTTCTTCGCGGTCTCCGCCCTCGCGAGCGCGACCTCGAGGCCCTTGGCCTTGTCCTCGAGCAGCTTGTTCTTCTGCTCGATCGTCATGTTGGCCTGCGCCTCGGCGGCTTGCGCCTTCTCCTTCGCAGCGGCCTCGGCGGCGGCAGCCTCTGCATTCTTCTGCGCGAGTGCCTTGGCCTCCGCGGTCTGGTTGTTCGCGTTCATGACGTCGTCGTAGGCCTTCTTCATCTCGGCCTCGGCCTTCTTCGCGACCTCCATGCCGTTCAGGGCGGCGGCCTCGTTCTCCTTCGCCTTCTTGGCGTTGGCCCTCGCTTCCTCGGCGTTCCTCGTCGCTTCAGCCTGCGCCGAGCGGATCTGGAGCATCGCGACCATCGCGCCAGCGGCGACGGTGCCGAGCACGGCAAACGCCGCGATCAGCGCGATCCGCTTCATGCGCGTGCCGCGCTGGGCGAGCGACATCACCGCATCGAGGAAGGCCTTCTCGCGAGCCGGTAGCTCGCGCGGCCGTGCGCGATACCAGCGGCGCGCCTCCTCCATCGTCTCACCCCGCCACAACAGGCCGGCGGTACGACCTTTTGCATCCCACTGCTTCGCGGCGGCCGCGAGCTGCTGCAGGAAGGCAGAATCTTCCTGATCCTCGTCGAGCCAGCGCCGCATCGTGGGCCAGCGATCGATGAGGGACTCGTGAACGATCTCTGCCGAGCCACCCCCGGCATCGCCGCGGGTCTGCACGACGAGCAGGCGAGCACCGACGAGCGCGTCGAGCGTGCGGCTGACCTCGACCTGATCGCCGAGCTGATACAGGTCGGCGAGCTCGACGATCGCACGCGTGCGCTCCGGCGTGACGAGCCGCCGAAACAGCTTCTGCGTCAGCTTCTGCATGCGATCGTTCATCTGCGCGACGACGTCATCGGCATGCGTGGCGAGAGCCCCGGTGATGCCGCCGATCGCCTGGTAGCTCGCCTCGGTGAGCAAGCGACGCGGGCGATCGCGCGCATCCCACAGCTTGGCGGCGGCGAACTGAAGCAGCGGCAGCGCACCCGGCGTGTTGTCGAGCGCGTTGAGCATGTCCTCGATCATCGCGGGGTTCTCGAACCGGTGACCGACCATCTCGACGGGCGAGACGAGCGCTTCACGCAGACCGACGCGATCGGGCGGCTGCAAGAACACGAGGCCGCGCGACAGCTCCTCCATGAACCGCGGATCCTCGGCGACGCGGTCGAGGAAGTCCGAGCGCAGCGACACCACGACGCGGAGCGGTGCTGCCGTATCGTCGGCGACCGCGGCGAGCGCAGCGGTGAAGGCGCGCCGCTCGTTGACGTCGGGAACCAGCGTGTAGAGCTCCTCGAACTGATCGATGAACAGCAGGATCTGCCCGCCCATCTGACGCGCACGCGCGCGCAGCTGGGTGCCGATGAAGCCCGGCTCGGTGCGCAGGCGGTGCATCAGCTGGTTGTGCTCGGCGACCTGCGTCTGGACGTCGGCGCCCGATCGCGTGGTCATCTTCTGCACGACGGAGGCGAGGGCAGCGAGCGGCGCGCGACCGGGGCGCAGCGTGACAACGTCCCAGCGCTCGCCGGAGACCTTGAGTGCGGGACCAACACCAGCGCGGATGAACGACGACTTGCCGACGCCGGACGGACCGACGATGCCGGTGATCGGGTACTCGCGGACCTTGGCGACCATGCGCGTGATGTCACGCGAGCGGCCGAAGAAGCGGTCGGCGTCGTTCTCCTGGAACGCGGTGAGACCAGGATACGGGCTCTCGCCTTCGCCGAGCTGGCGGCCGGAGCGACCGGGCAACAGCTCTTCGAGGCGCTGCACGATGACGTCGGCATTCGGGATGCGCTCGACGAGGCGCTTGCGCAGACAGCCGTCGACGACCATGGCGAGTGCGTCGTGCAACTCGGGCACCGCATCGCGGATCGACGGCATCGGATCTTCCGACACCGCGTTCGTGATCAGCGCTTCCGTCGTGAGCGGCTCGAGCGGATGCCGGCCGGCCAGCATCTCCCACATGATGATGCCGAGTGCCCAGATATCAGATCGGTTGTCGACCTCGCCGATACCCATCTGCTCGGGCGACATGTACGGCAGCGTTCCGACGAGTGCGCCCTCGCGGGTCATGTTCAACTGCCCGCCGTGCATCGACGCGACGTCGCCATACTGCGTCTTGCGCGACTGCGGCGCCTGCGCGGCGGGCGCCTTGGTGGCGACGGCCTTCGCGATACCGAAGTCGAGGACTTTCACGGTGCCGGTGTTCGTCACGAACACGTTCTCTGGCTTGAGGTCGCGGTGGACCATGCCCGACTCGTGCGCACGAGCGAGCGCGCGCGCGACTGGCAACACGAGCTCGATCACGCGTGACGGCGCCATGCGCGCGCCGGACTGGTACGCACCCATGTGGCCGCGCATCGGCTGACCCTCGAGGAACTCGAGGACCATGTACGGCATTCCGCCGTTCACCTCGCCCACGCCGTGGATGATCACGATGTTCTCGTGATTGAACAGAGCGGTCGCGCGGGCCTCCTGGAGGAAGCGATCGGCGACGGAGCGCGATGCGTCGAGGAGGAACTTGATCGCGACGCGGCGACCGAGCTTGACGTCACGCGCGGCCCAGACCACGCCCATGCCACCGCGGCCGAGCTCGCGGATCAGCTCGTACTGGTCGATGCGCGCGCCGGCCTCGAGGCCGATGCCCGCTGCGACGACGTCGGCGGGCGGCTGCGGATTGGAGACGGCGGGCTGATGTGCGGTGTTCGTGGTGCGCCCCGAGATCGAGCCGCCGTGCGCGTCGCGGTCCCGAGCGCCGGGACCGCCGGTGATGCCCATCGAGTCGGGTGCGTAGTTCGGGGGCGGTGGCGTCAGGCCAGGACCCGGCTGCACGCTGACGGGGCCGGTGCCAAACCGCGTCTGCATCGGCTGCTGGGTGGGTTGCTGCGTGAACTGCTGCGGCGGCTGTTGCGCGTACTGCGGCTGCTGATACTGCGGCTGCGGCGGCTGTTGCGCGTACTGCGGCTGCTGCGGCTGTTGCGCGTACTGCGGCTGCTGCGGGCGCGTCGGTGGGACGGGTGACGGGACGCCGAACATCGTGCGCTGGTTCGCCGGCTGCGGCGTCGCGACGGGCATGCGATGCGGTGGAACCGCCGCTGCTACCTGGTTCGGATCGAGGCTCGGTACACCCGCGGGCGGTGTCGTAACCGGAACTCCATACGCCGTCCGTTGCGGCCCCTGCTGCTGCGGAGGCGTACCGCCCTGGCGACGGTCGTCTTCGTTTGCACCCACGGCCTCAGGGTAACACGCGCGCTGGGGGGGATTCCCGCGGAAGATTTGGCCGCTCCGCCGATCGCGACCGAAGGATTCTGACCTATTCGTCGTCGGCGTCGCGCTCGCGGCTCCCGCCGTCACGACCACGCCGCTCGACCGGTAGAACCGAGCGCACGACGAGCCCGATCCCGCCGACCAGGAGGATCAACATCACGAGCGTGTTGAACAGCGAGGTCTGGCGGAAGTGGATGTCGAGGTTGGCGATGATGCCCGCGACAATGAACAGCATGCCGGCGCCGGTCAGGATGCGACCGGCAAACGAACGGCCGTCGAAGAACAGGATGCCGATGCCGAACAATAGCGGCAGCAGCGTGATGCCGAAGCTGCGCCCGTAGCCGCCGAGGAATCCGAAGTTCCAGAAGCCGCCGTGAACGGTCACCTGATTCATCAGCAGGTATCCGCCAACGACGATCATGATCACGCCCAGCAGGAATGCGCGCATTCCGCCCGGCGTGCCCCCGACGTTCTGCATGTCCATGATTGAGCAGCAACATGCGTATTCTTCGCAGCCAGCGCAAGTATGAAGCGTAGATTCACCTCGATGCACAGCGGCGTCGTCGATGGGTACCGACGTCGACATCACGATCTCGACGAGTTGCCACACCCCGCAAGTTGGTGATCACCTCGTACACGTGCACGTGCACGTGCACGTGCTCGTGCTCGTCCACGTTCCGCGATACCAATCTGAGCGCAATTCCGTAGTCGCCACGGGACGAGCATCCGCATTCGGGTGTCGTGGACGAGCACGTGACACGAGCACGTGACACGAGCACGTGACCACCAACATGCAGGTCGCAGTACTAGGCGCGCATGCCGGGCGCTTCGTGCCCGGTCGACGCCACGTACTCGTCGTAGCTGCCGCCGTACACGTGCGCGCGGCCCGGCGCGAGCTCGAGCACGCGGGTCGCGAGCGCGCTGAGGAACTGGCGATCGTGCGACACGAAGATGAGCGTGCCCTCGTACTCGCCGAGCGCCTTGACCAGCGCGCGCTTGGTCGCGATGTCGAGGTGGTTGGTCGGCTCGTCGAGCACCAACAGATTTGGCGCGTCGTACAGGATCTTGGCGAGCGCGACGCGCGCCTTCTCGCCACCTGACAGCACGCTGATCGGCTTGAACACGTCGTCGTCGTGGAACCCGAATGCACCCGCGAGGCCGCGGAGCGTGCCCTGGTTCGCCATCGGCGCGTGCTCCTGCAGCTCCTCGAGCACGGTGCGATCGCCGCCCAGCAGCTCCATCACGTGCTGCGCGTAGTAGCCCATCGTCACGCTGGCGCCGATCACAGCCTGGCCCGCATCGGGTGCGAGCGCCCCGGCGACCATCATGAGCAGCGTCGACTTGCCGGCGCCGTTCTCGCCCATCACGGCCCAGCGCTCCTTGCGGCGCACGGTGAGCGTGAGGTTGTCGTGCACGACGCGCGTGCCGTACACCTTACGGAGTCCCTCGACGCGCACGACGTCGTCGCCCGACCGCGCTGGCGTTTTGAACTCGAAGGACTTCTCGATGTAGCGCTTGGGCTCGGCGATCTTCTCGATCTTGTCGAGCTTCTTCACGCGGCTCTGCACCAGCGAGGACTTGGCCACGTGAGTCTTGAAGCGCTCGATGAAGCGAGTCTCCTTCGCGAGCATCGCCTGCTGGCGCGCGTACTCGGCCTCGCGGCGCTGCGCTTCGATCACGCGCGCCTTCTCGTAGAAGTCGTAGTTGCCGCCGTAGGTGCGCACCTGGCCGCCGTCGATCTCGATGATCTTCTTGACGACGCGGTCCATGATCTCCTTGTCGTGACACGTCATCACGACGGTTCCCGCGTAGTCGCGCAAGAACGTCTCGAGCCACAGGATCGACTCGATATCGAGGTAGTTCGTCGGCTCGTCGAGCAGTAGCAGATCGGGTTTCGCGAGCAGGATCTGCGCGAGCGCGACGCGCATCTTCCAGCCGCCCGACAGCGTGCCGACGTCGTTGCCGATCGTCTCCTGCGGGAAGCCGAGACCGTTGAGGATCTCCTGCGCCCGCGCCTCGAGCTCGTAGCCCCCGAGATCCTGGTAGCGGGCCTGCACATCGCCGAACTTGGTGACCACGTCGTCGAGGTCGTCGCCCGCGGCCTCGAGCTTGGCGGTGAGTACCGCGAGCTCCTCGGCCAGCACGCCGACTTCACCGGCGCCGGCACAAGTCTCTGCAAGAATCGACCTGCCGCGCAGATCGCCAACGTCCTGGCGGAAGTACCCGACGGTGAGCGTGCGAGGTTTCTCGACGTTGCCGTCGTCCGGCGCGTCCTCGTCGACGATCAGCCGGAACACCGTGCTCTTGCCAGCACCGTTGGGGCCGACGAGTCCGACTTTCTCGCCGGGATTGATCTGAAACGACGCGTCGACGAACAGGATCTGCCCGCCGTACTGCTTGGTTACCGAGGAGAAGGCGATCACGGAGGGCGTGCGTATAGCACGGGTCAGCCTGGATGCAGACGGGGGGTCGCTGGATCACTTTTCAGAACCCGGCTTGGCGGGCCGCGGGGCGTACTTGCGCGCCTTCGCCTTGCGCGTCTCTGCCTGGCGCTGCGCGGTGTGTTGCTTCACCACGCCGGCCGCGCGCTCCTCGGCGAGCTTGTGGAAGCTCGCCAGGCGCTGCGCCTTGAGTGTGCCGGCGGCGACGGCCTCGCGCACCGCGCAACCCGGCTCCTTGCCGTGCTGGCAGTCGCGGAACTTGCACGCCTCGGCGATCGTCACGATGTCGTCGAACGCCGTGACGTCGGTGTCATCGATCCACTGGGCGAGCTCGCGCATGCCGGGCGTGTCGATCCACAGGCCGTAGTCGGTGATGAACAGCTCGCGGTGCGTGGTGGTGTGACGGCCGCGATCGTCCTCGCGGATCGGCTGCGTGACCTGGGTCGCCGCGCCGAGCAGCGCGTTGAGCAGTGACGATTTGCCGACACCCGAGCTGCCGAGGAGTACGGCGGTCTTGCCGTCGGCGGCGAGCGCACGGATCGCCTCCATGCCCTCGCCGGTGATCGCCGAGATCGCGAACGCCGGCACCTCGGGGGCGACGGCCTGCATCGCAACGACGAGCGGGGCTGCGTCGGGCACGAGATCGATCTTCGACAGCACGAGCGCCGGTGCGATGCCGCCGTCGCGCAGCAGCGTGATGTAGCGATCGAGGCGCGCCGGAGATAGGTCGCTGTTCGCCGACGACATCACGATGCCGACATCGACGTTGGCCGCGAGCGGCTGCGGCGTGGTGGCCTCGCCGGCGGCCTTGCGCACCAGCAGCCCGTCGCGCGGCAGGATGTGACGGATCACGGCAGCGCCGCCTCCGCCACGTGCGCGCTCCCAGTGCTCGACGAGCACCCAGTCACCGACGGTCGGCAGCTCGCGCTTGTCCTGCGCCTCGCGGTACTGCTTACCGGTCAGCTCGACCCAGGCGACGCCTGTCCCATCGGTTGCGTGTGATGCACCCCGATGCTCGGCGACGATGCGGACCGGCTGCAGCGTTCCTTCGGGATCCGCAACGCTGCGCGCGGCCTCCCAGGCGTCGCTCCAGCCCACCCGCGACAGCATCAAATGCTCAACTCTGAATTGCCGAGCAGCTCGAGCGGGAACACCTGACGGCCCGACTCGATGCTCTCGAGCAACGCGCGCAGCTCGGCACCACGCAGCTTCTTCTCGCGAATCTCGTCGAGCGTGAGCCACGCGGCGCCGAGCGATTCGTCGTCGGCGATTGTCTTGGGCGCGGTGTCATCGAGTGGCGTGCCCGTGAACAGCACGCGCATGCGGACATTCGCCTCCGTCGGCGCGTGCTCGACGCGAAGGATGCCGTCGATGCGGACGGGCACGCCGGTCTCCTCGTGGACCTCGCGAACCGCGGCGTTGACCAGCGTCTCCCCGGGCTCGACGCGGCCACCGGGAAGCGACCACGTGGAGCCGTACTTGCGCTCCTGCGTCAGCAGGAAGCGTTGGCCTCGACGCACGACGACGAGTGCGAAGTACCAGGTCGGAATCGGTGCGCGGCTCATGAGGGTCCCTATAATGGTCGCCATGGCAGGCGACGACAAGCCGCTTCAAGTTTCACGCGGCTTCGTCGAGGGGATCCCCCACAACCACGCGCTGGGCCTGAAGGTTCGCGCGTTCCGGCGGGCCGAGGTCGAGTTCGAGCTGCCCTACGACCTCAAGCTGGTGGGGAACCCGGATACCGGGGTGCTCCACGGCGGCGCGATCACGGCGCTGATCGACGCCTGCTCGGGTGCCAGTGTCTTCGCCGCACTCACCGAGTGGAAGCCGATCGCCACCCTCGACCTGCGCATCGATTACATGCGGGCGGGCGACGCAGGCCGGGCGATCCTGTGTCGCGCCAGCTGCTACAAGATCACGCGCAACGTCGCGTTCACGCGCGCGGTCGCCTACCACGACGACGAGGCGGATCCGATCGCGACTTCGATGGGCACGTTCATGATCGGCACCAAAGCTGGCGGGGCGACGCCGAAGCAGGACGCGCCATGAGCCTGGTCGATCGGCTCGCCGAGGCGAAGGCGTCGGGAAACTTCCAGGCGCTGTTCGATGCCGTGCCGTACTCGAAGTTCCTCGGCCTGACCGCGCGGATGGACAACGACGAGCTCATCACCACGATGAAGTTCTCGCAGAGCCTGATCGGCAACCCGGCGTTGCCGGCGCTGCACGGTGGGACGCTCGGTGCGCTGATGGAGTCGGCTGCGATCTTCGAGCTGCTGTGGCGCGCCGAGACCGTGGTGCTGCCCAAGACGATCACGCTCACGATCGATTACCTCCGCTCGGGGGCGCCGGTCGACACGCACGCGCGCAGCATCGTCACGCGGCATGGACGGCGCGTCGCGAATGTTCGGGTCGAGGCGTGGCAGGCCGATCGCAGCACGCCTGTCGCGACCGCACACGCGATCTTCCTCGTGATGCGCGACAGCTAGAAACGTTGGCGTTGACGTTGACGTGAACGTGAACGTGAACACTCGACGTTGACCTGGACGTGGACGTGGCCTGTCGCATGGCCGCATCGCCATATCGCCGCATCTGCGCGGCGCAAGCCTCGCCCACGTTCACGGTCACGTTCGAGTTGACGTTCACGTTCACGTCAACGTCAACGTCAAGGTTCGGGTTGTGGTGCGGGCGGCAGACGCATCGTGATCACTGCGCCGCCACCGGGACGCTGTGCGAGCTGAACGTCACCACCGAGGCCGGTCGCGACCGAGCGCGCGACGCCGAGCCCCACGCCGACACCGGCACCGCGCACGCTCGAGCGGAAGAACGGCTCGAACGCGTGCTGCGCCTCGGCCGTAGTGAGCTCGCGGCCATTGTCCGAGACCTCCACGATGACCAGGCCATCGCGCTCCTCGACGGAGACCACGATGCGATTGCTCGCGACGGCGACCTCCGTGTCGAAGCCCGAGCTCGAGAACAGCAGCATCGCGAGCACGGCCTGGCCGATGCGCGACTCCTCGCCGGCGACCGGGGCGACCGGGAAGATCTGGCGGATCACATTGGCGAGCGGCTCGAGCGTTGGCGCGGCCAGCCGCAGCGCCGACGACACGACGGACGCGAGATCGATCTGCTGCGTCGCGCTGCGCGTCGCGAGGGTCTGCAGCGCGCGCACGTTGCCAGCGATGCGCTCCGCGCCCGTCGTGATGTCGTCGAGACAGCGCAGCGCGCTCGCCTGCTGCCCGCCGGCCATGTTCGTGATCACCTGCTTGCGCAGCGAGCGCAGGTTCAGCAGCACGCTGGTGAGCGGATTGTTGGTCTCGTGCGCGAACCCGGCGGCGAGTGCACCGACGAGCGCGAGTCGATCGGCCTCGAGCAGCTGCAGCTGGGTCTGCCGGTGCAAGTTGATGTCGCGCACGATGAAGAAGAAGGCGAAGCCGCCCTCGATCGGGATCCGCGCGCCGGTGACCACGGCCGTGATCTCCTGACCATCGTCGCGATGGACAAAGGAGACCTCGATGGGTGGGATGAACGGTGTCGGCGACGTCATTAGATTTCGGAACAGCTGCGCGATCGATCCCTTCTGCTTGGGAGCGATCGTGTGCCACAGCGGTGTGGCGATCCACTCGGCAGGCGTGTAGCCGATGCTGTTGGCCAGCACGTCGTTGATGTAGACCTTGTCGGTGACGCCGTTGCGATGCGCGAGCGCCATGAGGCCGACGCCCGCCCGATCGAGCGCGTCGAGCAGCGGCATCAGGAGCTCGCGCAGCAGCTCCACTAGGACTCCTTGATGAACGTGCCTGCGTTGCGGTCCTTGCTGACGCCCGGGAACTTCAGCACCTGGTTGTGCATCGCCACGTACACGCCGGGCGGCAGGATCTGGACGGCAAGCAAGGCTTCGATCAGGTTCTGCAGCGCATCGGTCGACCGCAGCTCGTACGGACGCATCGCACCGGTGAACACGATGGGAGATGCGGGCGTTCCCACCAGGTCGACCACGCGATCACCTGACACCGCGAGGCGATCGGTGCCGTGCACCACGACGACACCGGCGAGATCCTGCGCCATCCGGCTCGCGATCTCGGCGATCAACGTGTGGTCTTCGGGGGTCATGTCGAGGCTGTCCTTGTTCATGAGCGCCACGCGCTGAACCTCGACACCGCGCAGCTCGAGTGACGCGAGCATCACGTCGAGCACGGAGACCTGGTTGGCGAGCACCCCGGAGAGCTCGTCGTAGGTCTTCTCGATCGTACCGCCGGTCGAGATCAGCGCGATCCGTCGCTTCATCATCGTCGATAATCAGGTCAGATGCGGAAGCGCGAAGTAGACCACGGCCGCGGCTCCGCCAGCCGCAATCAGCACCAAAACGGCCAGTAAGAAATGGCTCGCGCCGATGCGCTCGCCGGGCGGGACGATGGTCTGCGCGGCGGTCTCGGCATTCGTGGTCTGCGCGGCGGTCTCGGCATTCGCACGGAGCTTGCCGGCGGACGGGCGCTCACCGCGGGCGGCGAGGTCGTCCATGCCCGCGATATCGGCGACGGCCATCCGCGGCGACGTGCGGGCGCCGCTCGGCGGTATCATCACGTTCGCGAGCGACGCGGTCGCCACCGCGGCGGGCGCGCCAGTGCCGGGCAGGGTGCGCAGCAGCGCAGCGGCGGCCGCGGGTGGCTGGCTGGGGCGATCCGCGCGGCCCGGGTCGATCATCATCGTGCGAGCCTCGGCATCGCTGCGCGGTGCGAGAGGCGGCGTGCTGGGTTGCTTGGGGCGCGCTGGCAGCGTGGCGATGATGTCATCGATCCCATCGAGGTCGGTCTCGTCGCGGCGGGCGTTGCGCGACGTACGCAGCTCGTCTGTGTTGTCGACCTGTTGAACCGGCGCGGGGGTATCACGCCGCGCCGGCACCGGCGTGTTGTGGGGGACCGGCACCGGCGTGTTGCGCGAGACCGGCACCGGCGTATTGCGGCGCACGACGTTTGGCGTGCTCGCGCGGCCCGAGCGGGCGGCGGGTGGCGCAGTCTTGCGCACGAGCTGCGTCGGTAGATCGGTACCGAGCTTCCAGTCGTCCTCCGCGCCATCCACGGGGTGGTCCGTCGCGTCGGGCGCCGTTGCGACATTCCAGTCGTCTGACTGCGTCTGCACCGGCCGCGACTTCGTCTGCTTGACGATGGTCGCCATGCCGTCGTTGGTCGAGAACTCGTCGGGGACCTCGCGCCGCGGCGTGCCTCGCGCGCTCGGCATCTCGGAGGTGCCTTCGCTGATCGAGATCATCGGCTCCGAGCTCTCCTCGAACGCGCGCTTCTTGCTCGTCGGCTGAAACGCGCGCTCGGCCCACTCGTGGACCTGGCTGTCGTGGGCGACGAGGTTCAGCCGCTTGATCTCGGTGTTCAGCGCCTGTCGCAGCGCATTCGCGCGCTGCCAGCGCTGATCGGGATCGCGATCGAGCGCGGTCATGACCACCGCGTCGAGCTCGGGCGGCACCTTCGGGTTGATCCGCGAGGGCGCGAGGATCGGCATGTCCTTCACGCGATACAGCGTGTCCATGTCGTCCCTGCCCTGGAACAAGGGCCGGTTCGCGAGCAGCTCGTGCGCGATCACGCCGAGCGCGAACAGGTCGGCGCGCGAATCGATCGAGCCCATCAGGTACTCGGGCGCCATGTAGCTGAACTTGCCTTTGATGGTCCCCGTCATCGTGTGCATCCCGGTGCGCGCGGCAGCCTTCGCGATACCGAAGTCGATCAGCTTCACCACGCCGCCCTCGCTCACGATGATGTTTGCTGGCGAGACGTCGCGATGGATGATGCCCAGCGGCACGCCGCTGTCGTCGCAGAGGTTGTGCGCGTAATCGAGTGCGTCGCAGATCTGCGCGATGATGTTGAGCGCGATCGGCACCGGCATGGGACCGCACACGGCCGAGCAGTGCTTGAGGATCTCGCGCAGGTTGCGACCCGGCACGAGCTCCATCGCAATGAAGTAGGTCTCCCCGACCTTGCCGAGGTCATAGGTCTGCGCGACGTTGGCGTGGCGCAGATGACTCGCGAGCCGCGCTTCGCGAATGAACGACCTCACGAGGCCCGCATCTGCGGCCACGTTGGGCAGCATCCGCTTCAGCGCGACTTGCTTCGAGAAGCCCGCGATGCCCTGCGTCTCCGCGCGATGCACGGTCGCCATGCCCCCGAGCCCCAGCTGCTCGTGCACGACATATGGCCCGAACTCCTCCGCGGGAGTACCCACGAAACCATCGTAACCCGGCATTGGGGCACGAGGGAGGGAATCGGAAGCCTGAAACTCAGGCCTGCGGCGCGGGCTTCGTCTTGAAGCGGGCGCGTGCCGTCGGCGCGATCTTGCGGTTCACCAGCAGGATCGTCGCGATCGGGATGATGAGCGCGATCGCGAGCGGGCCGATCATCATCATCTGGTTGTCGCGGAACATGCCGCCGGCGCCCTTGAGTGCCTTGACCATCGGCCAGTTGATGTAGAGCGTGACGAGCGTGCCGACGATGCCGAACGCGGTGGCGATGATGCGCGACTGCGCGCTCATGCGAATCAGCTCGAAGCCGGCCCACGCCTGGAGCACGACGAGACCGACCGAGAACCAGATCGAGCGCATGCCCATCGAGCCACCGATCGAGGTCAGCGAGCTGAGCAGGCGGCCCTCGCCGGTCTCCATCGTGAACAGGCTGATGATCACGAAGACAGCGGTGAAGCTCGCGTGTGCGAACAGCAGCCAGCCGAGGCCGGTGAGACCCGCGTCGGGTGCGCGGCGGTGGATCGGTGCGTCGTCGCCCGCGAGGAGGTCGGCGAACTGGCGGTCGCTGAAGAAGCGGCGGACGATCATCGGCCACGCCATCAGCATCCAGCACACGCCGACGATCATGACGAGACCGAGCAGGTTCATCGCCATCCCCATCACGAACAGCAGCAGCGCGCCACCGAAGCAGAACGAGCTGATCACGCCGAAGTTGGCGTAGCGGTTCGCGAGCTCGACCGAGCGGTCGACGCTGGTCTCGCGCAGACCGGCGACGCCGGCCTGGACG
>JBBQFU010000145.1:0-22614 GCA_038322185.1 Haliangiales bacterium
CAGGATGTCGAGGTCACGCACGGCGGTATTCGGTAACAATGCGACCTCGAGCAGCGCCGGATTCGGTCCACTGTCGATGGCCGCGTCCTTCATCACCGCGCAACAGTCGTCATCACCACAGCCGGACATCAGGGCTAGCAGCCCCACGAGCACACGCCTCATGCGGCAACGATATCAGGCCTGGTCAGCGCGGAATCAACGAACCGTGGCCGCGCTCGTTCATCTGTAGGCGCCACGCGTCGATCAGCTTCACGAATGCGTCGGCGAGCTCGGGATCGAACTGCGTGCCGGCGCAGCGCTCGATCTCGCCGACCGCCACCTCGTGACTGAGCGCACGGCGATAGGCACGGTCCGACGTCATCGCGTCGTATGCGTCGGCGATCGACACGATGCGCCCGACGACCGGGATGTTGTGACCGGACAGGCCGCGCGGATAGCCGCCACCGTCCCACCACTCGTGATGGCACCAGCAGCCGTCGATGAGGCCGTGCAGACACGGCACCGGCTCGAGGATGCGCTTGCCCTTCTCGGGGTGCTGGCGGAACACGGCAATCTCCTCGGGGGTGAGCTTGCCGGGCTTGTTGAGCATGTCGTAGCGCACGCCGATCTTGCCGACGTCGTGCATCACGCCCGCCTGCACGATGCGACGGATCTCGGGCTCTGGCATCGTGAGCCCACGCGCGAGCACCTCGGTGTACACGGCGACACGCTCGGAGTGGCCGCGCGTGAACATGTCGCTCTCCTCGAGCGCCTGCGCGAAGCCGGCCACCGTCTGCTGGAACATCTCCTCGAGAGATTGGTTCGCGACGGTGAGGTTGTCGTTACTTGCGCGCAGCTCGCCGTAGAGGCGCGCGTTGTCGAGCGCACTTGCCGCGCGTGACGCGAGCACCGCGAGCATCTTGCGGTGGCCTTCGTCGAACTTCTTGCCGGGGGTGAACGAGAACACGTTGAGCACGCCAACCATGTCGCCGCGAACTTGCAGTGGCACCGCGACGAACGATGCGAGCTCGGCAGGCGCCGAGGTCTCGGTGAAGAAGCGCGCTGCCTTGAGGCCGTGCGCGAGGATCGGTGTGCCCGCCGCGAACTGCTCGTTGAGCAGGTGGAACGCAGGCGAGGGCAGGCCGGTGTTCGGCGGGTTGGTCTCGCTCGAGACCAGCTTGATCCGCTCCTCATAGGCGCCGGTGCGCGGGTCGCGCAGGTGCAGCGTGGCGACGTCGGCTTTGACCTCGTCGATCGCGGCGCGCAGCACCACGTCGAGGATGCGCTCGATGTCGTGCGACAGCGCGATCGCCTCGCTGACCTTGTAGATCGTGAGCGCCTCGCGCAGCCGGATGTTCTCGGCCTGCAGGCGCTGGCGATACAGCGCGCGCTCGACGACGTGGATGACCTCCTCGACCTTGAACGGCTTGAGCAGGTAATCATAGGCGCCCTTTTTCATCGCCTCGATCGCGGTCTCGACCGTACCGAAGCCCGTCATCAGGACGGTGAGCACGCCGAGCCGCTCGGCCTCGATCTTCTCGAGCAGCTGCAGCCCCGAGAGGCGCGGCATCTTGAGATCGGTGATCAACAGGTCGTAGGGATGGAGGCGGAGCTCGGTCAGCGCCTTCTCGCCATCCTCGACCGTGTGGACCGAGAATCCTTCGAGCGACAGAAACTCCGCGAGAATCTCGCGAATGACCCGCTCGTCGTCGACGACGAGAATGCGGGCCGCGTCTGCTCCCTCGGTAATTGCCACGAAGCAGTTACTGCTGCGGCTGGGCCGCGCTGCCTTCGCCACTCGCAGGGGTGCTGTTCATGTTGCCGGGGTTCGACTCCATCGGCTTGATCGACTCTGGCTTCTCCTGCGCAACGCCGCCACCCCTCATCGTCGGGCCGCCTTCCTTGGGGGCCATCGGATCGTAGAGCGTGCCGGTGCGGCCGGTCGCCTTGTCGGCAGTCGCCTGCTGCGACAGCCAGGTCTGGCGCGCGTTGACGGCCTTCTGCTTCTCGCTCTCGGCGCCGCTCTTGGCCTTCTCGGTGCGCTTGCCGCGCTGCTCGGCTTGCGCCGGGAAATCGGCGAGATTGATGCCACGGGGCGAGATGCTGTTGGTCTTGGCGATGTTCGCCTTCGCCGCCTCGTACTGCGCCTCGTGCCAGTACATGTTCTCCTGTGTGTAGCGGTGGAACTTCTTGAGGTAGCGGGTGTACACCTCGAAGTACTTCACGCGCTCCTTGGCCGCCTTCTCTGAGGCCTCGGCGTTACGCAGATCGTTTTGCGCGGTGTTGATGCGATTCATGTCGCTCGACTGCTCGGCGCTCTTCTTCGCCTGGATCGCAGAGTCGATCGCGAGCTTCGATGCCTTGTGATCGTTGCGCGCCTGGTGGAGCTGGCTGTCAGCCTCCTGCACCTGGGCCTCGGCGTTGGCCGCCTCCATCTTGGAGATCGACCACTTGTTTTGCGCCGCGACCACCGACCCCTGCTGATCGAGCGGAATCCGCGCGATGTGCATGTCGTCGATGCGCTTGTTGAGCGGACCCGGAGGTCCGTCCGACGAGCCGCCGCATGCCGTGGCCACCAAAACGATCGAGACGCAGAACAGCTGCTTAAGTCCCCGCATTATGGGTGCGAGCCTACTACGGCCCCGCGCCCCGAGCTACAGTCAGGGCCGGATGACGACGCTTCTCGCCGTCGACGTGGGTAACACCAACACCGTCCTCGGTGTATTTCGTGACGGAGAGCTCGCGGCCCACTGGCGAATCCAGACCGTGGCGCAGCGCACGTCCGACGAGTACGCCGTTCTCCTCAAGACGTTGCTCGATCTGGACGGGTTTCCCTGGCGCACGATCAGCGCAGGGATCATTTCGTCGGTGGTTCCCCCGGCCGTGTTCGGCCTGCAGCGCTTCTTCAAGGCGCACTGCGGGGGCCCGGCCTTGGTGGTTGGCCCCGGGATCAAGACGGGCATGCCGATCCTCTACGAGAATCCGCGTGAGGTCGGCGCGGATCGCATCGTGAATGCGGTCGCCGCGTTCGACGATCTCAAGAGTGGCTGCATCGTCGTCGATTTTGGCACTGCCACCACGTGGGACGTGGTGAACCCCAAGGGCGAGTATCTCGGCGGCGTGATCGCGCCCGGCATCCAGATCTCCTCGGAGGCGCTCTACGAGCACGCGGCCAAGCTGCCGCGCGTCGAGCTCGCGCGGCCGGGCAAGGTCGTCGGGCGTAACACGATCCACTCGATGCAGGCGGGGATTGTCTACGGCTATGCCGGCATGGTCGACGCGCTCGTCGAGCGGATTCGCGCCGAGGTCGAGTGGCCGGCTCGCTGCATCGCCACCGGCGGGCTCGCGCCGCTGATCGCCACCGAGACCAAGACGATCGAGGCCACCGACGAGCTGCTCACGCTCAAGGGCCTCAAGATCCTGTATCAACGCAATCAGGTGTAGGTAGGCCCGATGGAACACACGCCGCTGCTCCCCAGCTCGCTCTCGCCGGCCGCGCAGAAGGCGCTTGGCCCCGGGCCCGCTCGGATGATGTCTGCGCGCGGCATGGCGCCGCTGATGCCGGCCGATCAGGTCACGGTGCTGTACCAGCTCACGCTCGACAGCGACACGACCATTGCCACGGCGGCCAAGGCCACGGCCGTCGGGCTGCCCGACAAGATGCTGGCGGGTGCGCTCGGCGAAGCCAGCCTCGATCCGCGCGTGATCGATCTGTTCGCTCGCCTCGTCGGTCAGAAGGCGGCCGCGTTCGATGCGATCGTGGAGAACGGAAACGTCGCCGACGCGACGATCGCCACGCTCGCCGAACAGGGTGGTGCGCGCGAGGTCGATCGCATCGCGGCGAATGAGCAGCGGCTGCTGCGTCATCCCGAGATCATCTCGGCGATGTACATGAATCGCGCCGCGCGCATGTCGACGGTCGATCGCGTCGTCGAGCTCGCGGTCCGCAACAACGTGCGCGTGCCGGGTCTTGCCGCCTGGGACGAGATCGCGCGAGCGCTCCAGCACGAGAAGGCGAAGCCGAGCGCCGAGATCGACACGCTGTTCGAGATTGCCGCGAGCGCCACGACCAACCTCGACGACGCACGCCTCACCCAGGGCGATGCCGACAAGCTCGCCGAGGACGAGGCGGACAACTTCGAGCGCGACGTGCTCGAGAAGACCAAGGACATCCCGATCGAGAAGCTCAGCGTCCCGGCGAAGATCCGGCTCGCCGTGCTCGGCAATGCGTTCGCGCGCGGTGTGCTCATCCGTGACCCGATGAAGATGGTCTCGATGGCGGCGATCAAGTCGCCCGCGGTCACCGAGTTCGAGGCGGCCAACTACGCCGGTAACCCCAATCTCTCCGACGACGTGATGCGGTTCATTGCGTCCAAGCGAGAGTGGACCAAGCTCTACGGAACGAAGTACTCGCTGTGCCGGAATCCAAAGACCCCGATCACCGAAGCAATGCGCCTGATGCCGTTCCTGCGCGAGAAGGATCTGATCATCCTGACCAAGAGCAAGGGCGTGGCATCGGCGGTGGTCGCGCAGGCGCGCAAGCTGCTGATGCAGCGTCGCGGCGGCGAAAAGAAGTGAGCCTGCTGGCGCGGCTCGGGCTGGCGATCGCTGCCCCGCGTGCCGCGCTGGCGATCGCCGGCGACCGCGAACACCCCGGGCGGTCAGGATCCGACCTGCTGCTCGCGATCGTGGTCGTCATCCTCGTCACCCAGGCGCGCGGGTTGATCGGCGCGGCGTGGCTCGGCATCGCCGTGGAGCCGATGCTTGGCGTGCGCGCGGCGATCCAGTCGTTGACCGATGCGCTCGCCGTGGACCTCGGGTTCCTCGTCGTCGGCGCGCTCGTGATCTGGGCTGCCGCAGGTCCGCGTCGCGACCTCGGCCGTGCGGCCGACCTCGCGTGCGTGGCGGTGCTGCCGCTGTTGGTTGTCGATCTCGTCGGCACCATCGTCGTGCTCGCATTTGAGCTCGAGGTGTCGCGCGCGCTGATGTCCGCGCTGTCGATGGTCGCCTTCACGTGGACCGGTATCCTGATCGCGCTCGCGTGCCTCGAGGTCCGGCGCAAGGACCCGCAGCCCCCGGCGCCGGTCTCGCTCGCTCGCAAGGCAGGCTGGGGCATCCTCGCCATCGTGCTCGCCGGGCTGGTCGTGCAGACGGTCTGGGTGGTGCGCTACCTCGATCGGATGCGCCCGGTGGTGGATGGCGACATCGCGCCGGCGTTCAAGCTGCCGCGGATCGCTGCCAAGGGCGCCCTCGCCGAGCCGTTCGCGCTCGAGGATGCGCGCGGCAAGATCGTCGTTCTCGACTTCTGGGCCACCTGGTGCGGGCCGTGCCTGAAGGCGATGCCGAAGCTGGAGGCCTTCCAGCGCAAGCATCCCGACGCCTTGGTCATCACGATCAACATCGACGATCCGGCCGAGGCCCGCGCGATCTTCGACGAGGCGGGCTACACGCTGATGCTGCTCGCCGGCGACCCGCCGACCTCGGACCGCTACGACGTGGGGGCCATTCCGCACACGGTCGTGATCGACCGGTCCGGGATCGTGAAGCGCGTCGTGCGTGGCGGAAAGATCGATCTCGAGCGCGAAATTAGCGCGCTCTGAGGGGGGCAGATCAGGAAGTGGATATGCAAGCGGGGTTCTGTTAACAGAGGGGCATATGGCCAGCCTGGTCTGCGCCACGTGTCGCAAGCTCATTCCTCCCGGGACCAACGCGGTCCGTTGCACGGTCGCGTCGTGTAATACCGGCAGGATGAAGCTGCGCTTCTGCTCGGTGACTTGCTGGGAGAAGCACGTCCCCACCGCCCGCCATCGCAAGGCGGCTTATGTGGTCGAAGGCGCACCCGCCCCCGAGTCCTGAATTCGGGTCCTGAATTGGCAATTACCCCGCACTTTTGCGAGGGAAATCGCGCACGTGATATTTTTCGAATGTGCGGCTCGGGACCTGCCTCGCGCTCGAGCTTGCCTGCGTGGCGAGCCTGGTGGGCGGCGTGTCGTTTGGCGTCGGGCACGCGGTCGAGCTCGCCGATGACTACGTCCTGACGCGCGAGGCGTCGGCGGCCACGGCGACCACGCCGTACGGTGCGATCACACGAATCCCCGCCGCCGAGCTCACGCTCGCACCGCCGCCGGCGCTGCCCACGGTGTTCGATGCGTCCGACGATGCACTGCTCGGGCCGCTTGGTGCCGCGCCGGTCACGCGCGTGAAGCCGAACAAGGGCGGCACGTCGCTATCACTGCGCCTCGACTTCGCGAACGGCGCACGCGCGGCGTTCAAGCCCCAGCAGATTCACCTGCAGTCCGAGCCGCGCCGCGAGATCGCCGCGTACCGGATCGATCGCCTGCTCGGCATCGGCCATGTCGCGCCCGCCAAGCCGGCGAAGTTCACGGTGGCCGAGCTGGTCGCGGCCGCCGATCCCGCGCTGCGCACGATCACGACCCAGCGCATCCTCACCGAGACGCGCGCGAAGGGCGGCGAGGTGCGCGGCTTCATCGCGTGGTGGATCCCCGAGATTCGCGACGCGCGCATCGGCGAGCACAACGTCGACACGGTCGAGGGCATGGCGGTGTGGACGTCGTACTTGCGATTCGGCGCGAAGGTCCCCGAGCCGTCGCGCCGGCTCGTCGAGCAGCTCGCCTCGCTCGTGGTGTTCGATGTCGTGATCGACAACGCCGATCGCTGGAGCGGCTCGAACGTGAAGGTCTCGCCGGATCGCAAGACCGTCTACTTCATGGACAACACGCTGTCGTTCTCGCAGTTCACGAAAGGACACGACAACAACCTGCGGCCGCTCTACCGCATGCAGGTGTTTCCGCGTGCGCTCGTCGGCCGGCTGCGCGCGCTGACGCTCGAGACGCTCACGGCGGTGCTCGACCTCGGCGACGATTGGGCCGGCATGGGGCCACTGCTCACCGAGGGAGAGATCGCGGCCGTGATGTCGCGCCGCGATCACGTGCTTGCCTATGTCGATCGGCTGATCGCACAGTTCGGAGAGGACGCGGTGCTCGCGTTGCCATGACGAGCTGTCCGGTCTGTGGCAAACAAGTCGATCCTCTTCGCGCGCCGGCCGTCGGCGTCCGCGAGGGCAAAGTCGTGTCGTATTGCAGCAGGGACTGCGCGACGCTCGCGGAGTCGGGCCCGACGAAGCTGATCCCGACCAAGCTGATGCGGATGCCGTCGGACCACGGGCTGACGGGTCGCGACAAGGTCACGACGCCCGCGTCGGGCGTCGTGACCGCGAGCAAGCCGCTCCTCGATAGCGGTACGGTGATCGAGATCATGGGCGAGTCGAGCGCGCCCGTCATCGCCGAGATCCCGAAGGCCAAGCCGCGGAACAAGCGCGCCGACTCGAGCGTGCAGATCGCGGATACCGGCCACCTCGACGACTACATCACGCACGAGCCGCGCCGCCGCGGGCTGTGGCTCGGTGTGCTCCTGCTCGTGGTGGCCGGCGGTGCGGCGGCGGCGTACTTCCTGGGCTATCTCGACACGCTCCTCGGCCGCGAGCCGCGGCAGGTCGCGACGACCGTGCCGAGCGATGCGGCGACCGTGGCGCCGACCCCGGATGCTGTTCCGCCGCTCACGCGCGAGAAGGCTCTCGAGCTCGCGCACGCTTCACTGCGGTCTCAGCTCACCGCACCGCCTCGCGTGCAGCGCCTCGCGGCGGCAGCGCTCGCACGCACGGGCGATGCCGAGGGGCTCGAGGTGCTGGCCGCTGCCATCCCGAAGGAGCCAAGTGACCTCGAGAAGATCGAGCTCGCCTATCAGCTCGCGCGCGGCGGCGACAAGCGTGGCTTCGATGCGCTGGTCAGTGCGGCGTCGCCGACGAAGCGCGAGTCCAAGCATCAGGCGGGCGCCAAGCTCGCGCTCCTCGGCGATGCGCGTGCGGTGAAGATCCTCGAGGGTTCGATCCAGTTTCCGCAGTTCCGTCTTGGCGTCGCCGAGCAGCTCGCCTACCTGCGCGAGGCGCGCGCGCTCAAAGTTCTCGACGACACGCTCGCCGACCCGAAGGCGCTCCCCTCGGAGAAGTCGCGCGCCGCGATCGCGCTCGGCTGGGCCGGTCGCACCGACGTGGCGCCCGCACTGCGCGAGTTGCTCACCGACACGCGCGACAATGCCTACGCTGCGGCTGCGCTCGCAAACCTCCACGATGCGGCCGCGCGCCCGGTGCTGGAGCAGCAGCTCGGCATCACGAACTTTCGCGTGCGTGCGGCGCGTGGCCTGCGGCAGCTCGCGCCCGATGGCGATGTGAGCGGTCCGCTCGCGCAGCTGGTCACCGCGCTCGCGAGCGAGACCAAGGACACCGTGCAGGTCGAGATCGCCGAGGCGATCCTGCTGCTCGCGGGACCGCCGGCCTGGTCGGAGCGCGAGTAGATGAGCCGCAACCTGCGCCTGTTCTATCTGTTCCGGCTGCTCGCCACGTCGTACCTGTTCGTCCCGATCTTCATGCTGTTCCAGGCCGCCCGTGGCCTGTCGTTCTTCGAGATGCTCGCGCTCGGCGGGCTCTACAGCGCGGTCGTGATCGCCGTCGAGATTCCGACCGGCGTGCTCGCCGATCGCCTCGGTCGCCGCTCTTCGATGATGGCTGGCGCGGTGATGATGGCGCTGTCGTGTCTGCTCGCCGCCTCGGCACACGACTTCACGACGTTCGCGATCGCCGAGAGCTGCGCCGCTGTTTCGATGGCGCTGTGCTCGGGCGCCGACTCCGCGTACCTGTTCGATCTGCTGCTCGAGCACGACCGCGTGCACGAGTACAGCCGGCGCGAGTCCGCTGCGAGTGCATGGCACCTGCTCGGTAGCGCGCTCGCCTTCGCGGGTGGAGGCCTCCTCGCGCAGATCGATCTCGCGTTGCCGTACCTCGTCACCGCGGTCGTCGCGACGGTCGCCGCGATCGTCGCGTCGCTGCTCGAGGACGATCGCCCGAATAGGGGTCCGACCCCTATTGATGCGCAACTCGTGCATCAGCGGTGGGGGCGAGACATGGCCGCGGCCCTGCGCGAGGTCGCGGGCAATCCGCGCCTCGTGTGGCTGATCGGCTACTCGGCCGTCGTGTTCGTGCTGCTTCGCGCGACCATCTATCTCTACCAGCCGTATCTTCACGCGCGGGGTCTCGGTCCGATCGGCATCGGCCTGTTGTTCGCGGGCGTGTACATCGTCGCGGCGCTCGTCGCGTATCGCACGCATTTGCTGCGGCGCCGCGTGGGTGACGAGTGGCTACTGTGGGCGCTGCTCGCGGCGCTCGCCGTGTCGTTTCTCGGCCTCGCCGGTGCGGCGAACGGGCCGTGGATGCTGTCGCTGCTGCTCGTGCAGGCCTTGGCGAACGGCGTGTACTCACCGCTCACCAAGCCGCTGCTCAATCTCGAGATCCGCGACTCGTCACGCCGCGCCGCGGTGCTCTCCGTCGAGAGCATGGCGCGCCGCGCAGCGTTGGGTGTGTTCGCGCCGCTCGTCGGTCTCTACGGCGAGTCCAACGTGATGGCGATGTGCGGCGTGGTCGGGCTTGCAGGCTTCGTGCTGCTCGCGGTCACCCGCGTTCGCCGCGGTGCCGCGTTCGCGGTCAGGCCTTCTGCTTCTTGATCACGATCTCCTCGAGGACCTGGATGCGCTCCTCGTGGTCGTGATGATGGCCACCGGCCAGCCGCAGGAAGTTATCGATCCGCGCGTTCGTGACGTCGAGCCGCGCGTTCACGTCGGCGAACCCTCGCTGCGTCGTGTCGTCGAGACGATGCACTCGCATCTCGAGCCGGCCGAGTCGCTCGTTGGTCTGATCGAGCCGCTCGTTGGTCTGATCGAGCCGCTCGTTGGTTCCTTCGACACCCGCCGCGATGCGCTCAAGCAGGCCGACGATGTTGCCGTTGCTGTGACCGTCCATGACCCTCCTAGGATAGCAGTCCACTAGCAGGATCATCTTGCGCGTCATGCGGCGATATCCTCGGGCCGACCGACGCGACCGACCGGATGCTGCTCGTGGACGTCGCGCGACCACGACCTTCGCGCCCTCGGCGACGAATCGCGCCGCGATTCCGCGCCCGATGCCTTGGCCACCGCCGGTCACGATCGCGACCAGGCCGTCGAGTCTGGTGGGATTGATGAGCATGTCTACCATCCAGGTACCTGTAATGCGAAGCGAATCTGGAGCGTTGACACACCGGGAGCGGCAGCCCAGACTGCGCGGCCCACATGGATTCTGGCGCGCAACGCATCTACTTCGTGTCCCTCGGTTGTCCGAAGAACCAGGTCGACACCGAGCTGATGCTCGGCCAGGTCCAGGCCGCCGGCCACTCGATGGTCGATGCGCCCGCGGATGCCGACGTCATCGTGGTGAACACGTGCGCGTTCATCGACGCGGCCAAAGAAGAGAGCGTCGACACCATCCTCGAGATGGCCGAGTTCAAGAAGGACAAGAGCGCGAAGAAGCTCGTCGTGACCGGCTGCCTCGCGCAGCGCTACGCCGAGGATCTCGCGAAGGACATCCCGGAGATCGATCACATCCTCGGCTCGTCGGACTTCCAGTCGATCTCGAAGGTCCTCGTGCCGCCCGCACCGACCCGCGGCCGCAAGAAGCTGCCGATGGCGAAGGTGCAAGTCGAGGTCACCGAGACGCCCGAGTACATTTACAACCACGACGCGCCGCGCGTGCGCATTGGCGCGAATCACTCCGCGTACGTGAAGATCGCCGAGGGCTGCGATCGCCCGTGCTCGTTCTGCATCATCCCGAAGCTGCGTGGTCCGCAGCGCAGCCGCGGCATCGCCGACATCGTCGCGGAGGTCGAGCGTCTCGGCCGCGAGGGCGTGCAGGAGGTGAACCTGATCGCACAGGACCTCACGCGTTACGGCTGGGATGCCGGCAGCGATCCGTCGTCGCGCAACACGCTCGCGCAGCTCGTTCGCGCACTCGACAAGGCCGAGAGCGATGTGAAGTGGATCCGGCTCCACTACACGTTCCCGAGCGCGTTTGACGACGAGCTGATCGATGCGATCGCGAGCTCGAAGAAGATCGTCAAGTACATCGACGTTCCGCTCCAGCACATCAGCGACGCGATGCTCAAGCGCATGCGCCGCGGTCACACGAGCCGCATCACGCGCGAGTTGGTGACCAAGCTCCGCGCGCGCATCGACGATGTCGTGCTGCGCACCACGTACATCGTCGGTCACCCCGGCGAGACCGACGCGGAGTTCGACGAGCTGTGCGAGTTCGTTGCCGAGTCCAAGTTCGATCGCGCCGGCGCGTTCACGTATTCGATCGAGCCCGGCACCGTGTCGGCGATGCTGCCCAACCGCGTCGATCCCGCGGTGTCCGGCGAGCGCCAGCAGAAGCTGATGGAGATCCAGCGCCACATCAGCCGCGCGCACCACGACGCGATGGTCGGCAAGGAGATCGACGTGCTCGTCGAGGGCGTGTCCTCCGAGTCCGACCTCCTGCTCGAGGGACGCTGGTACGGCCAGGCCCCGGGCATCGATGGCGTCACGTATCTCGCCGACGGTCAGGCCAAGCCGGGATCGCTCGTGCGGGCGCGCGTCACCCAGGGCGCCGACTACGATCTCGCGGCCAGCCTCGAGCTGTAGACAGCTCCCTGCACCTGGTGAGTGCACTCCCTGCCTGCGAGTGCTCCTGCCAGCAGTTTCAGTCACATAGAGTCACGTCGGCGTCGCCCGACATTTGCATTAGAGGTCCACTTGATGCGCCTAGCTGTGCTTGTTGTACTGGCCGCTGCCTGTGACGTCGGATCGGTGCTGCCGGAGGGTGGCGGTGGTGCGTTGAGCCCCGATGCCTCGACCGGCGGCGGTGGCAGCGGGAGCGGCAGCGGCAGTGGCAGCGGCAGCGGATCGGGCACGCCGACGCCGCAGACCATGCAGGTCACGTTCACGGGCCAGTCGGCCGGTGGCATTTACAACCCCAGCCACGTCGTTGCGGTCTGGATCGAAGGGGCCGGCGGCACGTTCGTGAAGACGATCGAGCGCTGGTCGAACATCCGCACCGGCAGCCTCGTCGCCTGGAACCAGAAGAGCGGAGGTGATGCCGACGCGGTCTCCGGCGCCACCCGCACCGTCTACGCGCCGATCACGGCGACGTGGGATCTCAAGAACAAGCAGAACACGGTCGTTCCCGACGGCACGTACACGATTCGCATGGAGCTCGCCGATACCAACGCGACCGCGCCCGGCGAGAACAACCAGGGCACGTTCACGTTCACCAAGGGCACCGCGGCCGACATGCAGACCGGCTTGTCCAACGGCAACTTCACCAACGTCTCCGTGGTCTTCACGCCCTGACGCAACGCGCGCGAGCTCGCCGTGTCTATGGCCGATGAAGCTCGCCTTGCTCGCCGCCCTTGGCGCCTGTAGCGCGAGCGACGCCGCACCCGCCGCCCCCGTCGCCGTAGCGACCGTGCCCGGTCCGGCGGACACCGGATGCGTCGACGACGGCAAGCCGTACGATACCACGGTCCTGGGCGCGCGCATCGCGAACCTCGCCAGCATCGAGAACGATGGTCGTGCGCCGGGTACCGCGGGTGATCGCGCGGCCCGCGCACACATCGTCGAGCGCTATCGCTGCCTCGGTCTGTCGCCCGCGGGCGACAACGGCGGCTACGAGCAAGCGTTCGAGGACGGCGAGAAGAACAAGACCGCCAATGTCGTCGGCTTCATCAAGGGCAGTGATGCCGATGTCGGCGACGAGATCATCGTGATCGGCGCACACCACGATCATCTCGGCGACGGTCACCTCGGCGCCAATGACAACGCATCGGGCGTGGCCGCACTGCTCGCGATCGCACAATGGGTGAAGCAAAAGGGAACGGCGCCGAAGCGCACGCTCGCGTTCATGGCGTTTGGCGCGGAAGAGCAGGGGATGGTCGGCTCGCTGTTCTACGTGAAGCATCCAGCGGACGCGCTGCCCGTCGGCAAGATCGTCCAGGTCATCAACCTCGACATGGTCGGCAGCTACAACTCGAAGAAGTTCGTCGCGGCGATGGGCACGTTCGCTGGCATGCCGTCGCGCAAGCTGCTCGGCAAGCTCGACGACAACTACAAGATTCGCGTCGGCATGGGTGGACGTGCGCGTGGTTCGGACTACGAGCCGTTCTGCGACGTCGGCATCCCGTACGTCTTCTTCTGGACTCCGGACGCGCGCTGCTATCACGGCAAGTGCGACAAGGCCGCGGCGATCGATCTGCCGCACATGGCAGACATCTCGGCGCTCGCCGGCGATCTCGCATGGGCGATGAGCGAGACCGCGCTCGATCTCGCCGCGTCGAAGAAGAGGCTGCGCTGCTACGGCAAGTAGCTCACGACTCGAGGCGGCGGATGCGCCACAGCGCGACGACGAGCCAGAGGCTAGCGATCACGGCCATCGTGATGGCGGGCTGCACCACGTCGTGCGGAGCTGGCATGTAGCCGATCTCGCGCACATGCCGCGTGATGCTGATGTTGCTGATCGATGCCGGCATCGCGCCGACGATCAGGTCGATCACCACCATGTAGACGATCGACAGCGCCATGCCGTATTTCGGCACGAGGACCGAGAGGCCCGCCGCCAGCACCGAGATCGCGAGCGAGCCGCCGGCGGTCGCGGCGACCCACCGAAGCGGGGGAGGGGCGCCGGTCTCGATCTGAAACGCGAGGAAGCCGCCGCCGACGACGAGCACCATCGCGATCGGTGCGAGCGCGATCAGCTTGCTCACCACGATGGTCCACCGACCGATCGGGCGTGACCACAGATACGTGGTGGTTCGATCCTCGATCTCCTCGCCGAGCGACGATGCGACGAACATCGGCGGCAGCAGCACGAGCACGAGCGTCATCACGACGAAGATGGGCTCCAGGTTGTGGTCCTGCCCCTGCAACAGCGCGGTCAGGATCACCGGCAGCGAGGCGATCAGCGCGCTCACCCACAACGCGCGGCCGCGGAACAGGCGCCGCCAGGTCACGACGATCAGCGTGGCCAGCACGCTCAGCGAGCTCGGGATATTGCGATCGTCGCTCATCGCCGGCCCCCCTCGCCGGTGAGGTACTCGAACACCGCACCGAGGTTGTTGTCGGGGGATGTCATCGAGCTGATCGCGACGCCGCCCTCGAGCACGACCTCCGAGAGCTGGTCGTAGCAGCGATCGGGATCGCGAGTCTCGACGAGCACCGCGCCGCGCTCGAACGCGATGCGCGCGACGTGGTCTTGCCCGGCGAGCGCCGAGCCGAGCACGTGGGGCTTGTCGCAGTCGACGCGGATGCGATGCGGGTGGCGATCGATCAACCGCCGGATCTCGTAGACGTTGCCCTCGGCGAGCACCTGGCCGCGGTAGATCACGACGATCTCGCTGGTCAGCGCCTCGATCTCGTAGAGCACGTGGCTCGAGATCACGACCGTCTTGCCACGGGCCGCGAGCCTGCGGATGCGCTCGACGATGTCGATGCGAGCCATGGGATCCACCCCCGTCAGCGGCTCGTCGAGGAGGATGAAGTCCGGGTCGTGCGCGATCGCGGTCGCCAGCTTCGTGCGCTGGCGCATGCCCTTGGAGAACCCTTTGACACGACGGTTCTTCGCGTCCGACATGCCCATCTCGGCGATCGCGGCGTCGGCAGCCGCTCGCGACTTGTCGCGCGGCACGCCGGCGAGCTGGGCCATCGCGGTCACGAGCTCGGTCGGCGTGAGCTCGTCCCACGTCTTTTCGTGCTCGGGCGCATAGCCGATGCGGCGGCGGACGCGGCTGTCGTCGAACGGGCTCGCACCAAACACGGTGAGCGTGCCGCGCGAGGGGCGCAGCAGGCCGGCCATCATCTTGATGAGCGTCGACTTGCCGGCGCCGTTGGGGCCGAGCAAGCCGATGATGCCGCCCTCGAGCTTCCAGCTCACGTCGGATACGCCGAGCACCTGGCCGTACCACTTGCTGCAGTTGTCGGCGACGACGACGCTCACGAGGAACCGCCGACGCCACTGCGCTGGTCGCGCGAGACCTGGAACCAGATCACGATGATCGCGAGCACGATCTGGGACGACAGCATGATGAGCGCTGTGGTGCTGCCGAGGTGATTGCGATCACCGCGCACGATCTTGAGGTCGAACAGATCGAGCGTGATCGCCTGCAGCGCGGTCTGGATGTCGATCGCTCCCATCGGGCCGCCGACGTTCTCGGCAGCGAGGGCCATGCCGATCGAACCGATGACGAGGTAGTACGCGGCCCACAGCGCCAGCGCGTAGCGAGGGTTCGGCACGATGGCGCTGATCGCGAGCGGGATCGCCGTGTACGCGGCGGCGGCGAGCAGGCCGATGCCGAGCGCCTTCGGCACGATCGGCAGGTAGTGGACGAGCTGGTCGGTGTCGTCGGACAGGCCGAGGCGGAAGCACGCGAGCAGCACCGGCCCGATCACGAGCAACGTCGCGACGAGGAAGCCGTAGCCTGCGAGCTTGCCGAACACGTAGTCGCGGGGGCGTACGCTGCGTACGTAGTAGAACGTGAACGCACCGCTCTTGGTGTCGTTCGCGACGATGGTGGCGCCGAGCGTGAGGCTGAGCACGAACGCCATCCGGCAGAACTGCGGGATCGAGAGCGGCACGACGCCGTCGGCAAACGTGAGCGCGAGCTCGTTCGCGGTGCTGCCGAAGCCGCGGATCGTGCGGTTCGTGGACACGAACATCAGACCGCCGGCGATACACGCGGTGATCACCGCGCCGCCGAGGGCGAGCTTGTAGCGCCACCACTTCTTCCAGCCATTCGCGATCTGCTCGCGCATGATCACGCGCCAGCGCGTCGACTGCGCCATGCGCGTGCCGTGGTAGCGCTTGTAGCCGAGATCGTGGATCTGGCCGCTCATGGTGCCGCGCTCGCTTTTGCCGCAGCCGGGTCCCCGAGCACACGCAGAAACGCGTTCTCGACGCTCTCGCGCCGGACCTCGATGCCGCGCACTTGCAGACCGGCGGCCTTCGCCTGGCGGAACACGAGATCACTCGTCGCGTTCTCCGGCAGGTCGACCGACACCGCGACGGGCGAGGTGACCTTGCACGTCGCGCCGGCGGTGGTGAGCACCTCGGCGAGCTTGTCGGCGTCGGCCTTCACCTCGACCGTGATCTGGCTGTCGAGGCCGCGCGCACCGCGCAGCTCGTCGATGCTGCCGACGAAGCGGATGCGGCCCTGGTGCATGATCACGGCGTGGTCGCACACCCGATCGACGTCGGGGAGCAGGTGCGTCGACAGCACGATCGCGCAGCCGCGGCGCTCGGGGAGCTCCATGATCAGCTGCAGCATCTCGTCGCGCGAGCGTGGATCGAGGCCGTTCGTCGGCTCGTCGAGGAACAGGATCTCGGGATCGTGGACGAGCGCCTGCGCGAGCTTCACCCGCTGCTTCATGCCGGTCGAGTAGCCCTCGATCGGTTGATAGCGTTTCTCCTCGAGGCCGGCGTAGTAGAGCGCGGCGTGGGCGCGCTGCATCGCCTCGGTGCGTGGCAAGCCCGACAGCTCGCCGGCATACGTGCACAGCTCGACCGCCGACATGCCGGCGAGGAACGCTTCCTGCTCGGGCATGTAACCGACGCGATCGCGAATCCGCTCGCCCGCCGTGCGCGCGTCGAGCCCGAGCACGCGGGCCTTGCCCTCGAACGGGATGAGGCCGAGCAGGGCCTTGAGCAGGGTCGACTTGCCGGCGCCGTTGGGGCCGAGCAGGCCGATGATGCGGCCGTCGACCGTGCCGGTCACGGTGGTGAGCGCGTTGACGGTGCCGTATCGCTTCGACAGCTTGTCGAGCTCGATGAGCGGTGGGGCGGCGCTGTCGCTCACGCCGACGTCTTATCCCATCTTTCAATCAATTCGGGGCTCGGGCTGCAACGCATGTCGATGCGCGATCATTTCAACAGCTCGATGCGGACTGGCACGACGCCGGCATCGATCATGTTGAGCTGACGGGCCGCGGCCTCCGACAAGTCGATCACGGCGCGACCGTAGGGTCCGCGATCCGTGATGCGGACGACGACGCTCTTGCCGTTGCGCTTGTTCGTGACGCGAACGCGCGAGTTGAAGCGAAGCTTGCGATGCGCGGCAGTCATCGCGTTCTTGTTGAACGGCTCGCCCGATGCGGTCGGCTTGCCGTGAAAGCGGCCGCCATACCAGGTGGCGAGGCCGTTCTGGACCCCGTCGACCATGCCGGGGCGGGGCTTGCCGGTCGTGGCCGACTTCTTCTTGCCATCACCGCCGCATGCGGCGACCACGATGAGGATCAGGAGTGCCGACGCACGATTCACTTCACGCATCCCGCGCCGAGCTCGCGGCCGGCCTTGTCGAGCGCGACCTTGCGCAGCTCGTGGCCGGTCGGGCCGTCGCCGAGCTTCTTGCGCGCTTCCTCACCGTGCCCCTTGCCGAGGATATCGCGCATGTACGAGGCGTACTCGAACGTGTCGCTGTGCTCCTTGGTGTGGCATTGCGTGGCGCACTGATCCTGTGGCGGGTTCTTGATGATCGCGAACGGCTTCTCTTCGCCGCCCTTGTCCGCGTGGATCGAGCCGGGGCCGTGGCAGACCTCGCAGCCGACATCAATGAGGCCCTCGGTCTTGCCCATGTTCGAGCCGCCCGGCTTCTCCCAGCCGGTGACGTGACAGCCCGTGCACTCGTAGTCGAACTCCTGGCCGCGATCGACGAGCGTCTTCCATGCACCTGCGTGGCGCGTGGTCTTCCAGAACTCGACCGCCTCGGAGTGACAGTCGCTGCATGCTTCATTGCCGACGTAGCCTGCCTTGCCCTTCGCGGGCGGGACCGGCAGCTTGCCGGCCGCGGCGGCGACGTTCGCTTTGCCGACGGCAGCATCGTACGCCTTGATCGCGTCGCGCACCGGGGCGCTGCACGCGAGTGTCTTGTTGATGCGGATCTGCTCGAACGTGAAGTAGCTGCCCGTCGCGGGCACCGCGTCGGGCTGGGTCTCGAGCTTCTTCTTCTCGGCGAGCACCTGGTCGCGCTCGGCCTGCTTCTGCTTCACGAACACCGGATCCGCCGTCTTGTCCTCGGCGAACTTCTTGAGCGCGACGTCGAGGGACGCGAGCTGCCGATCGAGCTGGGCAACCTTCGCGGCCGCGGCGCCCTTGCCGATCGCGTCGACGAGCGGGCCGCCGTCGGGGCGCACCGTCACATCCATGCGGCTGACGATCTGGCCGCGGTTCGCGGGGATCACGAGCCAGCCGTCGCCGACCTTGTCTGCCTCGACGCTGATCACGTCGGGCTCGGGCGCCACCGCGCCCAGGCCTGCGACGGTCACGTCGATGCCGCCGATGTCGCGGGCGATGCGAACGGCGTCGCGCTTGCTCGGGGCCTGGACGAGCGCGATCACGAGCTGCGCGCCCTGCTTCTTCAGATCCGCAACAGCGGCCTTGCCGGCGGCGATCGGGTCGCCGACCTCGAGGCTCTTCACGGTGTCCTCGCCGATCACGCCGAAGATGCCGACCTGGATGTTGCCGATCTTGGCGATCGAGGTCGGCTTGGCGTCGAGCTTGGCGCCGCTGGGTACGTTCGCAGCGATGCGGGGCACGCGGATCTTCTCCGGCCCCTTCACGAGATCGGCGGGCCCGAGGCCGAGCGCGCCGACCTTCATATGTTGCTGGTACACGGAGACCAGCAGGTCGGCCTTCAGCTCCTCCTGGGCGGCCAGGTGATCCGGTACGGGATCCTTGGAGTAGAGGAGGGATCCGGCATCGACCACCAGGACCGGGCCGCGGCTGCGGGCCTCCTCGATCAGCTGAGTCGTGCGGGAAATGTCCCCGAGCGGGTCAGAGGTACACCCGCAAGGACCGATTTGCCCGCGCACTTCTGCGAGGGCGAACAAGGTGAATGACGGCTTGCTCGGTGAGGGCCGGTCGGTGGTACCGCCGCCTTTTACCTCTGATTTCGAGCAACAAGCGGCCGCGGCGACCAGCGCCAAGGCTCCAACGCCTCGGATCATAGCCGTCGATATAGCACGTTGACAGGGCCTAAGTGCCTGGGTAGATTGCCGCGCGTTATAGAACGCGCCTGCACCCAGCGTTCGAGGATTCCCAATGTCTGTTGCGATTCGCATGTCCCGTCAGGGCAAGAAGAAGTCTCCGTTCTACCGCATCGTTGCGGCGGACAAGCGTGCTGCCCGTGATGGCCGCTTCATCGAACTGCTCGGGACTTACCACCCGGTCACGAAGGTTCTGAAGATCGACCTCGCGAAGTACGAGAAGTGGATCTCGGTCGGCGCGCAGCCGTCGGGCACGCTCGGCGCGATCGTTCGCCGCACGGCTCGCAATGCAGCCAAGACCGGCACCGCTACGAAGGCCGGATAAGCGTGGCTGAGCCGGATCTGGCGGAGCTCATCCGCTTTCTCGCGGTCAACCTCGTCGACAAGCCGGACGAAGTCCGCGTCGAGTTGATCGAGGAGCGTCAGGCCAACGTGTACGAGCTCGAGGTCGCAGAGTCGGATCTCGGCAAGGTCATCGGGCGTGGCGGCAAGACCGCGCGTGCCCTGCGCACCGTCGTTCAGACTGTGGCGCCCCGTTCGCGTAAGCGTACGCTCGTCGAAATTCTCGAATAACAGCCCGCGGCCCACTGCCGTGCGTGGCGAATCGAGAATCGAGATTGGTGGTGTCGCGCGTGCCCATGGCATCCGCGGCGAGATCGTGGTCGTCACCCACGACCCCGACTCCGACACCCTCGGCAACATCGAGTCGATCTACGTCGGCGGTGTCGAGCGCAAGATCGTCAAGGCGCGTGACACCCAGCGTGGCTGGCTCGTCGCCCTCGACGGCGTCGTCACGCGTAACGATGCCGAAGCCCTGCAGGGCAAGACCGTCGAGGTCGACCGCAGCATGCTCGACCTCGATGCCGAGGATGTCTTGCTCCACGATCTGGTGGGCTGCGAGGCTCAGCTTCCCGATGGGACCCCGTGGGGCACCGTCTACGCCGTCGATCTCGGAGAGTTCCAGGATCTCGTCGTGATCCACGCCCCCGGTGCCACGCCCGACCAGGTCGTCGAGCGCCTGCTGCCGCTCATCGATCACTACGTGACCGGGGTCGATCTCGAGGCGGGTATCGTCACTGTCGACCCGCCGGACAATCTCCCCGAGTCGATCGTGAAGAAGAAGAAATGACGACCGACGCGCCGACGCCCAAGCGCTTCACCGTCGTGACTATCCTGCCGGAGCTGATCGAGCCCGCGCTCACCGCCGGTGTCGTCGGTCGAGCCAAGGAAGCCGGGACGATCATCGTCGACACCGTCAACCCGCGAGACTTCACGCACGACAAGCACCGCACCGTCGATGACACGCCGTATGGCGGTGGACCGGGCATGGTGATGAAGGCGGAGCCGCTGATCGCTGCGATCGCGGCTGCCTCGGCGCCTCGCGCGCCAACCGCGGCCAGCGGCTCGATCGGCAAGGAAGCGCTGGCCCTCGGCAAGCGGATGTTGCGATCCGTCGAGTCGACGCTGACCAAGCTCGCGGGGCCCAAGCCGACGCAGGTCGATGATGGTGCGCACTCCGGTGCGGCGGCCGAATCTGCCGTCGATGAGGCCGAGGCGCTGATCGCAGAGATGGAGGCGCAGCTGCGTGGTGATGTGCCCGCTGCGCGAAGCGGTGCGGCCGGGACGCCGAAGTCTGCCGGTACGGGCGCTGCTGGGACGCCGGCTGCGGGTGCTACATCTGGCGCGGCGAAAGCCCAGACCGTCCGAAAACCGGACGAAGACAATCTGGCTGCCGCGGCGACCCTCGCCGATCTCGAGCTCGAGCTCGGGATGCGACAGCCTGCTGCTGATCTCTACGTGGGGGGCGCTCGCAGCGAGGCCAAGGTGCTCGGTCCCGCGTATGACGACGAGCCGAGTCCGGGTCCGTTTCCGTCGCCGGATCCGGGTCCGGGTCCCAATGCGGGACCGGTTCCACCTCCGAAGCCGTCGCCGATTCCAATTCCGCTTCCGAGCCCGAGCCCGAGCCCGAGCCCGACCCCGATCGGCGCCGTATCATCGGGTGCTGCACCGGCATCGACGAGCCCGGCATCGACGAGCGCTGCATCGACGGCCGCAGCGGCCGATTCCGGCACCGGCGTGGCCGCGGAGACCAAGCGCGCGCATCGCATCCTGATGTCCCCGTCGGGTGCCCCACTCACCCAGGCGCGTGTCCGCGAGCTCGCCCTGTACGACCACCTCGTCCTCGTGTGTGGCCGCTACGAGGGTATCGATCAACGCGTGATCGACACCGCGATCGACGAGGAGCTGTCGATCGGCGACTACGTACTCTCCGGTGGCGAGCTCGCTGTGCTCGTCGTGATCGATGCCGTCGCGCGTCTCGTCCCTGGCGTCCTCGGCGACACCACCTCCGCCGACGACGAATCCTTCTCTGCGGGCCTTCTCGAATATCCGCAGTACACCCGTCCACCGATGCTCGACCAGGCGGCCGTTCCGCCCGTCCTGCAGTCGGGCAATCACGCGCTGATCGCCTCCTGGCGCCGCCAGCAATCCCTCGAGCGCACCGCGAAGCGCCGGCCCGATCTGTTCCGCAACGTCCGCACCACGAAGGCCGACAACAAGCTCTACGCGCCGCTGCGTGCGCGCACCCATATCGCGCTCGTTCATCACCCTGTCGTCGATCGCGTCGGCGACGTGATCACGACTGCCGTCACCAACTTCGACATTCACGACATCGCGCGGTCCTCGATGACCTACGGTCTCGCGAACTATCACCTCGTCACGCCGGTGACCTCGCAGCGCGAGAAGGCACACCACATCGCGCAGCTCTGGATGGGTGACGAGCAAGGCGAACATCGAGCGTCCGCGCTCCGTCTCGTGCGAACCGCCGCGTCGGTCGACGACGTCATCGCGAGCATCACGGAGAGCTCCGGCAAGCCCCCGCTGGTGGTGGCGACCTCCGCCAAACCGACCTCCTTTCCGGCCGCCGCCAGGCGAACCACGTCCGAGCTGGTCGCAGAAGCGACCCTCGATCCCGCTCCCGTCCTACTTCTCCTCGGAACGGGGTGGGGACTGGCCGATTCCCTGATTCCGTCGGTGTCACGCGTGCTTGCGCCGATCGAAGGCGATACGAACTGGAATCACCTGAGCGTCCGATCGGCCGCCGCCATCATTCTCGACCGTCTGTTCGGTCGCCCGGCTTGACGGGACAGCCCTTTCTCCCGTAGAACCCTGCGTCCAAACGGCAACTTGCCGGAGCTTTAAGTCCCATGAGCGCCCACCGAATTCTCGAGTCGATCAACAAGAGCCAGCACCGCCAGGCGCCCCTTCCGGAATTCCGGCCGGGCGACTCGATCAAGGTCTGGGCGAAGATTCGCGAAGGCGAGAAAACGCGTCTCCAGGCTTTCGAGGGCGTGTGCATCCGCCGCGTCTCGAAGGGCTCGCGCTCTACCTTCACGGTTCGCAAGATCTCCTACGGCGTCGGCGTCGAGAGAATCTTCCCCGACAACTCGCCGAACATCGACAAGGTCGAGGTGATCCAGCGTGGTCGCGTCAACCAGGCGCGCCTCTATTACTTGCGTGACCTCTCGGGCAAGGCTGCCCGCATCACGGAGCGCGAGAGCAAGCACGAGGGCAAGACTGACGAAGTCGAGACTGCTGCTCCGGCCGCAGCCGGCGAAGCAGGTGCCGAGGGTGCCGAGCCCGCGGCCGAAGGCGCGAAGAAGAAGCCGCGCAAGAACAAGAAGGAAA
>JBBQFU010000146.1:0-22583 GCA_038322185.1 Haliangiales bacterium
CCCGCCGGCAATTTGAACAGACCACCATACGGACCCTTCTTCGTGTCACCGAACAGGGTCGCGAGCTTGACGCCGCTGATGTCGTCCCACTTCACCTCCTCGGCGGCGGTGAACTTTGGCGTCGGCGGTGCGGCCTTGCCAACGGCAACGCCTGCAATGAACGCGGAGGCCGTGAGCGAGCTCACCACGACCAAAACAGCAACCTTGTTCATCCCCCATCTGACTGTGTGCGAGGCGACATGGCAAGCCCGAGCGGCAAACTGCCCCGCATGAGATGCTGCGCTTCGATGCTGACGGAGTCCGATTGCCACGTCGACGACGACATCCAGCGCGCCGAGACGCTACCGGCAGCTGCGTTCACCGAGCGCGCGTTCCTCGACCGCGAGCTCGACACGATCTTCAAGCAATCGTGGATGGTGGTCCCCGAGCGTAGCGACGATCCGCGTCCGCTCGACGAGCAGGTCGCCGCGCGTGGATCGCGCGTTCCGATCACGGTCCTCGATCGCCCACTGTTCGTGCAGCGCGGCTGGGACGACGACAACCTGCGCGCCTTCCCGAACACGTGCACGCACGCGTGGTACCCGCTCGTGATCGGTGCGAGTCGCGGCCCGACCCTGGTATGCGGCCAGCACGGCCGGCGCTTCGACTGCACCGGCAAGTTCGTCTCGCAGCAAGGCTTCACCGGTGCACCGGACTTCCCGCGCGCGTGCGATCACCTGACGTCATTGCCGATCGACACCTGGCGCCGGCTGACCTGGGTCAACTTCGATCCCAAGGCACCGGCCCTCACCCACGAGCTCGCCGCCGTCGACGAATCGCTCGCGAAGATGCCGGCGATGCCTGATCGCATGTCGGCCGAGATCCGCGACGTGCCCGGCAACTGGAAGCAGCACGCCTGGAACTTCCTCGATCAGTTTCACATCGGCTTCGTGCACCGCGCACCGCACGGCCTCGCTGACGCCGTCGATCTCGGCTCGTACAAGACCGAGATCCACGGCAACAACGTCCTGCAGTGGGTCTACGCGCGCGACGCAGGCGATGGCTTCGACCCCGCGTGGCTGCCCGAGCGCTTCGCCGATGCGAAGGGCCGGCGCGTGTTCTCGCTGTGGTGGTTCGTGTTCCCGAACCTGACCCTGAACTTCTATCCGTGGGGCCTATCGGTGAATGTCTACCAGCCGGTGCCCGAGCGGCCGGATACCACGCGCTTCGTCTGGTATCAGTTCGCACTCGATCGCGAGAAACACGCGCAGCGCAATCAGCGCTGGCTCAGCTCGCAGGTCGATGCCGAGGATGTCGACGCACTCGCACAGGTCAGCCGCGGCATTCGCTCGGGGTTCGCCCCGCGTGGCCGGTTCGCACCCGAGCACGAGCAGGCGGCGCACTGGTTTCATCGCAAGGTGTCGCGCGCGGTCTGGCCGCGCTGATCCTCACGCTTCGTATTCGTCGTCGTAATTGTCGTCCAGGACCGAGAGGTCGGACAGGACGGCGCGGACCTCAGCGACCGCGGGCGACGACGGCTCGTGCGATTCCTCGCCGAATCCGTACTCGTCTTGCGTCGCGCGGAGCGCCTCCACGATTTCGTCCGAGGTTGCTCCAGTGGAAATGATACGCTCGATGGCTAGCGGATCCACGTCACCGAGCAGCTGGCTGACATCGTTCGCGCTGGCGGGATTCTTCATGGCGACAGATCAATTCAAACCGCGTTCCAGCCGCCACAACCGGGAGCGTGCGCGCTCGCTCTCGGGTGGTATCGTAGAACGTGGTCCCAGCGGCCACCACGCTCGGCTCGATCGCGGCGATCGGTGTGGCGGTGTGGCAAGTCAGCGCGCTGCCGAGAACGTGAAGCTCACGACCCACGGCACCGCCGAGAACGAGCTCGGGTACCACGAGCCGGTGCCGGTGAGCGACAACCCCGTCGCGGTCTGCGTACCGGCGACGTTGTACGTGCGCTTGAGACTCGTGCCGCTGTACTCGTGAACGACCGTGCCGCTGACCGCGCCGGTCAGGCTGACGTTCGCGGACAGCGTCACCTTCTGGTTCTGCGCGAACAGGCCGAGGCCGCCGCTGTACACGCATGTGAACGTGCCCTGAATGCCCGGGCGACGGTTGAGCGCGAGGCCCGCGCTTCCGGTGCCGGTGCAGCTCATCGAGTTGACGACGGTGCTTCCGACCTTCTCCTGCGTGAGGTGGTTGTACGAGCCGGCATATATACCGACGAGCGCGGTGCAGCGATTCGGTTGTGCCTGCGTCCCATCGACGCCGCCGTCGCAGTCGTTATCCGCCCCGTCGCAGATCTCCGTGCCACCGGGGAACGCGAGGCTGTCGTTGTCGTTGCAGTCGCTATTGGCAGCGACGTAGCCGCTCGGCCGATCGCACGCGAGCATCGCTGTGCCCGCGCCGACGTTGTCGTTGTCGAAGTCGCGATAGAACGGCGTGGCCGTCGACATGTCGAGGCTCGGGTCGGTGATGTCGAACTTTCCGTCGCAATCATTGTCGAGGTGATCGCAGATTTCCTTCGCGCTCGGATTGACTGCCGCCCTGGTGTCGTCGCAGTCGGTCGAGGTCTTCACGAACCCGATCGGTGCCACGCACGCACGAACGGCAACGCTCTGCGACGGATCGCCAAAGCCATCCTTGTCGGTGTCGCGATAAAACCGCGTCGTTGACTGCATGTCGAGCGTCGGGTCGGCATCCTCCATCAGCCCGTCGCAGTCGTTGTCGACCTGGTCGCAGACTTCCTTGGCGCCGGGGTTCACGCTCACGAGGTCATCGCGGCAGTCGCCGCCGGTCACGATGAAGCCCGCTGGCGGCAGCTCCTCGCAGCTCTGCTGGGCCTTGGCGTCGTCACCGAAGCCGTCGCCGTCCGCATCGGGATAGACCGTCTGCGGCGTCCACTCGCAGTCGGTGACGTCGCCGTCTTCCGTGGCAACGCAGGCAGTTAGCGACAGGGACAGTGCCAGGACGAGACGGAGCGGCTTGGTCATGCCCGTCCAACGCCCTCCCCCCGACCGTTGGGTACATTTTCTACTGCAGGACGACGATCTCTTCGGTCCACTGCGCGATGTGATTGCTGGTCGCGAGGTCCTGGAACGGCAGGGCAAATGCCGGATAGCTCGGATCCATACCGGCCGCTGCCTGGTCCGGATCGACGGCGACCATCCACAGCAGCGTGCCCTTCTGCGCCTCGGCACCGGTACCCGCGGGCGGGTTGCGCAGGCCGAAGTTGCGGCTCGACGAGAACGTCATCCACACCACCCGCGAGCCCGCGGTCTGCGTGCGCTGGTACTCGAACGGTGCCCACTTCGCCCACGAGTTCGTGAGCGTCGCGACGCTATCTGTCTTGCCCGGCCCGTTCGCGCGCGCGAGCGCAACCGGCGTGCTGCCGACCTCGGGCTTCACGACATAGATCGACGCCGACGGATCGGAGTCCGCGTTGCAGTCGATATGTGCCGTGCCGGTCGGGCACGTCGACTCGTTGTACGCGATCAGCTTTCCGTCGGGCGAGAACGACGGGTAGTAGTGATTCTTGCCGGCGACCTCGGGAACGATCGTGACGTCGCCGCCAAACGTGCCGGCCTGGTCGGTCACCATGTGGATGCTGCCGCCGTAGAAGCGCTGGTTGTTGGTGCCCTCCTCGTACGCCGCGCCGGCGCGGACATACGTGATGCGCGAGCCGTCGGCCGACCAGTCGGGATGGCTCGTCGAGTTGGCGGCGGTGGCGCCGACATCGATCGTGCCGGTCTGCAGGCCGGTGGTGCCATCGACGAGCATCAGGTTGTACGTGGTCGAGCCGGTCCACGAGAACACGCCGACGTACTCGGTGCCGAGCGGGTTCCACGATGCGAACGCGACCTTGACGGGCGTGAGCACACGGGTCGCGGTCTCGACGTCGACGATCAGGCTGTCCTCGACATCCCAGCCGCCCGCCGACGCGACCATCTTCGTTCCATCGCGCGACAGTGCATGGCAACCGACGCACCTGCCGCCGGCCGACGACGGACCGACGAACTCCTCGGCGGTGACCTGTGTGGTGCTACCGAAGTCGTACCGCATGACGGCTGAGCCGCCGGTGCCGCCGGTGGCGCGCCAGTAGTAGATGCCGCCCTTGACGTTCTCCATCGCGAACGCGAGCGAGATATCGGTCGACGTGCCGACGCCGGTGCCGACGTCATCGGTGCCCCGCGTGCGCACAGCGACCGAACCGCCGCCGCGGTTGGTCTCGGCGATCCAGCTCCACACAACGCTGTTCGGCGTGTAGATACAGCCGCCGTTCATCGGCAGCACGCAGCGGGTGTAGACCTTGATGTCGGTCAGTGCGTTCTCGAACGTGATCTCGAACAGCTGGTTGTTCGCGCCCGGCAGGAAGTGAACCTCGAGCAGCGACAGGTTCGGCGGCAGCAGCACGCCGTCGTTCGGGTAGACAACATCGGGTGCGCGACCCGCATCGGCGGGGCCGTTGAACGGCGCGGTCGGATCCGCCGGCAGGTCCGTCACGCTCGGGTCGGCATAGCGCTGGCGCATCTTGATCGTCAGGCCGGTCTCGCCACGAGCGCCTGCGTACTCGGCAACCACCAGCGTGCGTCCGCCGTGCGTCAGTGCCGACTTGAAGTCGACGCCGAGAAACGAGCCGAGCGTTCCATCAGCGAGCGAGAAGCCGACGCGGTCGCTGATGTCTTCGGTGTGGCCGTCTTCGAACGTACCGATCGCGGTGTACTTGCTCGTCGCCGGCTCCGAGCCATCGATCACGAGCTCCTGATCCTTGGGCGACACATCGATCGCGACGAGCGGCATCTCGGGCCCCGCATCGACGACCTTACTCGGCGGTGAACCGCACGCGAACGCGAACAGGGTGACGACGACGAACGAAGCGAGGTTTAGGCTCATGACGAACGAGGGCATTCTGCGCGAGCGCGGCAGTCTGTCAATGAGCCTTCCGTCGACGATCGTGCCCACGGCCGGTTGCACATCAAGAGCATATCAACCGATTACGCGGCGTTAACGAGGTTCAGTCCGGGCGTGAGCCGGCGCACGCCCTCAGGCGGGCTTTGGAACGATGCCGCGCGACTCGACCCGGTGGTTGCCGTCACGATCGAATGCGATCTCGAACACGGGCATGCCGCCCGCGAGGCGCGCGAGCGTCTGTCCGCCCTGCAGTGCGCCCAGTGCTTCGATCTCGCGAGCAAGCGCCGCTTCATCGCTGCACAGACCTTGCTCGCACATCGCGGCCGCGACCTCGCGACGCAAGAAGCTCGTGACCTGCGGGTGATTGACGAACATCTGCACGCCACCGACGTTCGGCGACACGAGCGGGACCTGCGTGTAGCTATGCAGCGTGCCGGCGACGGTGATGTTCACGACCGCGCCCTCGGAGTGTGCGCCGCCGAGCACGATCCACTCGAGCTCGGGCACGCCGCTCCAGCGCAATCGATGGAAGGCCTCGAGGAAGGCGTGGGCGAGGCCCGGGCGAACCTGGTAGTCGCCCACGGTCATCGCGAAGCGCAAATGGCCGCAGCCCATCACGTCGGGCGTCGTCAGGTGCTCGAGCACCGCCTCTCGGATCGGCTCCGGGGTGTTGATGTGGAACGCGCGCCACTCCTCGGCGCGGTCGACGTTCGCGATGAACGGCTGGATGCGCGGGTCCTTGCGGTAGCCGTCGACGATCAGCCGATTCACCGCGCCGACGTCGGTGTGCATGTAGAAGCGACCGAACGTGTCGACGTGATCGAGCAGCACGCACTCGAGGTCCTCGCGCGAGAACTGCCTCTTCTCCATGCGCTCGATCACCGCGAGGGCGAGCAACAGCTCGCCGGCGTCGCCGCCCGGTGTGCCGATCACGCCGTGACTGTCGCGGCCATCGACGCAGCTGCGCTTGCCGTGGAGCAAGAATGCGCCGAGCTTCACCCAGCGCACGCTCGTCGACTCTCCAACGTGATCGCGAATCTGCTCTGCCGTGAGGTGCGTGCCGGCAACGACATCGACGAGAGGCCGTCCTTCGCGACCCATGCCGGGTCGCAATGCGACGAGCTCCTTGCGATACGAAGCGGCGCTTCGCAGCGTGGTGAAGCCGAGCTGCTTCCATGCCGCCATGCCGCCGTCCATCGCGGCGACGCGGGTCATGCCGAGCTCTTCGAGCATGCGTGCCGCAATCCCTGCCCTGCCCCCGCGCGTCGAGACCAGCACCACGCACGTCTCGGGATCGAGGATGCGCGGCACGCTGGCGAGCTCGTCGAGACCCACGTGGGTCACCGCCGGAATGTGGCCGAGCGGGCCGGTCAGTGCCGCCTCGTCGCGAACGTCGAGGATACGAACGAACTGACCTTGCTCGGCGACGAAGTCTGCGGGCACGCGCGGCACGCCGGCGGAATCGCGGTGAGTCGCCGCTGCAAAGCTCACGCGGACAAGGCGCTGGGTGATGTCCGAGGGATTCATGGAGCGAGCATCACATGAGGACGCCGGCCGCGTCAGGGCCGGGGATGGCTGGCAGGTCGGTGTCGCCGAGGCGCTGCCGCAAGTTCACTTCGATCGTCCGTGCCATCTGGGTGAGCGGCAGGGCGTTCCAGAACATCGTGAACGGATCCTCGAGCACGCGGCCCGCCTCGCTGATCAGCGCGAACGCGAGGCACACGATGGTGCTGACCGGGATGGCGGCGACGCCCATGTCCCCGATGAGGGCAAACGGAAGCGCGAGTGCGAACACGGCGAGCACGCGGCTGGCGATGAACGCGTAGCCACGTGGCATCGGGGTGCGCTTGATACGTTCGCAGCCGCCCTGCACGTCCAGGATCGTTCGCAGGCTCTCGTCGATCGCGAGCATCTGCTCGCCGGTGATGTAGTTGCGGCGGGTCACGAGCGCGAGTGCCTCGATGTTCTTGTGCACGAGGAGGTACGTCGGATTCGAGTCGCCCGCGAGGTTATCGCCTGGGACGAGGAGCGCGGTGACGTCGGCGTCGGCGGCGAGGTCCTGGCCCCGCAGCAGGACGCGAAGCGCGTGGACGTGGGTGACCTGGCGACGAACCATCGTCTCGGCGAGTGCGCGGCCTTCGCCATCGGCGGGTAGATACGCGAGCGTCTGCGAAGCGAACGTGCGCGACGAGTTGATGAGCCGGCCCCACAGCTGGCGGCCTTCCCACCAGCGCGAGTACGCCTGGTTCGTGCGAAAGCTGACGAAGATGCCGAGTGCACCGCCGACGATACCGAGTGGCATCGCGGGCAACTTCACTTCGGGCCAGCGCTGGTTCACGAGCACGGCGAGTGCGCCGGCGAGCGTGAACATCACGACGTACTTCCACTGCCATGCGAGGAGCCGGAGGACCGACCCTCGCGTCGAGACCATCATCGGCGGCTACACTACCTCACGGTGCGGTGACGGTGGCGTCGCCCACCGCTCGCGAACGTGTCGACGATCCGAGTGTCTGATGACGACTACGCACCGTCGTCGTCGTCATCGGCCGTCTGGTAGGCAGACGACCACCCGTCGCTCGTCTTCGGATGCTCCCACGCCGCCGTGGACTGCGCGGGTGGCGGCTCGCCGGGCAGCAGACCCGCGCTCTTCGCGACCTCGTCGTCGACGATGAGGGTATTCGTGGGCGGGCGCGTCGGCGGCAGTCCCGGCAGGCGCACCCGTCTGTAGTTGCTCTTCGTGGCAGGCGCCGCGACGACAGGGGCCGCGACGACAGCCGGTGGCGGGGGCGGAGGCTTGACGCCTGCCGGGATCGGCGGCGGAGTCGGAGGCTTCGCGTGCGCCGACGGGATCGGCGGCGGCTGGGGCGTGGACTCTTCGACTTCGTCGAGCTCGATCACCTCCGCCACTTCCACCGCCACCAGCTTGAGGCGCTCGAGCTCGGCGCGTTCCTGCTGGCGGCGCTCGTCGTCCTGCGCCTTGCGCTCCAGGCGCCGCTCCTCTTCCCACTGGCGGCGCTCCTGCTCGACCCGCATGCGGTGCGCTTCTTCCTCACGTTTGCGCTTGTCAGCCGCTTCTTGCTCCGCGTGCTCCGCTTTGCGCAGCTCGTCCTGCTTGCGGCGCTCTCGCTCATCACGGAGCCGAAGGTCGTCCGCTTCCTTCTTGCGGCGCTCGTCTTCCTTTCGGCGCGCTTCGTCCTGGCGACGCTCGGCATCGACCTTCCGCGCCTCCTCCGCCTTGCGACGATTGTCCTCGAGCGCGATGGCAGCCTGCTTCTCATCCTCGACGAGCTTGGTCACCTCGCGGATGTGGGCGCGGCTCTCTTCTTCCTTCTTGAGCCGTTCGTCCTGGCGGCGCTGGTCCGACTCCTGGCGCTTGCGGTCGAGCTCGGCGCGCTGAGCCTCGAGCTCGACGCGCTTGCGGGTCTCCTCGTCACGCTTGCGAAGCTCGTGCTGCTGGCGGCGCTGGGTGTCCTCCTCGCGCTTGAGCTTGGCTTCGAGGCGGCGCTGCTCGCCTTCGCGGCGCAGGCGCTCGACGCGCACCTGTGGCGACTCGCCATCGGCGTGAGCGACGGGAATCATGATGCGGCGCTCGATTGTCCGGTTCGCGGACGTCTCGTCGATCGCGACGCGAGGCATCGCGGGTGGGCGCAGCGCGCCCGTGGGCACCATCGTCGGGGGCGAGATCTCGTCGAGGGCCAGCGGCGGAGGCGGCTCGATGAACCCTGGCGACGCGTGACTCGGTGCGGGCGGCTCGCCGGCGCCGGTCTCGATGACCGCGGGTGAAACGTGAATCGGCGCAGCCGGCTCGATGACCGGTTTCGCCGACGCTTGTGCAAGCTCGGCGCTGCGTCTCGCCTCCGCCTTCGCGCGAAGCGCGGCCACGCGAGCCGCGGCTTCCGCCTCGATGGCGTACGCGGCTGCGAGCAGTCGCTCCGCATCGAACGACGGGCTCACGGCCAGGTCGTCTTTACGCTCCGTTCCCGCGGACACGCTTTCCAGTATGCCCGCCGACCGAGCGCCCCGCACAGCCCTATCGCCGGATTCGGGCGACAGGTGCCCGACGCTAACTTAGCCGCGACCGCGACGAATCAGACCGAGCAGGAGCAGGAGTGCCACGGCCCCGAGGAATGCCACGAGGATAACCCCGCCCAGGCCGTCGATCGGCGAGCGCAGACCGAGCTCGCGGAACCCCCAACCACCGACGAAAGCACCCACAATTCCCAGCACGATGTTGCCGATGAGCCCGTACCCGTCTCTCACGACAAAGGAGGCCAACGTACCGGCCACGAGGCCAACCAAGATCCAGGTGAGAATGTCCATCGAGGGAACGAGCTGCAAGACAAAGCCCTAGGTGAGGGTCTGAACGGCCACGCGCTTGCAATGGATGGGTCTCCGGGTCGAGTCGTCGCCAGCTGGGCGATATCGCCCCGTCACTGAAAGACAACGACATGCGCGCACTGCTATTTGCACTCCTCCTCCCGATCTCGATCCTCGGCTGCGGCTCCAAGACCGACGCTGACCAACCCGTGGCCGCCAAGCCAAGCGGCGAGACCGCCGCGATGTCGGTCGAGGGAAACTCGGCAGGCTCCGCGAGCGGCGCTCCAGACAAGCCAGTCGAGGCCACTCCGCCACCGGCGGGGTACACCGGCGGCAGCGCCGCGCAGGAGACGGCGACCGACGTCGAGCAGGCCAAGAATGTGGCCAAGGTCGAGGCAGCCACCGCGAAGGAAAACGCGGATGACAACACGCTGAAGGCCAATGCCGTCGCTCACGCCAAGCTCCAAACGGACTTCGATGAATCCGATCGCAGGTTCACGACGTTGAAGGAGAAGGCAGCGACGGCGACCGGCGCGACGAAGAAGAAGGCCGATGCGGCCATCGCCGACATCACCAAGCGCGAAGCCACCATCATGGCGGGCATCGCGAAGCTTCGCAACGCGACCGTTGCGCAGTGGAACGCGTTGAAGCCGACGCACGACGCCAACACCGCCGCGTTCAACAAGGCGATCGACGCGCTCGAAGTCACCCTCCGCTAGCCGACTCCCGGTCGGTCGACGGCCCCAGAACCGAAAATCGGCGCGGCCCTCGGCGCGATCGACCGCGAGACGCGTGCATACTGAGGACGGTGTCCTCGGAAGCGCGTTCCAAGGAAGGTGGGGCTGACGGCTCGACTCCCGTTTCAGCGGCGACCGCCGCGGAGCATGCCACCGAGGCGCGGCGTGAGTCCGCCGAAGAGCGCGTCGCACGGCTGAAGCAAGAGGCCGAGCAGCGCCGCCTTGCAGAAGAGCAGCGCATCCGCGACCAGGAGAAGCATCGGCTCGAGGCACGGCGATTCGAACGCGAAGAGCGCGAGCGTCTCGACCGTGAGCGCAAGCAGGAAGCCAAGCGCCGCGATGCTGAGCAACGCGAGACACTCAAAAACCAGCACAAGCTCGAGCGTCAACAGCGCCTCGAAGCCGAGCAGCGCCGGCAGGAATCCCTGCAACGCGAGCGTGAACAGCGCGAACAAGACGAGCTGGCGCGCAAGGCCGAAGCGAAACGCCGCGAGCAAGAGCAACGCGAGCAGGAGGAAGCCGAGCGCAAGCAGCAGGCACTGCGCAAGCACGAGGAAGAGCAGCGCAAGCAAGAGAAGCAAGGCGAGCTCTTCGCGAAGCTCGAACGCCTGCGGCTCGAGGCCGACGAGCGTCGGCGCGAAGACAAGCGCCGCAAAGACGAGCAGCGCAAGCAGGAAGAGGAAGCGCACAAGCAGGAGGCGCAGCGTAAGCAGGAAGAACAAGAGCGTCGCGCTGCCGCCATCGCTGCGCGCCAGGCCGAGCAGGAGCGCACGCGACTCGAGCAGGAGCAGCGCAAGCTCGAGGCTCAGCGCAAGAAGGACGAGGAGCAGCGCAAGCAAGCCGAGCTCGCCGCGCAGCAGCTCGAACAGGAACGTCTGCGCCGGCTCGAGGAGCAACGCACCGCCGAAACCATCGCCGCGCTCGGGGAGAAGCAGAAGCAAGACGAGATCGAAGCCAAGCTTGCGGAGCAGGAGCGTCGCAAGCAGGAGCGGCTTCGCAAGGACGACGAGCGTCGCAAGAAGGACGAGGAAGATCTCCTCGAGAAGGCAGAGCTCGCGCTCAAGGCGCAGGAAAAGCTGCGCGCTGCCGACGAGGAACGTCGAGCCGTGGAACAGAAGCGCAAGCTCGAAGAAGAGCTCGAACGCCTGCGCGCCGACATCAAGCGTCGCCTGTGGGACGAAGACCGGCGCCGCAAGCAGCAAGAGGAAGACGAGGAGCGGCGACAGGAAGCACTCGCGCAGGCCGAGGAGCGGCGTCTGCAGCGGGTGCGCGAGGCCGAGGAGCTCGCACGCAAGCGCGAGGTCGAGGTGCAACGCCTCGAAGAGCAGCGCGTCGACGAGCTCGCGCGCCTGGCCGACATCGAGCGCAAGGGCATCGACGAGCTAGACCGCGTCGAGGTGCTGCTGCGGCAGCAGGAAGATGAAGCCGCAGTCCTCGCGGAGCTCAACTTCAAGCGAGGAGAAGAAACGGCCGCTCTCCTCGAGCTCGCGCGCAAGCGCGCGGAGGACCAGGAGCGCCTCGAGGCCCTGCGCAAGCAAGGAGACGTCGAAGCTGCGAACCTGGTCGAGCTCGCGCGCAAGCGAGACGCGGAAGTCCTGCGCTTCACGGCCCTCGAGCGCAGGCATCAAGAAGACGAAGCGGCTCGCCTCGCCGAACACGCGCGCAATCTCCAGGAGGAGCAAGGCCAGCTCGAAGCCCTGCGCAACGGGCAGCAAGAAGAAGCGGCGCGCCTGGCCGAGCTCGCGTTCAAGCGCGAAGAAGAGTCCGACGCCCTCGCCGACCTCGAGCGCAGGCACGCGGAGAATCACGAGCGAGTCGAAGCGCTGCGCAAGGACGGAGACGTCGAAGCGGCGGCGCTCGTCGAGCTCACGCGCAGGCGACGTGCGGAGGAAGAGCGCCTCGTCGAGCTCACGCGGAGGAATCAAGAAGACGAGGCCACACAGCAGGAGCGCCTGCATGTCCTGCGCACGCTGCAATACGAAGGGACCGCGCGCGTCGCCGAGCTCGGGCAGAGGCGCGACGAGGAAGCGGCCCGCGTCGCGGATCTCGAGCGCCGGGTCGAAGCCCTGCGCAAGGAGCACGAGGACGAAGTCGCGCGCCTGGCGGAGCTCACGCGCAACCGGGACGAGCAAACCGCGCAGCTCGCCGAGCTCGAGCGAAATCGCATGGCTGCGCAAGGCCGCCTCGAAGCGCTGACCAGGGACGGAGACGCCGAAGCGGCTCGCCTCGCCGACCTCGAGCGCAAGGTGGTGGTGGGGCAAGAGCGTCTCGACGCCTTGCGCACGCAGCAAGACGAATCAGCCGCGAATCTCGCCGAGCTCGCACGCAAACGAGACGAGGAAACCGCACGCCTCGCGTTGCTCGAGAGCAATCGGCTCGACGAGCTCGATGGCCTCGAAGGCCTGCGCAAGGAGCAGGAAGAGGAGGCCGCGCGCCTGGCCGAGCTCGCGCGCACCCGGCACGAGGCAACCGCGCGTCTCGCCGACCTCGAGGATGCCCGAGTGGCGGCGCACGATCGCGTCGAAGCGCTGCGCAAGGAGGGAGACGTCGAAGCGGCGGCCCTCGTCGAGCTGACGCGCAGGCGAACGGCGGAAGCCGCGCGTCTGGTCGAGCTCGAGCGCAAGCAGCGAGAGGACGATGCGGTCCGCGTCGCGGATGACGAACGCAGGCGTCAAGAAGAGCACGACCGCCTCGAAGCGCTGCGCGTGCAGCAGGCGGATGCAACGGCACGGCTGGCCGAGCTCGGGCAGAGCCTCGCCGAGCGCGAGCGCGAGCGAGTGGACGCGCGAGACCGGCTGGAGGCGCTCGCCAACCAGCAGGTCGAAGAAGCGGCACGCCTGGCCGAGCTCGCGCGTAAGCGAGACGAGGAAGCCGCAGGGCTCGTCGAGCTCGAGGGCCTGCGCGTGCAGGAGCACGATCGCGTCGAGGGCCTGCGCAAGGATGGAGACGTCGAAGCTGCGGCCCTCGTCGAGCTGACGCGCCGGCGTCGAGCGGAGGAAGCACGGCTCGTCGAGCTCGAACAGACGCAGCGCGAGGCCGAATCTGCCCGCGTCGCGGACGACGAGCGCAAGCGCCAAGAAGCCCACGACCGGCTCGACGCGCTGCGCCTGCGAGAAGAAGAAGCGATCACGCGTCTGGCCGAGCTCGCGACCAAGCGCGAAGCGGAAGCCGCACGCTTCGTCGAGCTCGAACAAAGCGAGCTCGAAGCCGAAGCCGGCCGCCGTGCCGACCACGAACGCCAGCGCGTGGAGGAGCAAGAGCGCCTCGTCGCTCTGCGTGCGCAGCAGAGTGAAGCATCGGCAAGCCTGGCCGAGCTCGCAGCCAAGCGAGTCGAGGAAGTCGCCCGCTTCGCCGACCTCGAGCGCACGCATCAGCAAGCAGAAGCGGCGCGTCTTGCCGACGTGGCACGCAAGCGCACCGAGGAGCAGCAGGACCTCGCCGCTCTGCGCAAGGAACAGCAGGCCGAGTCAGCGCTGCTGGCCGACCTCCGGCGCAAGCGTGAGGAGGAGGCCGCGCGCCTCGCCGATCTTCACCGCAAGCAGCGTGAAGAGGAAGTCGGCCGCCTCGCCGAGCTGCGCAAGCGCATGGTGGAACAGGATCGCCTCGATGCGCTGCGCAAGCAGCATGGTGTCGAAGAGGCGAGCCTGGCCGAGCTCGCGCGCAAGCGAGAGCTGGAAATCGCGCGCATCGAGGAGCTCGAGCGCAGTCAGCAGGAAGCCGAAGCGGTTCGCCTCGCCGACATCGAGCGCAGGCGCGTGGAGGAGCTCGATCGCCTCGAAACGCTACGCAGACAGCAGGAGGAGGAAGCGGCCCGACTCGCCGATCTCGAGCGCAAGCGCGAAGAGGAGACCGCGCGCCTCGCCGACGTCGAGCGCAAGCGAGTCGAGGAAGCCGCGCGTCTTGCAGCGGAGGCCGAAGCGATCCGCTTGGCCGAGCGGGCGGCGAAACCCAAGCATCGCGGTCATGGGAAACCCGGCAAGAAGAAGCGCGACTCCAACGACAGCATCTCGCGTCTCGCGACGAACGCCCCGCTCGAGTCGAGTCCCGAGCCGGTGGTCCCAGATCCAACGGAGAAGCGGCCGCGGCGCAATTCGGATGCGTGGGCGAGCGCATTTCAGGCGATCGACGTCCCAGCCGAGCCCGACGACGACGCGTGAGCGACCGGGTTGCTAACCGTGAGGGACCCAATATTTCGACTTCAACGAGCCGCCTGTGTGCGGTGACGCATCTAAACTCTACGCGTCTTGTCAGGCTCCAAAGGAAACAAGCGTCGCGGTAAGGGCGCGCGTCGAAAGAATCCTCAGCGCGAGGACGCGAAGACCGTCGAGCCCACGCTCGAGGAGGCCGAGCCGGCGAAGGCCGAGTCCGAAGTCGCAACGAAGTCCGAGCCTGAGCCCGACGCAGCGCCGGTGGTGCCGCGCACGAACACGAGCACGGTCTCGGCAGCGGCGATCGAACAAGCGCTCGCCGCGAGTGCGACCAGCGAGTCGCCCGAGAAGCCGAGCGAGCCGCAAGAGGAGCGTACGACCGTCGAACCCCACACGCTGCGCGAGGCCAGTGCCGCGGATCTGATCTCCTTGCCGCGGACGATGTCCGAGGAGTGGATGTCAAGGGATGCGGACGACGGCGCGTACGAGGTGAGCTCGGGACGGCCGCGCTGGATCGTTCCGGCGATCGTCGCCGGTGTCGCGGCGGTCGGTGTCGTTGCCGTGCTCGCGCTCGGCGGTGACAAGGGCAGCTCTGCGCCTGCGCGAGTGGTGGCGAACGAACCCGTCGTGCACGCGGACGCCGAGGTGGCAGTCGCTGTCGTACCTGTCGATGCCGCGGAGGTCGTCGTCACCCCGGATGCTGCAGAGGTCGCGATGGTACCGATCGATGCGCCGCAGGTCGTGCCCGATGCCGCGGTGCCCGCCGATGCGGCGGTTGTGGCCGTGGCTGTCGATGCGGCGGTCCCGAAGCCGACACCCGACACGGTCGCGACGAATCCGGCAACGACCGATCCCGACAAGAAGCCGACGCCCAAGCCGCCGAAGGACGAGCGCACGATCGAGCAGCTCATCGATGCGAGAGAGTTTGCGAAGGCGAACACGGCGTGTGCCTCGAACACGTTGTTCTCGACGCCGCGCCTGGTCGCGTGCGCGATCGCTGCGTGCACCACGAAATCTGCTCCGCTCGCGGCGCGGTGGATCCGTGCGATCCCGAAAGCGTCTCGCGACGAGATCGTGGACCGGTGCAAATCGCTCGGTCTCGAAGTCGCGATCCCCTGACTCGCTCCGGCAAGTTGGGCCACGTGCGCAGGAACTGTGCCGCAGTTGACCGACCCCGATGGGGATGGAACAGTCGTCGCTGATGCAGACGTCAGCCGGTCAGCTGGGCGCCGCCGAGAAGCTCGCGCTGCTCACGCGGACCGCGAGCCTGCTCGCCAGCTCCACCGACTTCCAGACGACGCTCGAGAAAACGATCGCAGCGTGCTTGCCGCACGTCGCGGACTTCGGGTTCTTCGACCTCCGCGTGGATGACCAGGTGGTTCGCACAGCGCGCGCGTACGAAGACCCGCGCGTCGAGGCGATCCTGCGTCCGTCGCAATGGGTGCGTTCCGAGCGCACCGACATGAACTTGTGTGCGCTCTCGACGGGCACCTCGGGACATCATCCGGTCATCGACGACGCGTGGTACGTCGCGATCGCAGTCAACGACGGGCACCTGGAGGTGCTGCGCTCGCTCGCCTTTCAGTCGATGATCACGGTGCCGTTGCGGACAGGCACGGAGGTGATCGGCGCGCTCACGCTGTTTTACGGACGGTCGGGACGCCACTACACAGCCGCCGACGTGGCCTTTGTCGAGGAGCTGACGGCGCTGGTCGTCCCGTTCGTGACCAACGCAGGGCTGGTCGAGCGTCAGCGTCGGGCCGAGGACGCGCTGCGTAGCAGCGAAGAGCGGCTTCGGACGGCGATCGATGCCGGTCAGCTCGGCATCTGGGACTGGAATATCCAGACCAATCAGGTGGTGTGGTCCGATCGCGTCTATGCGCTCCACGGTGTCGCCCCCGGGGCCTTTGGCGGTCGCCTCGAAGACTTCGCATCGCTGGTGCACGCAGACGATCGAGCGCGTGTTCAGAGCGCGATCGAGGACGCGGTCGCGCGCACTGGCTCGTACGAGGTCGAGTTTCGCGTGGCGGGCATCGGCGACATCCGATGGCTGGCCACGCGTGCCAAGGTGATCCACGACGACGCGGGCGCGCCGCTGCGCATGGTTGGCGCGACCTACGATGTGACGGCGCGCGTCGAGCTGCTGACCGCGGAGCGACTGGCACGGCAGCGACTCGAGGTCCTGGCGAAGGCGGGCGAGCTGCTCACCAGCTCGCTCGACCGTGACGCGACGCTCGCGGCGATCACGACCTCGGTCACGCCCGCGTTTGCCGACTGGTGTCGTGTCGACCTGTACGACGACGAGGGCGTCTTACAGCACGTGGTCTCCCACCATGCGGATCCCGAGCTCGCGACCCGCGGCGCCGCACTCTCGGCGCAATTCCGCTCACCCGCGGAGACGGTCGGCTCGGTCGCCTGGGTCGCGGCCGAGAAAAAGCCGTACGCGGTCGTATTCGACGAGCAGCTGCTCGCAACCTTGCCGTCAACGCCGCTGACGAGCTTCGTGATCGAGAACCGGCTGCGCAGCATGCTGAGCGTCCCCCTGCTCGCCCGCGGTCGCTCGCTCGGCGTCTTGACCGCACTGCGTGACGAGCGCCGACCTCAGCAGCTCGGTCACGAGGACGTACCGCTATTCACCGAGCTTGCCGGGCGCGCGGCACTCGCACTCGATAACGCGCGCCTCTACGCGGAGGCCGAGCGCGCGCGCAAGGACGCCGAAAGCGCAAACCGCGCGAAGGACGAGTTCCTCGCGATCCTCGGGCACGAGCTCCGCAACCCCCTCGCGCCCATCATGTCCGCGCTCCAGCTCATGGAGACGCGAGCCGATCACTATCCGCGCGAACGCTCCGTGATCCAGCGGCAGGTGACCCACCTGTCACGGCTCGTCGATGATCTCCTCGATGTCTCTCGCATCGTGCGCGGCAAGGTCGAGATCGCGCGGACCCACACCGACCTCGCACAGGTCGTGGCCAAAGCCATCGAGATGACCGGACCGCTGTTCGCCCAGCAACGACTTCACCTCGCGCTCTCTGGACCGGTGGCGAACGCATGGGTCGATGGCGACCCCGTCCGCCTCGCGCAGATCGTGAGCAACCTGTTGACCAACGCGGCGAAGTTCTCGGCTGATGGCGGGCGCGTCGAGGTGACCCTCCTGCAGCGCGACGGGTTCCATGAGTTGCGCGTGCGCGACGAAGGAGTCGGCATCTCCGCGGACCTGCTGCCCCACATCTTCGGCCTGTTCGTGCAAGGACCGCAGGCGATTCATCGTGAGCAGGGTGGCCTCGGCCTCGGTCTCGCGATCGTCAAGAACCTCCTCGAGCAACACGGCGGCTCCGTCGAGGCACACAGCGACGGCGTTGGCCGGGGCGCCACGTTCGTGGTCCAGCTCCCCGCCGCCGCCGGACTCGCCGCGGAGAGCGTCGCGCCCCAACGGGACTCGTCGACCCGTGCGGGACGGATCCTCGTCGTCGACGACAATGTCGACGCGGGCGAGCTCCTCGCGGAGCTGCTGAGAACGGTCGGATACGACGTCACCTTCCACTCCGACGGCATGGCAGCGCTCGAGGCGATCGCTGTCGCGCATCCCGATGTGGCGGTGCTCGATATCGGCTTGCCTGGACTCGATGGCTACGAGCTCGCGCGTCGCCTGCGCGCGGACCCATCACTCCAGCACCTGCGGCTCATTGCCTTGACCGGATACGGGTTGGCTTCCGATCGCAGCCGCGCGGCGGAGGCAGGGTTCGATCTCCACCTCGTGAAGCCCGTGGACCCCGCGAATCTGCTCAAGGCGCTCGATCAGCTCCTCGCTCGACCGAAGTGAGATGCACCCTTCGGAGTGGAAGTCGCCTCACTGCGCGAATATCATCGAGCGCATGGCGACCATTCCGCGTGTCACCACCCTCGATCCCGTCATTGCCGGTGTCTTCGGTGCGGGCTCGGACCCGATGCCGGACCTCGTCGCTCGCGCCCTGGCGGCCTATCCAGAGACGCCGCCGATCGTCTGGGAAGGTGATGCGCGAACCTTCGAGTTCTCGTTCGTCAGCGCGGCCGCCGAGCAGGTCCTCGGTTTTCCGGCCCAGCGCTGGGTTCAAGAGCCCACGTTCTGGGCCGACGTCGTCGTTGTAGAAGACGACCGCGACGAGGCGATCGGCTATTGCGCTCTCGCCACCATGCGTGGGCGCGATCACACCTTCGAGTACCGCGCGCGTACCGCGGACGGGCGCGTGCTCTGGCTACGCGACTTCGTCAAGGTGGTCGATGACCAGGCCGGCAAGCGCCTGCGCGGGATCATGTTCGACGTGACCGCGGAGAAGCTCGCGAGCGCATCGACCGCGATCGACGTCCAGCCGCCGCGCACCGAGCTCGAGCAGCCAGCGTCCGGCTAAGGCGTGGCTGCCGGGGCGCTCCGCGTTCAGGCGTTGTTCACGCCGCTCGCAGGCTACACTGGGTGGAGTGCGCCTCGCCGTTGCGATGATCGTTTGCGCCGCCATCAGCGCGGGATGCGGACGGTTTGGCTTCGCGAACGAGTCGGATGCGGACATCGATGTACCCATCATCGATGCCGCGCTCGTCGACGCGACCCTGGACGCGAGCGGTCGTTGCACCGAGGGCACCGCGAACGTCGAGCGGTTCGGCGCGTGCTACTCGCGCTTCGATGCTCCTGTGTCCTACCTGAACGCGGCCGCCGCATGCGCCAGCATCGACGCGCGTCTCGCGACGTTCACGACTGCCGCCGAAGCCGACATCGCTGCCGAGCTCGGCGCGAACAACATCTGGATCGGCCTCTCCGATCGGTACCTCGAGGGCACCTTTACCTGGCAGTCGGGCGAGCCGATGTCCGTGACGCGCTGGAGCGCGAATCAGCCCGATGCAAGCGGCGACTGCGTCGCAGCGTCGTCAACCGGCCAATGGGACGACACGGAGTGCTCGATGCCCAAGCCCTATTTGTGCGAGCGCTCTCTCGCGATGCCGCCGTGCATCGAGGGTGATGTGCGCGTCGAATTCGGCGGACACTGCTACTACCGGATCGCGACGGACACCACGTACGACGGCGCGGTCACGGCGTGTCTCGCCGGGGGCGCACACCCGCCGGTGATCACGTCTGCCGCGGAGAACGCCGCCGTGCTCACCCTGTTTCAGGACTGGTCATGGATCGGCCTTCGCGATCTTCCGCAACCCGACACGTTCGAGTGGGACACCGGCGAACCTCTGGTCTACACGAACTGGTTCCCGGGCGAGCCCAACGATCCGGGCGGCACCGAGGACTGCGCTCACATCTGGAACACGGGCGAGTGGAACAACTCGGTCTGTGACCAGGCGATCGCGCACATCATGTGCGAGCGCCCATAGGTGGTGGCGCTGGCGGGATTCCGCGCAGCGCTCGCGGCTTCACAGATAGCTTAGCCACCAGTCGCGGCGACGTGCCTTGACGCTGTCGACCCACCGGCAGAACGGATACAGCAGCGCGATCACGAGCGCCCACACCGCGTACACGCCCCACAGCGGCAGGCCATAGCCTTGGGGATAGAACAGAAACGCCGTGAACATCTGCGACGGATCGAAGCCCTGTGCAACACCGAGCGCCACGCTGAGCACGTGGATCAGGAAGACGTGGGCGATGTAGAACGCGAACGGGACGCGGCCAAACATCACGAGCGCGTCTTTGATCCGGCCCGCGGGCCCACCGGTGATGCGATCCGAGAAGCTGGCCAGGATCGCGGCAGGCCCGAGTGTCATCAGCACGAACATCAGGCTGGGCGGGTACTTCGTCGTGTTGAGGAAATCGAACACGGTGGCGAGCGCACCACCTGGCTGTGCGTGCCAGTGGTTCGGGTCGCCATACACGTCGAGTGCGCGCAGCACGAGGAACGCCGCCGTCATCGCGAGCCCCACTCGCCGCAGTAACGCATCGCGGTGCTGCGGCGGAAGCTCGAACACCGATGCGATGCCAAACCCGAGCAGCATCACGCCGATCCACGGCAGCAGCGGATACGCGAACAGAAACAGGAACGGCCCCGCCACCTGCGAGGTCTGGGTGTGCAGTGCCGTCCACAGCGGCGCAGGTTCCATCATCGTCACCGTGGGCCACACCGCGTCGAGCAGGTTATGGCCGGCGATGATCGCGATCCCGATCACCAGGCACGCGGGGCGCCCGAGGCGCTGCGCGAATGCCAGCACGATCATGCTGGCACCAATCGCCCAGATCGTTTGCATGACGATCAAGGTGTGGCCGCCCAGCTGCGGGATTCCACCGGGCCGAAACGTGAGCAACGTCGAGATCACGGCCATCTCGACGAACACGAGCCACAGGCCACGCGTCAGCAAGAACCGGCCGAGCTCGCCCGAGCTCTTGCGCGCCGACATCAACCCTGCGCTCGTCCCGGCGAGCACCGTGAACACGGGCGCGCAGTAGTGCGTGATCCAGCGGGTCACGAACACGCTCGGTGCAATGTTGGGATCCGCCATTGGATCCTGGACGGCACCTGCCAGGAAGCCGTCGCGCACGTGATCGATTGCCATGATGACGATCGCGAGCCCCCGGAGGACATCGATCGACGTGAGCCGGTAACCGCGTAGGTCTACGGCCTTGCGCTCTTGAGACACCAGCCCATCCTATGCCGAGCGCGAATGGGCCGCGGCCGGCTCGTTCCAGAACTCGACGATGCGGTGGTTTCACTTGCGAGAACAGCACGGCTCGTCGTTTGTGGACTGCCGTCGGTCTTCCTTGTTTCGATTCAACGCGCAAGATCAGGTGCGCGGTCCGTAACGACGGCAGGCGGCGAGGCATCCAATCCATGCACAGTGCGAAGTATCGCGATGAATCCGCTGGGTAGCATTGCTACCCGTGGCACGGTGTCGAGGTGACGACGATCCTCCTTACAGGCGCGACCGGCTTCGTTGGAAGCCACGTGGTAGTGGCGTTGCGCGCGGCCGGACATCAAGTTCGCTGTGCCACGCGGTCGGTCGAGCATGCGCGTGCGCGCTCCCCGGAGCTCGACTGGGTGACGCTCGATGTCATGGAGCCTTCGACCCTTGCGCCGGCGCTCGCTGGATGCGAGGTCGCGATCTTCCTCGTTCACGCGATGGGCCCTGGGCACAGCGGCGACTACCCCGAGCGTGAGAGCGCTGGCGCCGAGACGTTTGCTGCAGCCGCAGCACGCGCGGGCCTGCGCCGGATCATCTATCTCGGCGGCGTGGTCCCCGCGACGAACGCGTCGAAACATCTGCTGAGCCGGCAGCACACGGGCGAGGTCCTGCGTGCCGGCACGGTCGAGACCATCGAGCTGCGAGCCGCGATGGTGATCGGCGCCGGCAGCGCGAGCTGGGTCATGGTGCGTGATCTCGCGCGCCGTCTGCCGTTCATGGTGCTGCCGCGGTGGTTGCGCAACATTTCGTTTCCGATCGCCATCGAGGATGTGGTGTTCGGCATCGTCGCGGCCCTCGATCTGCCGAGTGCGGGCTCGCGGATCTACGAGTTGCCGGGCCCCGAACGCCTGACTCATCGAGAGATGTTGATCCGAGCCGCAGCCGCCATGGGCCGTCACCGCTGGATGCTCAGCGTGCCCATCCTGACGCCACGCTTGTCGAGCTACTGGATCGCGCTGGTCACGCGCACGAGCCTGGCGATGGCCAAGGAGCTCGTCGAGGGCGTACGCGCGAACCTCGAGCCCACGGGTGAGCCGCTGTGGCCGAACATCGGTCACACGCCGATGGCGTTGAACGAGGCGATCGAACGAGCTCTCTCGGACGAGACGGCGCCGGCGGTGCCATCGGCGGCCATGCGCGCCCGACTTGCAGCGCTGTGACCACGCCGCATACAGCGCGCGGGGTGATCGCCGTCATCGTCGCGACTGTCGGGTTCTCGATCGCGCTCGTGCTCCGCGAGCACGTCGATCCGTGGCGCGCCACCGCCTTCGCAGCACTGGCGAGCGTCAGCCTGTCGGCCTGGGCCCTGGGCCCTCGCTTGCGTGAGCTGTTCACAGTGACGACGCGCAGCGCGGCACTCGCGATCGGCCTCGGAGCACTGCTGGTCGCCGCCACCCATGTGGCGTTTCACGCCGTCCAGGTTGGAGCGCCTTCGCTGGCGGACTCGATCGGTGCGCTATACGTGAGCATCGATGTCGGTGCCAGCCGGCCCACCTTGCTGGTGCTGACCGCTGTCGTGGTCCTTGGCGAGGAGCTGGTATGGCGAGGCGTGGTGGTCGAGCTCATGGGCGCCCGGCGGTCCCACGTCGCGATCGGTGCAGTCAGCGTCGGGGCCTACGTGCTGCCGCAGCTTGCGGGGCACGTGCCGCTGCTCATCCTCGCTGCGACAGGACTCGGCAGCTTGTTCGCCGCACAGCGGATCGCGACCGGCCGGCTCACCGAGCCACTGCTGACACACCTCGTGTGGAGCCTGTGGTGTTCGTGGTCTTTCCGCTGGCGTGACCAACGGGTCTTGTTCGTCGTACTCTCTGTTTGTCCGAACAGCGGACATGCC
>JBBQFU010000147.1:0-22582 GCA_038322185.1 Haliangiales bacterium
GTCCGCAACCGCTCGACCGATGTGACGACGAGATCGATCACGAAATCGACCTCGGCTTGCGTATTGAAGCGACCCAGTCCGAACCGGATCGACGTGTGCGCGAGCTCCTCGCCGACGCCCAACGCGCGGAGCACGTAGCTCGGCTCGAGCGAGGCGGAGGTGCACGCCGAGCCGCTGGACACCGCGATGTCCTTGAGCGCCATCAGCAGCGACTCGCCTTCGACGAAGGCGAACGAGATGTTGAGGTTGCCCGGCAGGCGGCTGCCGTCGGCGAGCGTGCCGTTGACGTAGGTCTCGGTCAGCTTGCTCGTGATGCCGCGGTGCAGGCGGTCACGCAGCGCGCGCAGGCGAAGCGCCTCGGCGGCCATGTCTTCCTTGGCGACCGCTGCAGCCTTGCCGAACCCCGCGATGAGCGGGACCGGCAGCGTGCCCGAGCGCATGCCACGCTCGTGACCACCACCGTCGATGATCGGATCGATGCGAACGCGCGGCTTGCGGCGCACCCACAGCGCGCCAATGCCCTTGGGGCCGTACATCTTGTGGGCCGACATCGCGACGAGGTCCGCCTTGCACGCCTCGACATCGAACGGGATCTTGCCCGCGCCCTGAACGGCGTCGATGTGGAACAGCGTCTTGGGGTTCTTCGCCTTGATCGCCTTGCCGATCGCGTTGACGTCCTGGACGACACCGATCTCGTTGTTGGCGAGCATGATCGACACGACGAGCGTCTTGTCGGTCATCGCAGCAGTCACCATCTCGGGGGTGACGATGCCGTCCTTCTGCGGGGTGAGGTACGTGACCTCGTAGCCTTCACGCTGCAGGCGCTTGCAGGTGTCGATGACGCTCTTGTGCTCGGTCTCGACGGTGATGATGTGGTTGCCCTGCTTCTTGTAGAAGCTGGCCGCGCCCTTGATCGCGAGGTTGTTGGACTCGGTCGCGCCGCTGGTCCACACGATCTCTTTGCCGTCGCCACCGATGAGCGCCGCGACCTGGCCGCGCGCTGCTTCGACGGCAGCTTCCGCGGCCCAGCCGAACGAGTGGTTGCGGCTCGCCGCATTGCCGAAGTTCGTGGTGAAGAACGGCAGCATGGTCTCGAGGACACGCGGGTCGACCATCGTGGTCGAGTGGTTGTCCATGAAGATGGGGAGCTTCACTGCGGCAGACATCAGTTGTTTCCTTCGCGATAGAGCACGGTGACCGGCACATCGAATGCCTTGTCACTCTTGTCGTTATCAACGGGCCGCTTCGACAGCCCGGCAAACAGTGGGGGCGCCTCGCCCTTGTGGTGACCCTGGTGATCGCACGAGCCGCACTCGGTCGGCGCGTAGTCGGTCGAGCAGGTCTGGCACGAGTCGAGATACGAGAGCGCCTCGGTCAGGTCGTTCTCGATCACCGCGAGCTGCGTGATCTGCTCGCGGATCTGCGACTGCTTCTCGAGAAACAGCGCGCGCACGCGAGCGCTTGCCTCGGGCGCCGAGCCCGCGGACTGGAAGTCCTTCACGAAGCCCTGGATCTCGGCGAGCGTGAAGCCGATCGCCTGGAGCTTCACGATCCAGTGGATGCGATCGATCGCTTCGGGACCGTAGAGCCGGAAGCCGCCTTCAGAGCGGGCACGTGGCTCGAGCAGGCCGAGCTCTTCGTACAGGTGCATCGCCCGGACGGTCTTGCCGACCGCCTTCGCGAGCTCGCCCACTCTCATGAGCTTCTTGTCGTTACTCCCGTCCATGGTCCTGATGTGCCAGACCCTCACCTGTACGTGAGGTTCTATCTAGCTGACAGGACTATGGTCGGCGAGCCCGACGCTGTCAATGGCAAACCTAACCTTTACGTAAGGCTCGGGTCCGCCAGACTAGAACGCCAGGTCTAGCTCAGCAGCGAACGTGAACGTGGCGGTGACCGTCGCGCTCGTTGTCCTTGCGGGCCTCGCCACGCTCCGGCCAGCTCTCCGTCTTCTTGTTGACGTGAACGGGCCGCGGCTTCTTCGGATCGTTTTCTTCGTAGAACGACATGACGGGCGAAGTCAGTGCACGAAAAAGACCAGGCAGGTCTCCCCTGCCTGGTCGCGTACTTCGACGATTTCAGCGTGGCGCCTCGAGACAGCGAGCCCCTACGCCCGCACGAAATCGCCTCGTCGAGGAGCTACGCGCGGTGGCGCTTGTCGCTGCTGCTCGTCGACTGGAGCTCTTGCTCGCGGCCGGATTTCTCGACGGCTGAACCGCCCGTGCGTTGCGAGGAGCTCGACGTACGGTCGGCCACGCGCAGCTGATTGACGACCTCTTTGACGCCCGAGAGATTCTCGATCACGTCCTCGGCCATGCGCTTGGTGCGACGATCGTCGACGGTGCCAGCGAGCGTGACCTCGCCGTTCTTGACGGTGATCTCGATCGTCGACGCATCGATGTGGTCGTGATCGGTGAGGACATCACAGACCATCTCGCGGATCCGATCGTCGCTACGCGTGTAGCCCGCCGGTCCCTTGCCGCGATGAACGCCCTGCTGCTGGCCGTAGCTCTGCTGCGAGCGATTGCCCTGCTGGCCGTAGCCCTGCTGGCCGTAGCCCTGCTGCTGGCCCTGACCGCCACGGAAGCTCATCTCGTGCTCGGGGTGCTGGCCATAGCCGCTGACGTTCAGATCCTGATTGCTGAAGCCATCGTTCATGCCCTGCGCGCCAAAGCCGCCGATACCGCCCTGGCCGAAGCCCTGGCCATAACCCTCCCGAGCGCCGCCATAGCGCGGCTCGCCGATCGCGCGGCGGCTGTGACGCGCGCCCTGCTGACCGTAGCCTTGATAGCCCTGCGAGCCGAAGCGGTTCTGCTGACCGCCGCGACCGTACATGTTCTCGTTGTAGCCACCCTGGCCGTACATGCCGCCCTGGCCCTGGTTGCCCTGCATGCCCTGCATGCCGCGGTTGTCGTGGCCGTAGCCCTCGTCGTAGCCGTAGCCACCGCTCGCGTCGTCGGTCCAGTGACCGTGGTGACCGTAGTTGCCCTGCTGCATGCGGGGCTCGTTGCGATCCATCGGGCGCCACGGCTGACCGCCGGCTCCGCCGGAGAACCGCTCGTCGGTGCCGCGATCGCGCGCCGGATCATCCATCATCGATTCCTGATTGCGCGAGCGGAACGAGCGGTCGCCTTCATAGCGTCCGGATCCGTAGCCGCTCTGGCCCTGACCGTAGTGCTCGGTCGAGCGATCGTGCTCGTCGCTATCACTCATGCTGCGACGGCTGCGCTGACCTTCGTCTTGCGGACGCCAGCTCGGACGGTTCTCATCGGGTACTGCGACGTTGCGACCATTGCGCTCTTGATTCGGCATATTTGATTTTTCGACTGCATCACGCGTGCCCCAGGGTGGCGCTTTTGTACGTGCTGCTCCCGCCTGCGACTGAGACTCACACGCGCGAGAACGCGCGGGCGACGTGCACGCTGAGACCGCGACGCCCGCTCTGACTACTCAGTTGGCAGTAGCGGTCGCTTCGAACGCGCGAATCACGGTGACCTTAATCTGTCCCGGGAACGTCAGCTCGTCGGCGATCTGATTGGCGATATCGGTGGAGAGCTCGATGACCGTGAGGTCGTCGACGTCGCGCTCGCGCACGTACACGCGAAGCTCGCGACCACCGTGAACCGCGTGCGCGTAGGCGACGCCGCGGCGCGCCATGCCGATGCGCTCGAGATCTTCGATCTTGGTCGAGAAGCCTTCGGTCTGCTCGCGGCGCGCGCCGGGACGCGCACCACTCATCGCATCGGACGCGGCGACCAGATAGGCGTAGACCGAGTTTGGCGGTTCGTCCGCGTGATGCGAGCCGATCGCATTGGCGACGAGCTCGGGCTCACCGAGGCGGCGCGCGATGTCGGCGCCGATCACCGCGTGGCTCCCCTCGATCTTGTGGGTGAGCGCCTTGCCGATGTCGTGCATGAGCGTGGCGCGACGCGCGAGCTTCTCGTCGAGGCCGAGCTCCGAGGCCATCATCCCGGCGAGGAACGCGGCCTCGACCGCGTGGAGCCACTGGTTCTGCGTGTAGCTCGTGCGGAAGTTGAGCGCGCCGACGAGGTCGACGATCTCCGGATGCGCCTTCTGCACGCCGAGCACCGTGAACGCCTTCTTGCCGAGCGAGCGGATCTCCTGATCGATGTGCTCGCGCGCCTTGGCCGCCCACTCGTCGGGCGCCTTGCGGGCGGCATCGATCGAGTCCGGCTTCTTGATGAAGCGCGACAGCGCGCGCCGCACGACTTCCTTGCCGACGCCGTCGAGGCCCTCGAGCCGGACCACGTCCTTGTCGTCATTGATCTGGAGCTGGACGCCCGCGACCTTCTCGAGCGCGCCGTGGATGGCGTTGTTGTTGTCGAGCAACACCGCGACGATCTCTGCACCGACCCGCAGCGTCGATGCGTTGCGCTCGGTGAGGAAGTGCATGCTGCAGCGGTTCGCGGCGATCTCGAGCACGCGGCGCGCGTCTCGGTCGTGCTGCGGATCGACGGTGTTCTGCTCGGCGTTGCGTACGAGGGCGGCGGCCTTGGCGCGCGCCTCCTCGGCCCACTCGTGCGTGAGGTGCTTGATGAGATCCGAGCCCGGGATGCCGGCACGTGCCTCGAGCTCGGTGCGTAGCGACGACCGCTTGCGGCCGATGTCCTGCTCGACGCCGCGTGCGCGATCGAAGCGCGACTGCACGTCCTTGTGCACCTGATCGAGCTGGGCCTCGCGCTGTTCGAGCGCGTCCTCGAGCTGATCGAGCTCCGCCTGCTTGCGCGCGATTGCAGCTTCGCGCTCCTGCGTGCGGACCTCAGCGGCGGCGAGCTCCTCGTCGACCTTGGTATGTGCGTCGAGGGCCTCGGATCGGGCGGCGGTCTCGATCGACTGCTTGTGCGCCTTGGCCGCAAGCTCGGCAGCCTTGAGCTCGGCCACTTGCTCACCGCGCGCTTGCTCGACGGCGTGATTGGCCTGGCGCCGGACCTCGGCCGCGGCTGCGCGTGCCGCGATCAACGCGGCGACGACGAGCACGGCCAGACCGGCGAGGACAGCGACGAGCATCGAGGCAGTCTAGCGCTAATCCGGGCGTTCGAGCGCATTGTCGTCGCGCTTGGGAGGAGGACGGACCGTTTGGGTGCTCTTCGGCAGGCGATCGAGCGGGACCTGCACCATCGTGTTGCCGCGCACGATCACGTCCTTGGTCTTCTTACGGTAGCCCGCGAGCCGCAGCTCGAACGTGAGCGGTAGATCGCTGATCGGCAGGTCGAGCTTGAGCGGCGTCTTGCCGAGCGACGTCTTGTCGGGCCCGAAAACGTCCGCGCCCGGCGGGGTCGAGTCGATCACGATCACGGCCATCTGCGTGGTGCCGGGTGTCGTCGGGGTGGCATCGGGCGGCACGCCTGCATCGACGGCCGGCGGCTGCGACACCAATGCACTGCCCGAGGCGGCGCTGCCTGCGCTGCCACTGCCCGTTGCAACTTCGACCGCGCTGCCCTTCGCGGCGGTGGTGGTCGCGCTGCCCGTCGCAGCCGCTGCACTTCCCGTTGCGCTAGCCGCCGCACTTCCGACCGTCGCGCTGCCCGCACTGCCGGCTGTCGTCATCGAGCTGCCGCTGCTTCCGGCTGGCTCCGCATCGCTCGCGACGTCCGCGGCCTTGTCGGTGCGGCCAAACCACGCGACAGCAAACGCGCCGCCGCCCAGACCGAGGAGCAGCGCGAGCACGAGCACGATCGGCCACATCTTGCGCGGCGGTCGCGACGAGTAGCCGGCCGGCGTATCGATGCGCATCGTGTTCATCTTCGGCATCGCAGGCGCGGTCATGTCCGGCGGCGCCGCCATCGCACCCGTCGGCTGGATCCGTGCCGGAACCAGCGAGCCGTCGTGCATCAGCGTCTTGGCCTGCGCCTGCCCGCCCATCGACGGCGGCGGTGCCGGCAGCGGCAGTTGCGCGCGCTTGGCCGCCTGCTCCTGCGCGGCGTAGGCCATCACGGTCTTCGCATCGACCTTCATCTCACCCGGCGCCAGCGAGCGTGCCGGCGCCATCGGCGGCGAGTTGTGGAGGTACGCCTCGGGATCGAGCAGCGCATCGCGCAGCAGCTGCATCGTCGAGAACCGCTGGTCCGGGCTCTTCGCGAGACAGCGAAGCACGATCTGCTCGACGCTCGGCGCGATGTTCTGGTTGAAGCCGCGCATCGGCGGCGGCAGCTGCGTGACCTGCTTCACGAGGACCTCGCCCATCGTCTCGCCGTCGAACGGCAGCATGCCGGTCATCATCTGGAACAGCAGGATGCCGAGCGCGTAGATATCGGTGCGGTGATCGATCGTCGTGCGGCTCTCGCACGCTTCGGGCGACATGTACTGCGGCGTACCGAGGAGCACGCCCGCGGCCGTCTTCACCGCCGAGCGATCGCCGCTGAAGATCTTCGCGAGCCCGAAGTCGAGCAACACCACGAAGTCCGGGTCGCCGAGCTTGTGGGTGAGCATCACGTTGTCGGGCTTGAGATCGCGATGGATCACACCCGAGGCGTGCGCCGCGAGCAGCGCCGACGCGATCTGCGCGCCGATGTGGAGCGCTCGCATCACCGGCAACACGCGCTCGCGCCCCAGCAGCTGCGCGAGGGTTTGCCCCTCGAGGTACTCCATGATGTAGAAGTGATCGCCGTCGGGCGTCTGCCCGAAGTCGTGGATCTCCACGATGTGATCGCTGCCAATCTTGGTGACCGCCTTCGCCTCCTGGAAGAAGCGCTGGACGACTTCCTTGTTGTTGGCGAGGTCGCGGTGAATGACCTTGAGCGCCACGCGCTTGCCGATCAGCGGGTGCTCGGCGAGGTACACGGCACCCATGCCGCCCGTCCCGATCTTCTGGAGGATGCGGTAACTGCCGATCGTCTGGCCGGCTGCGATCAAAGTCGTCGATATTGTAGCGTGATTCTGCAAGGTCCGGCTGTGCCGGACCGCGCAGCAGCGCCGAAGGGCGCTGCGAAGGTAATTAACGAGGCGCGGAGCAGAACTGGTCGTAATCAACGAGGTTGATCGCGGCGCGATCGACACCATCGCCACAGGTCGGGCACGCCGGGTCGCGCCGCAGCTTGAGCTCGCGAAATCGCGCTTTGAGCGCGTCGTAGACGAGCAGGCGCCCTGCGAGTGTTTCACCGAGGCCGAGCACCAGCTTGATCGCCTCGGTCGCCTGCAATACCCCGAGCGTACCCGGCAGCACGCCAAGCACGCCGGCCTCGGCGCACGAGGGTGCATCTTCCGGCGGCGGCGGTTCAGGATACAGGCACCGGTAGCAAGGGCTCCCATTCGCCGGGAACACGGTCAGCTGCCCCTCGAACCGGAAGATCGATGCGTGCACGACCGGCTTGCCGAGCTTGAGCGCGACGTCGTTGACCAGGTAGCGCGTGGCGAAGTTGTCAGCGCCATCGATGATCACGTCGTAGGCCCCGAGCAGCTCGATGGCGTTGGCGCTGGTGAGCCGCACGCGGTGCTTGTCGACGACGACATCGGGATTGAGGTTCTTGAGCGTACGCTCGGCCGAGTCGACCTTGGGCGTCTGCAGGCGATCGGTCCCGTGCAGGATCTGCCGCTGCAGATTTGACGCATCGACCACGTCGTCGTCGATCATGCCGAGCGTGCCGATACCGGCTGCGGCGAGATACATGCTCGACGGCGAGCCGAGGCCACCGGCGCCGATGCACACGATCTTCGAGGCGAGCAGCTTCTTCTGTCCGGCGACGCCGACCTCGGGCAGCATCGTGTGCCGCGAGTAGCGCGCCTCCTGATCGGCGCGCAGCACCGCAGGCATCTCCCACGCGAGCCCGGCGCGCTTCCAGCCCGAGAACCCACCCGCGAGCGAGCGCACATGGGTGTAGCCGAGCTCGGACAGCGTCCGCTGCGCGAACAGCGATCGGTTGCCACTCGCGCAATAGATGACGACAGGCGCCGCCCGATCGGCGACGGCCTTTTCGATCTTCTGCTCGAGCTTGCCGCGCGGGATCCAGACCGTGCCCGGAATTGCCCCCTGCGCGTACTCGTCTGCTTCGCGGCAATCAATGAGCGCGACCTCGCCGAGCACCCCGTTTAGACCAGGTGCGTCGATCTCCGGAGTCTTCTCGCGGAGGTCACGGAGCAGCGCGTCGTAACTCGGCACATTGCGGTTTTAGCACAGGGGCTTGCCGTAACCCTCACGTGAGGGTAAGGTCCGTCGCGATGTCTGAAGCAGCTCTCGCTACTCACTCCTCTTCGAGCTCGGCACCGGGTCCGGAGTCGATGCTCCTGATCACGCCGGGTGCCGCCACCAAGGTCAACGAGATCCGCTCCGCCGAGGGCATCGAGACCACGATGGCCCTCCGCCTCCGCGTCGTCGGTGGCGGCTGCGCAGGCTTCTCCTACGATCTGTACTTCGACGAGCCGGCCGAGGTCGATCGTCAGTTCGAGGTCGCGGGCGTGCGCTGCGTTGTCGACGAGATGAGCCTCATGTACCTCGTCGGAACCGAGATCGATTACGTCGAAGGACTGCAGGGTGCGGGCTTCAAGTTCCAGAACCCGAATGTAAAGTCGACGTGTGGATGCGGTTCGTCCTTCTCCGTCTAGCTCATCGATGACCATCGTCAGCGTCCTCGAGCGCGAGCTCGGCGCCGACGCGATCATCGGCCCGGGTCACGAGAAGCTCGACGACTACGGCCGCGACGAGAGCCCGCTACCGGAGTTCTATCCTCCCGAGTGCGCGGTGCTGTGCAGCTCGACCGAAGAGGTCGCGGCTGTGCTGCGCATCTGCGCCGAGCGCAACGTGTTCGTGACGCCACGTGGTGCCGGCAGCGGCATGGTCGGTGGTGCGCTGCCGATCAAGGGCGGCATCGTGCTGTCGACCGAGCGCATGACGCGCATCAAGGAGATCGATGCCGGCGACCTCGTCGCGGTGGTCGAGCCTGGCGTGGTCACGGGCCGGCTGCAAGAAGCCGTCGAGGCGCAGGAGCTGTTCTACCCGCCGGATCCCGCATCGCTCGAGTTCTGCTCGATCGGCGGCAACGCAGCGACCAACGCGGGCGGTCCGCGCGCATTCAAGTACGGCGTCACGCGCGAGTACATCCTCGGCCTCGAGGTCGCGCTCGTCGGTGGCGAGGTGCTGCGCTGTGGCCGGCGCACCGCGAAGGGAGTGACCGGTTACGATCTGGTCGCCGGCTTCGTCGGCACCGAGGGCACGTTCGGCGTGATCACCGAGCTCACCGTGAAGCTCCTGCCCCGCCCGCCCGCGGCCGCGACGATCCTCGGCGTGTTCGCCGACGTGCCGACCGCCGGTGCCGCGATCTCGGCTTTGCTCCGCGGCGGCTTGCGCCCGCGTGTGCTCGAGCTCGCGGACAAGGCGTCGATCGATCACGTGCGTACGAAGGCGCGATACCGCTTCCCTGCAAACGCGGGCGCCGTTGTTCTCATCGAGGTCGACGGCGAGGCGGACTCGATGCCTGCAATGATGGAGAAGATCGGCCTTGCGTGTGACGACCTCGGCGCGCTCGACGTGCTCGGCGCCACCGAGCCCGCGGAGCGTCGCGCGGTGTGGGAAGCACGCCGCCTGATCTCGCCGGCGCTCAAGGAGGCCTACAAGATCAAGGTCAACGAGGACGTCTGCGTCCCGCGCGGCAAGATCGTCGAGATGCTCGCGCGCGTCGACCGCGTGTCCGCGGAGACCGGCATCGCGACCGCGGTGTTCGGTCACGCGGGCGACGGCAACCTCCACGTGAATTTATTGTCGAACGAGGACAGTGCCGATCCGGCGGTGCGCAAGAAGATGTGGGCCGCGGCCGAGCAGGTGTTCGCGCACTGTGTGTCACTCGGCGGCACGCTGTCGGGCGAGCACGGCATCGGCCTGACCAAGCGCGACTACGTGCCGATGGAGCAGAGCGAGCAGCTGCTCGAGTGGCAGCGCAAGTGGAAGTCGATGTGGGATCCGCGCGGGCTGCTCAATCCCGGCAAGGTCATCCCCGATCGCAAGACCGTCTGTAGCGAGTAGCTACGTGCCGCACGGATCCGGGCCGACGACGGCCTGGACGAACGCGACCGCGTCGCCGATGTCATCGGGGATCGTGCCGCACGCGCTGTTGCGGCGGGTGCTCCGGGTATCGCGAGCGACCTGCACGCTGGTCGTGATGCATGTCGAGTCCGTCGGCGCCGGCGGTGCGGCCGCTGTGGCGGGCAGCCAACCCGCGCGCTCGAACGTGTCGAGCATCGCGGCCACGCGCTCGCGGGATAGCGACCCGCGCCGGTTGCAGCGGAAGCGGACCGTTCCGTCGGGCCACACGCGGATACCGAGGATTGTCTGCGGCGGCTCGCCCCCGCCCTGCCACACCACGATCGCGGGCTGCTCCTTCGGAAACTCGGCAGGTGCGCCCGCGGGGGCGAGCGTCGCCGTCGGCGCTGCGGCAAGCGGTGGCAGCGTCGACACCCGCGGTGGCACCGCCTTGCGTTCGGCGCCCTTGCACCCGATCGCGATCATCACCAGCAGCAGCGTGCGCACGCCGCGACGGTAGCTCACGGACCGTTCGGAACGTTCGTCATCCGCGCGATTCCCTGCACCCGGCGGGTCACGGAATCCCACGAGAACAGGTGAGTCGGTGACGCGACGAACGGACCGCTCGCGAGCCGGATCTCCTGGGTCACGGTGGGCGTGATGTGCAGCATCGTCTCGCCCCCCTGGTCGATGAACACGTCGTCCGCGGCGACCGCCACGACGCGTTTGCCCTGGCCGATCAACGTGAAGGTGGTGCCGTCGAGGCGGTAGATCTTGTCCACGTTGCGCACGAAGATCGTGTCGTCATCGCCGATCGAGATCTGCGCATCGACCCCGCTGGACGCCAGGGTCGCGAGTAGCGACCAGGTGGTCGCGCGCTCGAACACGGCGAGCTGGCCGCTGCACGTTCCGACCCCCACGAAGCGCCGGTTCGGGCTCATCGCCACCTGCGACGCTACGCAGCCGGCCGGGAGGGTCTCGGTCACCGCATTGCCGGTGACTCCGTTGGTGATCCCGATGAGCTGATTCCCGACCGACGTCCACAGCTGGGTGAAGTCACCGGCCGCCGACCTCACCCCGCTGTCAACGACGGGCGCGTAGGTGTTGTTGCCCGCGTTGTAGCCGAGCAGTGCGCCCGTGTCCGTCACGACGTAGTGCGCGCCGAGCGCGGCACCGGTGACCTCGAGACAGCGGCCGGCGGTCGCGGCGTCGTAGGGCCGCTGCACGAAGCCAGCGATCCCCGAGACGAACACGGTCGACCCGCACGCGATCAGACCATCGCTGGCGTGATGCACGAAGCTGATGGTGGCATCCAGCGGCGGTGGTAGCACGCTCGCGAGGTTCAGAGCCCGCATGGCGCGCACGCCCGTCCCGAACGTGACGATGCGGCCATCAGCCGACACCGTCTGGCCGTCATGCGCCAGGCCGAGAGCAACGAACATCGAGTGCGCTCTCAGATTGAATGTGGGCGTGGCCTGGACGGAGTCACCCGTCCGGAACAACACGTTCTGATCCTCATCGACAGCGATCGTCGTGTCTACACCGAGGAACACGAGCGGGCCGATCTCAGGCACTCCAGTCGCAACGTCAGCGACCTGCGCCTTCCCGCCGCCGCCGAGGACGAACCGATGCGAACCGGCGCGCTCGAGGGTGAAGGTGGAGCCCGGAATCGCGTTGCTCCACTGAACGCCGTCCCACTTCCTCACACCCTCGGAGCCCTGCGCCACGTAGAGCTCGGTGCGTGCGAACGCGACGCCCTGCGTGCAGGGCTGCGTGCCAGAGACCGGCAGCACCGTCACGGTAGCAGCGGCAAGGTTGATCTCGGACGGCGCGCAGCCGCCGCTCGGGAACGCGAACAGGTAACCGTCGTCGCCGAGCGAGATCGCGTTGGTGACAACCCCGAACGGCAGGTCGTGCCACGTGCCATCGAACCAGCCGATCGATGCGTTTCCGACCGCCACAAACGCATTCGCGCTCGACGTCACGAGCGCCCAGCCGGGGTTCGCGCGCGTCGTGGTGACGCCGTCCCACACGACGTCGACCTGCGCGGCGTTCAGTCCGATCGCGCCGTGCGCATTCGCATCCGCCCGCCTATACGCGACCGAGGTCGGCAGCAGAACGTCCCAGCCGTACCGCTGACAGTCCCTCGAGATCGCCGGCGCGCAGAACGCGTTGCACGTCAGCACGCCCCAGTCGTGCCCGTAGTCCAGGCACCCTTCCACCGGCGGCAGCGTGTCGCACTGCTCGTCGAACTCGGCATGCACGATCGCGTCGCCACAGCGGCCTATGCACTGACTCGTGTCGGCCGTGCACGCGGGCTTGCACGAGACCTCACCGCCGTAGAACCCGAAGGCCTCACAGCCGAGCGTGATCTCGGTGCCATCGCAGACCTCGTTGCCGGTGACCAGACCATCGCCGCACACATTGCCCACGCAGACACCGAGCACGCAGCGTCCGGTGGTCTGCGTGGTCGAGCATGCGCCGTCGGGCTCGACACCGGCACACGCCGCGACTTGCTCGGGTGACGCGCACACGACGTCCTCGACGCAGATCGCGTCCGGGGCGCACAACAGGTCGCCACACGGCGACAGCGACGGAGTCAGACACGCCGACCACAGAAGCGCGAGCGCAAGGCCCGACAACACCCTCACGACGCCAGTCTACCAACGCGCGCGGCCATCGCGACGCCAAACGCCGACAGGGCGGCCGCGGCCATGAAATGGCCGGTGTAGCCAAGCGCGTGTGCCGACACGCCCGACAGCGCGGCGATGAGCCCGGTGGTGATGACGACGAGCGAGGCCTGCACCGTGTAGTCGGTGCCCGCGTGCGTGTCGCGGCAGCGGTTCATCATCGCCGTGAACAGCGCGGCGGTCGCCATCGCGCTCGTCAGGTGCTCGGCGATCGAGACCGCGTAGAACATCAGGATCGACGGCGCCTGCGCCGCAACCGCGAGCGACGCGATCGCGAGCGTCTGCAACGCACCGAACACCACGAGCGCGCGGGACTGCCCGAGCTTGGTGGTCAGCGCACCACCCGCCAGCGCACCGACCACGGCAGCCGAGAAGCCGACGAGCCCGAGCATCAGCGCGATGTCATCGATGCCGAGCTTGGCGTCCCTCAAGAATGGCCGCAGCATGCCACTCGCGAACCACTCGCCGACCTTGTACGTCATCAGCACGAGCAACCACGGCCCCATGCCGGGCCTCGCCAGTGACTCTCGGATCGCGGCGAGACTCTTGGTGTCACGCGGCAGCTCGACCACCGGCGGCGGCTCGCGGAACACGACGACTGGCAACGTCGCCACGAGCATGATCACCGCGAGCCCGACGAACGCTGCGACCCAGCCCGCATACGCGAACACGAGCAGCATCGCTCCGCCGCCGATGACCATCCCCGTGCGGTACGCGCCGACCTGCAGCCCGTTGCCGAGACCGCGCTCCTGCGGTCCGAGAATCTCGACGGCGAGCGCATCGGTCGCGATGTCTTGCGTCGCAGCGAGCAAGTTCACGAGCAGCACGGCGACGCACAGCGCCCACACCGCGTCGGGCGACGCTGCGAATGCAAGCGCGCCGAGCACCGCAACGCTCAGCAGCTGTAACGGGATGATCACCGCACGACGCCGGCCCACGCGCGGCGCCCGTACGCGATCGACGAGCGGAGCCCATGCGAACTTGAGGGCCCACGGTAGTGACAGCAGATTTGCGAGGCCGATCAGCGGCAGCGACAACCCGTGCTCGCGGAGCAACACCGGCAGCGCCTGGGTGAAGAAACCGTACGGTAGTCCCTGCGCGAGGTAGAGGCTGCCGAGGAGGAGGACCTTGCCGAGCACTACTTCTTGTCGGGAACCGGCGCGCCGCAGGCGAGCGCCGGCGTGGCGTTGCATACGACGGTGTAGGCGGTGGTCGTCCCGTACTCGTCGGTCTCGTACTGAATCTCGAGCGCGCCGCCCTTGTTGACGATCGCGTTCGTGACCTCGGCCGTGGCCTTCGCGCTCTCGAGGCCTATCTCGACCGCCGCAACGCTCGCGGTCGTCGTCGACACGCGGACCGTGCAGTTGACCGGTCCGTACACGTTGTCGTTGGACCAGCACGTGATCGCGGCGCTCTTCCACGGCGGCGCCAGCTGCTCGATCGTGACGGGGGTGTCGTCGCACTCGGGATCCCCGGGCGGATCGACAGCGCATTGATCGCGCTCCTCTTGCGTCGGCAGCTCCGCGCACGCCTCGTCCTGCTCCTTGCGCGAGGCTTCACGCTCCTCTCGCTCCTGGGCGAGACGGCTGCACGGGGTGGTGTCGGTGGCGTCGGGTATCTCGCCGACCGCGACCGCGGGCTTCGCGGGCGACGCGAGTGGCGGCGCGGATGCGGCACGATGGCCCCACGCCTCCAGCTCCGAGATCGCGACCTCGCGCCACGCCTTCTTGGTCCCAGGCTTCACGGCGACCACTTCGATGCGGGCGGTGCCATGGCCATCGATCGCGACGGTCTGCAGATCACGTCGCTCGGGGTCGAGCTCGACGACCGTGTCGGGCTTGCCAGCGCGGATCACTTTCAGCTTCGTGATGCGCGGGTTCATCGTGAAGTAGTCCTCGCCCTTCTTGCCTTTCCCGGTGTGGCCGACGGTCATCCGCACCTCGACGATGTGACTGTCCGTTTCGGCCTCGATCTGCACCCACGCACCCGCGAGCTCGCCGGTCACCGAGTTCCACGCGGTGTTCAGGTTGCCGTCGAAGATGTGCTCGGGCTTGATCGTCTTGTTGCGGACGCGCGACGACACGCGCAGCGTCGTGCCCGGCGCCCGGCGCAGCAGATCGACGAGCGGAGCGACCGTCGCGGCACCGACCGACGGTGCGTCGACGCTCACACTCGACGCATCGAGGGGGACGACCGTCGCGGCGCTGCCGGGTGTAGGCGACGGCTGCGTGGCCGGTTCCTTCTTGCACGCCACCAGCGCCGCGCACACGCAAAGCCATCTCATGCGCCGATGGTACTCTGGGTTCGTGAACGAGTTGCTGACCGTGCTGCCGGGACTGATCGATCGTGCGGGTGCGATCACCGTCGCGAGCTGGCTCACCCCCGGCGCGCTCACCGCGTGCGTGCTCGGCGATACGCGGTTTGCGGCCGCTGCACTCGAGGCGCTGCGAGCGCCCGACTCGCCGGCAGCGCAGCAGATCATCGCCGCGTTTCCGGAGGTCGCCGCCCTCGCCTATCCCGCACCGCCGCAGGTCGAGCACGACCCACCGGTGGTTGCGGCGGCACCACCCGGCTCGACGCGACACGCGCAGCCGCGGCCTCTGCTCGATCACATCGCGACGCGCCTCCTCGGTCGCAAGCTAAGGGGTCTCGAGGCGCGCGACCTCGCCGTGTTCCAGGCGGCCGACAAACCCGGCTTGTCCGCACCGGTGTTCGGCGAGCTCGCCGAGCTCACGCGCCGCGTTCTCGATGCCGGCCTCGGCCCGACGCTGCGCGCCGCGATCCTTCACCTTGATATCGCCAAGACGGCGAACCCGACACTGCGCGCCGCGTGGGTGCAGCAGGGCATTGCGATCGATGTTCACAACGAGGCGGCCGCCGTGATCCTGCGGACCCAGGATCGCGCTCGCATCTGGGGCCTCGCGCCCGCGCTGCAGAAGCTCGCGCTCGCGTGGGTCGAGGCACACGGGCTCGCCGGCCAGCACGTGCGCGGCGAAGGTCCGATCTTGATGTTCGCGCCGCTGGTCGCCGCGCTGCGCGAGATCGCGCCGGCGCTCGGTCGCGCGCTCAGCATCGCAGGCAAGCCGGTCGAGTCGCACCAGGCGATCGCACTCGCGCTCGACGGTCTGCACGTGCTCAACGCGTGCGATACGGCGGCGGTTCGTGAGGGTCTGCTCGACGACGCGCTGCTCGGCAAGCTCGCGCGCGTGCGCGACCAGCTCACGATCGTCACGTCGCAGGCGCCGTGGACCGAGCCGCACGCCGCGCTCGCGGCGCTGGCACCGCCGCCCGATCGCGTGCGCCTCGCCGATCGCCTGCGTGCGTTGCGCGCGACCCGGCAACGCGACGGCGAGCCCGCAGCCTCCGTCGACGCCGCGGTGGCGCGGCTCAGCGACGCGGAGCTGGCGATCGTCGGTCCCGCGCTCAACACGTGCCAGCTCTGGTACTGCGAGTCGGCGACGAGCCGCCTGTCGCCATTCGCGCAGCTCGGCGTGCTGATCGCCGCCGTCGGTGCCGCGCGGCGCAAGGGCGTCGATACGGCGCGACCGTGGCACGTGCAGCTGCGGCCGCTACTGGCTCGGCTCGCCGGCGACGGGCCCGGGATGCGCTACCGGCTCCGGCTCGTCGAGGCCGCGCTCGCACACCTGACCGTGACGCAGCTGCTCGAGACCGATGACCTGATGGGCCCGCTCGGCACGCTCTCGGCGAAGCTCGCGTCAACGACGGATCCCGATGCGATCCTGTTCGACTTCATCGAGACCGAGGAGTCGGCCGCGCTGATCACGCTGCTCGGCCTGTACGAGACCCGCTCGTCGGTGGGCTTCCACCAGATGCTCAAGGCGCTGTGCGACCTCTACGGGCTGCGCAAGGACGAGCTCGATCGCGTCAACAACGAGGCGAGTTATCTGGCCTCGATGAACTCCGCGCGGTCCGACAAGGAACGCATGCTCGACTACGTCAAACCCGGCCGCATCGTCGAGATCGGGCCTGGCGGTGGTGTGGTGCTCGAGCTGCTGGAAGCGCGCTATCCGAGCGCCGAGATCATCGGCGTCGACCTGTCGCAGGAAGCGATCGCGGCACTCGAGACGCTCGCTCGCGCCGGCAATCACAAATGGCGGCTCGTGCTCGGCGCCGCCGAGATCCTCCCCGAGCTGGTCGGACCGGCGAGCCTCGACTCGGTGATCTTTTGCTCGATCCTCCACGAGGTCTACTCGTACACCGAGCGGGGCGGCAGCAAGTTTCACCTCGAGAGCGTGCGCGACGTGATCCGCGCGGCGTGGGTGACGTTGCGCGCCGGCGGCCGCATCGTGATTCGCGACGGTGTGATGCCGCCGCCCGGCACGCGCCGCATCAAGCTGATCGCGCCCGATGCGCGGTCGACGTTCGACGTCTACGTCGAGCAGTTCGAGGGCCGCAAGATCGCGTACCGCGAGCTGCCCGATGCGCGCGTCGAGCTGACGACGGCAGACGCGATGGAGTTTCTCTACACGTACACCTGGGGACCGGCCAGCTTCCCGTACGAGGTGCGCGAGCTCTACGGCATCCTGCCGTACGACGACTATGTCGGGCTGCTCGTCGACTGGGTCGGCGGTGGCACCGTCGCGAAGGTCGTCGACATTCCGGCGAACCAGCGCAGCTACCTGCAGCCCGGTTACCGCGACAACCTCAGCGGCAAGATCGAGCTGACCGACGAGAACGACCGGCCCGTCGAGCTACCTGACTCGAATTGCCTGATCGTGATCGAGAAGCGCTAAGATCAGGGCCATGCATCGAAGGCTCGTGGTGTTGGCGTTGCTCGGTGGCTGTGTGCCAACCAGCTTCTCGTTCACTCCATCGACAAAGGGTGAGGTCCCGCGGCCGTCGGGCTGCGAGTTCACGATCTCCGAGACCGCGCCGGACCAGGCGTTCGAGGAGGTCGGCCGGCTCGACTACTACAACGGTGACGTTCCGAAATCGATCGACGCCCTGCGCAGCGCGATCAAGGATCGCGTGTGCGAGGTCGGCGGCGACGCGGTCGTTGCCGACGCCGACGTGAAGGGCGAGTACCGCACCGCGAGCGTGATCAAATTCAACAAGAGGTTCACGCCATGAAGCGTCTCCTTGCAATCCTGGCAGTGGCAGCGTGCGGCGACGACGGCGGATCCGTGATCCCCGACGCGGCGATGCAGCAGATGGACGCGCCGCCGATGAACAACTGTCTCGTGCCAGCGAGCTACGGCGACCTCGGCATGAAGACCGGTACCGCGGGCACGATGGGCGGTGTGACCGCGACGTTCACGCTCGATGCCGGCCCGCCGCGCGACACGTTCTTCCTCAAGATGGTCACCGGCAAGGGCGTGTTCGCGGGCGGCATCGCGCCGGGCACGTACACGATCACGGGCGACGACGCCGACTACAACAACTGCGGTCTGTGCGTGCACATCATCGCGGACATCGTGAGCGGCGTCGGCCCGACGAAGTTCTACTTCGCGAACGCCGGCTCGGTGGAGCTCACGAGCACCGGCTCGCCCATCTCTGGAACGGCCACGAACCTGACGTTCCGCGAGGTGGACATCGGCAGCGGAGCGCCAGTCGGCAGCTGCGCGTCGACGATCGGATCGATCATGTTCTCCGCGCCGTGAGCTCGCGGCGCGCTACTCGGTGCGCACGAAGCTGGTGATCTTGAACCCGCTGCCGTTGTCCTCCAGCACGAGCTGGTAGGCGCCGGGCAGCGGAACGGTGGCGGGATCCGGGGCCGGGCACACCACCTTCTTGTCGCCGGCACAGCCCGCGTTGATCGCGGACTGCATCGCCTCGAGGATGCTGGGGTCTGCCTGCCAGGTGGCGATCGCGATGTCCGCGCCGGTGCCACCGCCGAGGCTCCACACCACGTTGTCGTCGAGCTGCGGGCGCAGCGTGGCGTAATCGCGCTTGCCGACCGCATCCTTGATCGCGGCGAGCGTCTTGGCGGCCGCGGGCGGCACGCCCTTGATCGTCCCCGGATCGGTCTTGGGCAGCGAGTCCTCGACGGAGATCGTGACCTCTTCCTTGCGCGGGATCGCGTACCGCTTGATCTTCTTGTAGATCGCGACCTGCAGCGACTCGAGGCGGCCGTCGAGCCACGCGGGCCGCTGCGCGCCGTTCATCTCGGTCGGTAGCGCCGCGCCAGGATCCCACTCGCTCGCGTGACCGACGACCTTCACCTTCCACGGCCGACCGCCGAGCACGCTGACGTCGAACCGGATGAAGAAGCGCTTGTAGGCCAGGCGCGTCGGCATGCCCGTCATCGTCGCTTGCGGCGAGCCGGGCCGGCCCGTCATGCCCTGCCCCTGCGTCATCGTGCGCTGGTTCTGCAGGCTGTCGTCCTGGTTGTTCGCGTACGTGACCTGATGCCACGCGGTCGAAATCCGTCCCGGTCCCGGGCTGTCCTTGAGCATCGGGTACTGGTCGCGGGTCGCCTGGAGCGCGGCGTTGTAGACATTCGCGAAGTCGGTGTCGTAGACCGAGTTGCGCGCGCGCTGGACGTCCTGCTTCCTCGTGCCGCAGGCGGCGCCGAGGGTGACGACGAGTGCTGCCAGGAAGATGATACCGTGTCGCCGCGTCATGGGTGGTCGCCTTCGAAATAGCACAAAGCTCGACACACCGGAGAACGCACTTCGCATCGCGGACTTACTGGGGGAGACCTGGCCAGACGCGGTCGTGGAGTTGGACCATCAGAACGCGTATCAGTTGCTCGTCGCGACCATTTTGTCGGCCCAATCGACCGACAAGATGATCAACACGATCACCCCGGCTCTGTTCGCGAAATATCCCGACGCGGCCGCCTTGGCCGCCGTCGAGCCGGCCGAGATCGAGCCCCTCATCTTCAAGTCGGGCTTCTACCGCAACAAGGCCAAGGCGCTCGTCGGGATGGCGCGTGCCCTGATCGAGCGCCACGGGGGCAAGGTCCCCGAGACCATCGCGGAGCTCGTCGAGCTACCCGGGGTGGCGCGCAAGACCGCGAACGTCGTGCTCACCAATGCGCTCGGCAAGGCCGAGGGTGTCGTCGTCGATACCCATGTGATGCGCCTGTCGCAGCGGCTCGGACTCACCACCAGCGAGGATCCGGTCGAGATCGAACAGGATCTGATGAAGCTCCTGCCGCAGGACCGCTGGGGGACGTTCTCCAATCGGCTGATCTGGCATGGCCGCCGGGTCTGCATGGCGAAGAACCCCGACCACGATCACTGCTCGCTGGCGCCGCTGTGTCCGTCCGCACATCTGCTGCAGGTCGCGAAGAAACCTCTCGCCAAGAAGCCCGCTGCGAAACCAACATCGAAGGTGAAGAGGCCCGCACGATGACGATTCCCACTGTGGCAGTCGGCGCATTTGTCTTCGACCGTGATGGTCGGATCCTGCTCGTCGAGCGCGGCACGCCGCCCGCCATCGGGCTGTGGTCGGTGCCCGGCGGCAAGCTCGAGATGAACGAGACCCTCGCGCAGGCCGTCGCGCGCGAGGTCCGCGAGGAGACCAAGCTCGTCGTCGAGGTCGGTGCGCTCGCGTGTGTCGTCGAGCGGATGAGCGAGGGGTATCACTACGTGATCCTCGATTACCTCGCGCGCGTCGTTGGTGGCGAGCTGGCACCAGGTTCCGATGTACGCGACGCACGTTGGGTCACGAGTGACGATCTGCCGACCATGCAGCTCACCGACGGTCTGCTCACCCTGCTCGAGCGGGCCCGCGCCGCGCACCGCAACTGGCGATGAAGTGGGAATGGACCACGCACGGCCATGCGGTCGCGCTCGACGTCAATTACCTCACTGGTAGCAAGCAGCTCGTCGTCGATGGCAAGCCCGTCGCGACGAAGCAGAAGCTGACCGGCTGGTCGCACGCCTTCACGCTCGACGGCAAGCCCGCAACTGTCCGCGTCGCGATCAAGCACGCGATCAATCCAGACGCGTTCCTCGACGTCGCCGGCGCGTCGATCGCGCCGACCAACGCGCCCCGTGCGGTACCGATCTGGATCTGGCTGTTCGTCCTCGCGAACGTCGCGATCCTGATCGTCGCGCGCGGTGGCATGCTCCCCGGTGCGATCGCTGGCTGCGGCGCCGTCGGTGCCGTCGCGGCCTCACGCTCGCGCTGGACCCTTCCCGTCCGTCTCGCTGCCGCTGCCGCGAGCACGGGTGCAGCGTGGTTGACCTGGTTCCTCGTCGTCCGCGTTCTGACCAGCTGACGTGCTAAACACCCGCCGTGGTCCACCTCCCCGTCGTCCAGCCGCTCGTCACCGGCGTCCGTCGCGCCGACGTGACCGACCGGCAGTGGAACGACTGGCGCTGGCAGCTCGGCCACATGCTCACGAGTGCCGACGAGCTCGCGCGCGCCGTCTCGCTCTCGCCCCATGAGCACGCCGGCCTCGCCGCCTCGGCCGATCTGTTTCGCGTCGGCATCACGCCCTACTACGCGAGCCTCATGGATCCGGTGCACGACTCGTGTCCGATCCGGCTGCAGGCCATCCCGCGCACGCAGGAAGCCGACATCCGCGACGAGGAGCTGCGTGACCCGCTCGGGGAGGACTCGCACAACCCGGCGCCATCGATCGTCCACAAGTATCCCGACCGCGTCCTGTTCCTCGTCGTCGATCGCTGCGGCATCTACTGCCGTCACTGCAATCGCCGCCGCCTCGTCGGTGGGGACGAGCCGCCGACCACGGCCGACCTCGAGGCCGGTCTCGAGTACATCGCGCGCACGCGCCGCATCCGTGACGTGTTGATGTCCGGCGGTGACCCGCTGCTGTTGTCGACGCGCCGGCTCGATTATCTCCTCGGACGCCTGCGCGCCATCCCACATGTCGAGACGATCCGGATCGGCACGCGCCTGCCCGTGGTGTGTCCGATGCGCATCGATGACGAGCTCACGGCGGCGCTGCGCAAGCATCACCCGCTGTTCATCAACACGCACTTCAATCACATCAAGGAGCTCACGCCCGAAGCGCGTGCGGGTTGCGAGCGGCTCGTCGATGCGGGCATCCCGGTCGGCAACCAGACCGTCCTTCTGCGCGGCGTGAACTCGAGTGTCCGCTCGCTGCGCGCTCTGATGCGGGGCCTTCTCCGCTCGCGCGTGAAGCCGTATTACCTGTTCCAGGGCGACACCGTCGTCGGGACCGATCATCTGCGCACCACCGTCGAGGCGGCGCAGTCGCTCTACGAGGGCCTGCGCGGCTGGATGAACGGCATGGCCGTTCCGATGCTCGTGCTCGACGCGCCGGGCGGCGGTGGCAAGGTTCCGATCGTGCCGAGCTACATCGAGCGCATCGACGAGCGCGAGGTCCTCGTGCGCAGCTATCGCGGCGCGCACATCGCGTATCCGCAGCCGCGCGAGCGCGACATCAACGTTCCCTACGACGCCGTTCAGTTCGCCGGCGATCCCGACGACGACGATCGCGAAGGCTCCGCCGAAGTCGAAGCACACGTCTCCACCAACGCGGTCCGCGGCCCCAATGCCGAGGGCCCCGCGCGCGAGTGACCGTCGAGATCGACATCGCGGCACTCGCCCGCGAGCTCGGCTTCCATCGCGCCGCGATCATTCCCGTCGAGCCGCCGCGTCGCCACGCTATCTACACGAGCTGGCTCGCCGCCGGCCACGCGGGCGAGATGGCGTACCTCGCGCAACCCGCCCACGTCGCTCAGCGTGGCGATCTGCACACGATCCTCGAATCGGCACGCTCGCTCGTCGTGGTCGCCCTCGCCTACGACCGCGCCGCTCCGATCGTGCCGACCGACTCGCTCGTGCGCGGCCGCATCGCGCGCTACGCCCGCGGCGACGACTACCACCTCGTGATGCGGGACAAGCTCGTGCTCCTCGCCGATCGCCTCGCCCAGGCTCTGGATCGCCCGGTCGCGACTCGCCCCTGCGTGGACTCGGCGCCGGTCCTCGAGCGCGAATGGGCCGAGCGTGGCGGCCTGGG
>JBBQFU010000148.1:0-22461 GCA_038322185.1 Haliangiales bacterium
GCAAGGCCTACGCCAGATGTGGATGTGCGCTAACGGATCGACAACATGTGGGAATCGAATCGGTTAGCTCGTGACATCGCACAACGCGTTGCGTTGTAAGGTGGCGACAGCAAACTCGATCTGCCAGCTGAGTGGCGGCTCGGGCCCCACCACTGGCTACATCGCTAGCCGGTGCAACCAACCGTTAGCCCTGGGGTATTGGAACCACTTTGGGCTTGTAAAACTAGCCGAGCGTGACCTTGCCGACGCCCTTGCGCGTCAGCAAATCGGGCAACCTGGTCCGGAGGTCACCTTGGAGCACGATCGCGTCGTTTTCGATTGCGCCGCCGCATCCAAGAGACTGCTTCAGATCACGACACCACTGCTCGAGCTCGGTCGGCTTGAGACCGAGTTTCTCGACGACAGTGACCTCTTTTCCGCGGCGCTGCTTGCGCTCGAGACGGACGACCGCACGAGCCGGTCCCTTCATGATCGCGGGAGGTTTTTCCGCCGGCGGTTTGCCCGCGGGAAGGGTGGATCGGAGTGACTCTAGGGAAGAGAACGGTGAGTCGCGTTTAGTGCTCATCAGCCCTCACCCCAGACTACACCGTGGGATAAAAACCACAAATAGATTCGCATATTTGAGTCTTGCCTGCCCCGTTTGCGAGCCCCATTCTAGACGCGATGGGAAATACGCCAAATCGGGAAGCCGTAGTCAAGACGGGCGACATGGTCGAGGGGCGGTATCGGATCATCAAGACCCTGGGTGCTGGCGGTATGGGCACGGTCTTTCTCGCAGAGCACGCGCTGATCAAGCGCAAGGTCGCGATGAAGATCCTCCACCCGGATCTCGCGACGGACGCGAACGTGATCGAGCGCTTCATGAACGAAGCGCGCGCGGCAGGAACGCTTGGCCATCCCAACATCGTCGAGTCGACGGACATGGGCTTCACCCATGACCACGTCCCGTACATCGTCTACGAGTACCTCGAGGGAACGCTACTCACCGACGAGATCTATCGCGTCGGCGGACTTCCCGTGCGCCGCGCGTGTCGCATCGCCGAGCAGATCACGTCGGCCCTGATCGCCGCTCACAACGCCGGCATCGTTCATCGCGATCTCAAGAGCGACAACATCTTCCTCACCGACAAGGACGACGCGCTCGATCTCGTCAAGGTTCTCGACTTCGGTGTCGCGCGCATGCTCGAAGCGCCGCTCGCGGCGGATACGAAGCAGCGCAACATGATCATGGGCACGCCCGAGTTCATGTCGCCCGAGCAGATCCTCACGCCCGACGCCGTCGACAAGCGCGCCGACATCTACGCGCTCGGCGTGATCCTGTACGAGATGCTGACCGCTCGTCGTCCGTTCTCGAACGACGATGACCCGCGCCAGCTGATGCATCGCATCTGCAACGAGGCGCCGCCTCCGCTCATGCGGCCCGAGATTCCGCACTCGCTCGAGACGATCGTCCTCGAGAAGTTGCTCGCGAAGGATCCCGACGATCGTTACCAGACGATGGCTGATGTCGCCGCGGCACTCGAGCAGTTCATGACTCGCGGTGACGGAACGCCGATGCCGCGCCGCCGCAGCCAGCCGGTGATGCCGGCCATGAATGCGACGTCGCAGTTCGACGAGACGCCGGAGACCAGCATCCGCCTGCCGAAGCACACGAACACGCCGGTCCCGATGCGCCAGACGCCGTGGCCCGTCGACACCCTCGACGGCTCGAGCCCGTCGCCGATGACGCAGGTCTCGCTGCCGAACCCGCCGCCGGCGCGCCGCCCGTACGCACTCTATGGCGTCGCTGCTGCCGGCATCCTGATGGGTGCTGTCGGCCTCATGTTCGGTCTCAAGGGTGGCGAGACGAAGACCGTTGCAGCGACGCAGCCACAGCCGCTGCCCGCCGCGTCGATGAACCAGCAAGCCGCGAAGCCCGAGAAGATCGAGGTCAAGCTCGACTCGGATACGCCGAACGCGCGCGTCGTGTTCCGCCGCCGTGTCGCCGAGGCGCCGGTGTCGCTCGAGATCAACTCCTCTGACGTCGTCGAGCTCGTCGAGGTTTCGGCGCCTGGTTACAAGACCACGCGCTACTGGCTCACGTTCGATCGTGCGACGTATCTCAAGGCGCACCTCGTGAAGGGCACCGGTAACCTCGAAGCGACCGAGGAAGAGACGCTCGTCGCGCTCGGCGAAGTGATCATGGTCAAGGGTGACACGCCGGCGGTGGTTGCCGCGGCTGTCCCGACGCCGACGCCGAAGGAGACGCCCGCGGTCGAGATGACCACGCGTGTGAAGCCGGTCGAGAAGGCGGAGCCCGCGGTCGCTGCGGTCACCCCGAAGATCGCGCCGCGCAAGATCGGTCGTGGCACGGACGAGATCGCTTCGGTGACGTCGGTCGGTGTGAAGGCCGCCGAGATCCCGGTACCGTCGGTGACGAAGGACGAGCCGAAGGTCGAGCTGGCGAAAGCGACCGAGACCGCGAAGACGATGCCCGCGTCGACGCAGGCGTCGATGACGAAGGAGCCGACCAAGGTCGAGACTGCTCCGACGATGCCGACCAAGGTCGTCGATGCGCCGAAGGCCGAGACGCCCGTGACCGCCCCGACCCCGACCCCGACCCCGACGCCTGCGACGACGACGACGGTCGCTCCGGCCGTTGCGGCGCGCCCGGCGATCGACAAGGCGACGGTCTCCTCGGTGATCAGCACGCACCGCCCCGAGGTGCTCAAGTGCTTCGCCGACGGCAAGAAGAAGAACGCGTCGATGAAGGGCACGATCAGCCTGCAGCTCCAGGTCGAGGCCTCGGGCAAGGTGCATCGCGTGCAGGTCCAGTCGACGCTGAACGCGCCGCTGGTCGCCGCGTGCGTCGTCAAGGCCGCGAACACCTGGGCCTTCCCGAAGCGCACCGGTGGTGAGGTCGCAACGGTCGAGTACCCGTTCACGATCAACTGAGATTGTATTCGTCCCCGACGGACGGCAGCCGCTGTAGAGTCGCCCCGATGAGGGCGCTGCCTATAGCGGTTTTTTTGTTTGTCGTCGCGTGCGGCGACAACGGTGAGCCACCGCTTCCCGAGGTCACGAGCGCCGCATCCTGGGTCGACCCGCGCATCGGCACCGGCGGCCTTGGCTATGCGCATGGCAGCTGCTTCGTCGGGCCGGCCGTTCCGCACGGGCTCGCCAAGCCGGGCCCGGACACGAGCGGTCTGTTCGGCACGGTGAACTTCCAGCACTACTCGGGCTACTTCGCCGAGGACGACAAGATCCGCGGCTTCTCGCAGGTCCATCTGCACGGTGCCGGAGCGACGGACTACGGCGTGCTGTCCCTGATGCCGACGCTCGCGTTCGATGCCGGCAAGACCAGCGTCGTCGACTACGAGACGCGCTTCGCGAAGGATCGCGAGCGCGTCGAAGTTGGCTACTACGGCGTCCTGCTCGCGAACGGGATCGATGTGGAGCTCACCGCGAGCAAGCACGTCGCGCTGCATCGCTACACGTTCCCGGCGGCGGGCACGATCGTGATCGATCTCGCGCGCACGCTCGACTCCGGCGAGAACGACGTCGTCGAGATCACGCCGAACCCGGGACAGCGCGAGCTGACCGGCTCGCTGCATCACATGGGTGGCATGTCGTCGGGCTTCGGCGGCTACACGCTCTACTTCGTGATTCGCACCGCCGATCCGTGGCTTGGTGAGACCACGTGGGCCGAGGGTGCGGCGATCAACGTTCCCGCCGGCACGACCACGCTCGCGATCGGGCTGTCGTTCGTGTCGCTCGAAGGCGCGCGACGAAACCTCGATGCGGAGGCTGCGGCGGTCGACTTCGACGGCGTGCGCGGCACCGCGTATGCGACCTGGGACGCGCTGCTTGGTGCAGTGAAAGTCACCGGCGGGACGGAGGCGCAGCGGCGCACGTTCTACACGAGCCTGTATCACTCGTTCCTGATGCCGACGGTGATCTCCGACGTCGACGGAAGCTACGTGCTGCAGGGCAACGTGACCGGCCAGGCGACCGGCTTCCAGATGATGTCGGACCTGTCGCTGTGGGACACGTACCGGACCGTCGGCTCCCTCTACGCGTGGCTCGCGCCCGAGAGTGCGCGGCAGCAGGCGCGCTCGCTCGTCGAGTGGGGCGCTGCGATCGGCATTCATCCCAAGTGGGCGATCGCGATCGGCGAGGCCGGAACGATGCTCGGCTCGAGCGCGGAGATCGTGATCGCCGATGCCGTGATGCGCGGCATTGCCGATACCGATGCGGCGAGCGCGTGGCCGCTGCTGCGAGCCGCTGCGATGGATCCAACGGCGCCACCCGCGGGTCGCGCGGGCCGCTCGGATGTCGAGCCGTACATGCAGCTCGGCTACGTGCCGCAGAGCGTGGGTCGCTCGGTGAGCATGACCACCGAGTACGCACACAATGACGTCGCGCTCGCGCAGCTCGCGGGCGCGCTCGGCCACACCACGGATCGCGATGCGCTGATGCTCCGCGCGCGAGGCTGGCGTGCGCTCTACGATCCGAGCGTCGGCTTCCTGCGCGCGAAAGGTGCCGACGGCTCGTTCTCGACGGCGTCGTTCGATCCACTGATCTGGCTCGACGACTATGCCGAGGCGAATGCATGGCAGTCGCTGTTCATGCCGGGCATTCACGATCCAGACGGGCTCGTCGAGCTCCTCGGGGGGCAGGCTGCGGCCGTCGCCAAGCTCGAGGAGTTTTTCGACAAGGCGAAGGACGACTGGGAGAACAGCGACGAGTCCGCCGCGAACTGTCCGCGCAAGTACTACTGGGCTGGCAACGAGACCGACATCAACGCGCCGTTCTTGTTCGCGCAGCTCGGCCGCCCCGACCTGACGCAGAAGTGGTCGCGCTGGATCATCGACACGATCTACTCCGACCTGCCGAGCGGCGTGCCGGGCAACGACGACGGCGGGACGATGGGCGCGTGGTACGTGCTGGCATCGCTCGGCGTCTATCCGATCGCCGGTACCGATCAGTGGATCGTCGGCGCGCCGCTGTTCCCACGTGCGCGGATCGTGGTTGGAGATCACGAGCTGACGATCGATGCCGAGGGAACCGGCGTCTATGTTCAAGCCGTACAGCTCGACGGCGTACAGCTCGCCGTGCCACAACTCACACACGCGCAGCTCGCTGGTGCGCGCCAGCTACGGTTCGTGATGGGAGACGCACCGTCGAGCTGGGGCAAGTAAACCGGTTCGCTCCTTGGAGGCTCATCCGATCATGTCCAGACTTCTCATGGGTGCGTTTGTCGTCGCGGTAACTGCTTGCACGACCGTGCAGCCGGCGTCGCCGCCGCAGAACCCGCAGCAGCCGCCGATGGCCGGCGAGGGCGGCAACGTCTCGATGGCCAGCGGCAACCCGGATCTGCAGAGCTGTGCGCCAGGCTCGACGTGCAACTGGACCTGCGATGCCGGCAACTGCGCGTTCGCGTGCCCGAGTGGTGCGGTCTGCAACCTCGCCTGTGATGGCGGCGGCTGCGCGCTCGATTGCCAGAACGGTGCCGTGTGCAATCGTGCATGCGATGGTGGACGCTGCGCGACCTCGTGTCAGAGCGGCAGTACTTGTAATCTCAGCTGCGATGGTGGCAGCTGCCAGACTGGCTGTGCCGAGGGCTCGAGCTGTACGCAGTCGTGTGACGGCGGCGGCTGCACCTGATCGCGTTAGACTGCGTCCGTGATCGCCGAGCTCGATGTACTGCCGGTGCTCGCCGACCGCGAGCTCTCGCTCGTGCTCGCGGAGCGAACCTTCGCGATGCCGAACCGCATCCCGACCTATCGCTTTGACATGAAGGTCGAGGGCGAGCGCGTCGGCAGTGCGACGCTGCGCGCCGGGCTCAACGACTATCTCGAGCGCTACGCCGGACAGATCGGCTACGCCGTCGACTACCCGTTTCGCGGCCGGCGCTACGCGGCGCGCAGCTGCCTGCTGCTGTTCCACCTGGCGCGCTGTCTCAATATGACGACGGTGTGGGTTACTTGTAATCCCGAGAACGTCGCGTCGCGGCGCACGTGCGAGATCATCGGCGGCGAGATGGTCGATATCGTCGACGTACCGCCCGAGGTCGATCTCTACCGCGAGGGCGATCGCCAGAAGTGCCGCTACCGGATCCGGCTGTAGCTCAGAGCTGGCACTCGGGGTCGTCCAGATCGGTCAGCCCGTCACGATCGTTGTCGTTGGTGTCGGTGCAGTCTTCGCGTTCGCCGCAGTCGGGGTCGCTCATGTCGGGCTGCAGATCCTGATCGGTATCGATCCCGTCGTCGCAGACCTCGTCGGGCGTCGACGATCGCCACTGCAGGTGCCACGTGTCTCCCCGTGGCCCGCCTCCGCTGTCGCCGCCATAGAGCAGCAAGGTCCGCGTGCGACGATGGCCGACGAAACCAAATCGGCTGCGAGGGAGTGGTCCGCCAGGCGGGATGTAGAGCTGAGTCCACGTTCCGGTCGCGACCTCGAGCTCCCATACATCTGCGAACGACTCGCCGGTGGGTGAGATGCCGCCTGCGAGCACCATGCGCTTCCGTTCCCAGTCATAGGCGAACGCGCCGGACGAGCGACCACCGGGCTGGTCGGTTCCTGAAGTCAGCGCGACCCAGCCGTGATCCTGATACGTCCACGTCGTGCCGCCGGCATCGAACAGTACGAGCTTGCGCTGTTCAGGATCCCAGGCGAGCGCGGCGCCCGTGGTCGCTGCCGGAGCCGGAGTCGATGTCGATTGGAGCACCCACGTGGTGCCATCGTACTCCCACGTGTCTGCGAGCTGCTCCCCGGCGATATCGCCGCCGAACAACACCAGCTTGCCGGCGTGAGCATCCCACGCGAGTGCAGCGTTCTCCCGCCTCAGTGCATCGACGTCCCATGTGATTGGGATCGTCCACCAGGCGGCGCTATCGCGATCGAGCTCCCACGTGCGAGCTGTTCCCTCGCCGCCGAACAGCACCACACGATCGCGGCGCGGATCGTAAGCAAGCGCGTGCCCGGACGGGGTGCCGGGGAACTCGTTGGGAGGGGTACCGCGATTGAGTGTCTGCCATAACAGGTTCCCGCCCGCGTAGGCCCAGAGGTCAGGACGAGGGCCCGTGGTCCCGAAGCCACCGACAATCAACGCGTCCTGCTGCCGCGGCAAGTACGTCATCGGCCCCGCGCGTGGCGCTGGTGAGTACGTCGGTGTGACCTTCAGCCAGATGATGCCGTCATATTCCCAGACGTCGTCGAGCAGCGTCGCGGTGTCGGGCGCTGCACCTCCGATCAACACGGCCACTCCATCTCCGGCGTCCCGATACACCGTCGGGTCGTACACGAATGCGCTGTTCACGCGTGCCGCCGGGCTGAGCAGCGTTGCGATCTTCATCCACGTGCCGGCGGTGTACTCCCAGGTCTCGGTCGGCGTGGCGAGAGTCGCGATCGCCCCACCGAACAGCACGACCCGGTTCGTGCGCGCCAGGAACGTCATCGAGGCGCCCGCTCGACCTGCCGGACCCGGCAACACGCCCTGGTTCGTCCAGGTCCCTGCATACGTCCAGGTATCGCCGAGGATCGTCCCGTTCGTTCCGCCGAACATCACGAGCTCTCCCCGCGCGCTGTCGTAGGTCATGGCCGCGTACGAGCGCACCGGCGGTGACGCACCGATCGCGACCTCGGTCCACGTGTTGGTGTCGGCGTTGTACTGCCAGGTATCTCCGTAATACGTGTGGGCGTTGCGTCCGCTGTAGAGGACCACGCGATCGAGGCCGGCGTGATACGCCATGACGCCTTCGCCGCGCGCAGGGGGTGCGTTCGTCGTCGCGATCTGCGTCCACACGCCTTGACCCGGTTGGGTTGGATCGCCGCGCACGTATTCCCAGGTGTCACCGCGCGCACCCGCTCCGTCGATCCCACCGAACAGCACGAGGACCTTGCTCGCCGAGTCATAGGCCATGTGCGCGCTGTGACGTGCCGGCGGTCGGTTCGCGATGCGGGCGGTTTCGTCGCGCCAACCAAATTGCGGGGGCGCGCCAACGCCGTCATCGCGTTGCCACTGCGACGTGCGCAGTCCGTTGCGTTCGAGCCCGCCCACCATGACGAGACGCCTGAGGTCGGCGTGGAACGCCGCCGACTGCCCTTTGACGGCCTGCCACAGGTTCAGCTCTTCCTCCCAGCTCGGGATCTCGACGCGACACCCTGACGAGCAGCCGTCGTGACTCTTGAAGTTTCCGTCGTCGCATTCCTCGGTGGGCGCGGTCCGCTGATCGCCGCAGCCGGGTAAGCACAGCCCGTCCTGACACAGACCCTCGAAGCCCGCGGTCGTGCAGTGCGAACCTTCGGCGAGGTCTTCGCGCTCGCACACGGTCTGCTGCTCGGGCTGGATGCAGAGCCCGCGCTCGAGCGCGCAGACGGTTCCGCCTGGACACGTCCGATCACCGCACGGGACGGCGTCACTCTGGACACAGGCAACAACGGACACGACGCACAGCAAGGCCCAACGCACACCGCATTATGCCTTGTTCGGCGCTCGCAACGATCTTATGCCTCGCGGATGAAACATCTGTCGGTCGTGTGTGTGGTGAGTGCACTGGCGCTCGCGGGCTGCAAGGGAGACAAGAAGGCGGCGTCCGCATCGGAGTCTGGCTCTGGCTCGGGCTCGGGCTCTGGCTCGGGCTCGGGCTCGGCGGTGGAAGCGGGATCCGGTTCGGCTGCCGTGCCTGCCGGTTGCGATCTCACCGGGGATTATCGCCTGCGCTTCGCGTCCAACGGCGCCCAGGGCTGGTGGTGGCGCTTCAAGGTGACCGGCACGCCGGCAGCGCCTGTGGCCGAGCTCGTCGCGCCGGTTCACGTGCTCGGCATCGAGAAGCCAGGTCCGCTCGACGTGACCGCCGATGCGGCAGCGTGCAAGCTCACGGTCACCGCGAAGGGTGGCCGGATCGGCGACATGATCGCGACGCTCGCGCTCGACGCTGCGAGTGGTGCTGTCACGGGCGAGCTGACGCGCGCCAAGCCGCGCGATGACGAAGAGAAGAAGCCCGCCGCGATGACCGGCAGGCGTGATGCGCCAGGCGCGGCGCCAGCTGCAACTGCGTGCGTGCCAGCGGGGCTCTACAAGGTCGCCTTCGACGAGAAGGCCAAGTACAAGTCGGACTCCAAGGGCGATGACTGCGACATCGTGATGCTCGGCGACGTGTCGATGCGCTTCGAGTATCTCGGCGACACGCTCTACGCCGACGCGCTCGACGAGAGCGGGCACGACGACGCCGGGTCGGTGAAAGTTCTCTCGGCCACGGGCTGCGAGGTCGAGATCGAGTACGCCACGGCCGATCGCAAGGCGAAGGCGAAGCTGACCTTCGCGGGCGGCAAGGTCACCGGCACCGCGACCGAGGCGGAGTACCAGATGATCGAGGACGGCGACGCCGGCGAGAACATGTGGAACTGCACCGGCAAGAACGTCGCGATCACCGGCGCCAAGCAATGAAGACGCTGTACCTGCACGGCTTCGCATCCGGGCCGAATTCGACCAAGGGCGTCGCGTTCGAGAAGCACTTCGCGGAGCGCAGGTTGTCAATCCAGCGATTGAACCTGCGCGTACCGTCGTTCGAGCATCTGCGGCTGTCGGAGATGATCGCCACCGTGCAAGCAGCGATCGGCGGGCCGGACGACGAGGCGATCTTGATCGGCTCGAGCCTCGGTGGCCTCACGGCTGCACGCACGGCCGAGCGCGATCCGCGCGTGAAGGCGCTCGTGTTGCTGGCACCCGCGTTTCAGCTCGCGGCGCGGTGGCGCGACATGCTCGGTCCGGCGTGGGAGACATGGCGCGAGACCGGCTGGCGCGAGGTCACCGACTACACGACGAACGAGCCGGCGCGGGTCGACTTCGGGTTCGTCGAGGATGTGGCAGCGGTCGATGTTGGGTATCCGGCGATCACCGTGCCGACGCTGATCCTCCACGGCCGCGGCGACGACAGCGTGCCAATCGAGCGATCGCGGACGTTTGCGGCCGGCAAGCCCAACGTTCGTCTCATCGAGCTCGACGAGGGCCACGAGCTCACTGCCTCGCTCCCGACGCTGCTCGTCGAGGCTGAAGCATTCCTTGCGCGGGTATCTTCTTAGTGTCACCATGACACTATGATGAACGCACTGGATCGGGCTCGGCTGGCGCTCGAGGGACTCTCGGTCGCGGATGCCTTCGGCGAGCAGCTGCTGCACGCGGGACCGGCCGCTCGGATTCTCGCGACCGATCACCACGTCGCGCCCGTCGGTCGCCCGTGGATGTGGACCGACGACACGGCGATGGCGCTCTCGATCGTCGAGGTGCTCGATGCGTGCGGCGTGATCGAGTCTGATCGCCTCGCCCGGCTATTCGCGCGCCGCTATCACGCCGACCCCGCACGCGGGTACGGCGGTGCCGCGCACCAGGTGCTGTCCGAGATCGCGGCGGGCGACGACTACCAGCTCGCCGCGAAGCGCCTGTTCAACGGGCAGGGCTCGATGGGCAACGGTGGCGGGATGCGCTCGGCACCGATCGGCGCGTACTTCTGCGATGACCTCGATGCAGTCGTCGAGCACGCAACGCGTTCGGCCGCGCCGACGCACGCGCATCCGGATGGCATCGCGGGGGCGGTCGCGGTCGCCGTCGCGGCAGCGCGTGTGTTCGCCGGCGAGCGCGATCCAAGGCAGCTGCTCGAGACGGTTCTCGAGCGCACGCCAGATGGCCCGACCCACGAGGGCATCCGCCGATCGATCGGCATGCTCGCGGCCGAGCACATCACCGTTGCTGCCGAGCTCGGCAACGGAAGTCGTGTGATCGCATCGGATACGGTGCCGTTCGCCGTGTGGTGTGCCGCGACGCACCTCGATGATTTCGTAGGCGCGTGCTGGTGCTGCGTCGAGGTCGGCGGCGATATCGATACGACCTGCGCGATGGCAGGCGGAATCATCGTAGGTGCGGTGGGCCTTACCGGGATTCCAGAGGACTGGCGGATGTCACGTGAGCCGCTTCCGCTCGGCGTGTGACATGCTTTGGACGTGCGGATCGTCTTGCTCATGTTCGTCTTTGGCTGCGGGAGCCCGGGTGCGTCCGCCGAACCCAAGCCGACGACCGCCGTGCCCGTGACCGGCGATATTTCGTGTGAGGGAGTTGCCGCGCACTCGCGCTCGCTGATGCTGGCTGTCGGCGGCGACGAGAAGCTTCGCGTTCGTGCGGAGCAGATCGCCAAGATCGTCGTTCGCCGCTGCAACGCAGATGGCTGGTCGATGGAGCTCCGCGGGTGCCTGGCGAGCGCCAAGACACCTGATGACACCGAAGGCTGCGAGGACTTCGCGACCGAAGCTCAGGAGGATGCACTCGAGAAGGAGACCGAGCTGCTGGAGGGGGATGACTAGGCTTCCGCTCGCGCTCGTCCTCGTCGCTGCCTGTTCGAGCAAGTCGCCGCAGCCTGCGCAACCGGTGGCGCCTGCGAACAGGTGCGCGCATGTCGCCGATCACTTGCTCTCGCTTCTCTCCTCGTCCGCCCAGGAAGCGCCGGCCGAGGAGCTCGATCGCGTGCGCAACATGTTCAATACGCGCTGTCGCCAGGACGTGTGGTCTGCCGAAGCGCAGCAGTGCTTCCTCGCGTTGACGGTCAAGGAAGAAGTCGATCGCTGCGCAGCGCAGCTCACCGACGTGCAGCGCAAGGCACTCGAACAACCGCCCGAACCCGCGACCTGACGCTCAGCGCTGCGAGCCGCCGAGCGACTGGAGCGCCTTCTCGGCGTCGCCCTTGAGGCAGGCGTTCGTGTTGCTGTCACCGATGCCGAGCATGCCGCCGCGCATGCGGTAGCGCGCGCGCTTGAGTGCTGCGATCGCGCGGTCGCCACCGACCTGCGCGAGCATGGGGATCGCGGCCTTGCGATCCGCGCACGTCTTGCCGGTCTCGAGGTCGTGCAGCGCGGCCTTGAGCAGCGTCTCGGGGTCGATCGGATTGGCGGCCGGTACGGTGGTGGTCACGCCGCCACCGGCGGTGCTGCTGCCGCTGGTCTTGTTCCCGCTGCCACCGAGGAGCAGCACGGCCGCGACCGCGATCGCGCCGAGCACGATCACGCCGCCCGCGACCTTGATCGCCTTGGGCAGCGGTTCGCTCGACACCACGTCGGCAAGCGACACCTGGCGCGCTGGTTTGGGCAGGTGGTTCAGTGATTGTGTGGGGCCCGTCGCGAGCTCGCCGTAATGCACGGGCAGCGGCGTCGGCACGCCATGCGGTGGCGTCGCGTACCCGGGCGCGGGCGTCGGATATCCGCCCGGCGGCGGCGTGGCGTACGCGGTCGGCGGCGGCGTCATCATGAAGCCTGGCGACGGCGTCATCGAGTGCGGGCCGGCTGGGATCGGCAGCTGGCCCGACGCGCGCGGCATCATCGGCAGCTCCATGCCGGCGGCACGCGCGATCTCGTCGAGCTTGTTCGAATAATCGATTGCCGACGAGAGACGCTCGCCCGAGAGCTTCGCGAGGCCGTGCTGGATCAGCGCCTCGAGACCGGGCGGAACTTGAAGATCCGGTGCTACCTCGGCGAACGGCGGCGGGTCGCGGCTCACATGTGCCGTGAGCATGGCGAGCGGATCCTCGTCGAGAAACGGAGGACGCCCGGTAAGCATTTCGTAGAGCACGATGCTCGTCGAGTAGAGATCGCTGGCAGGTGTGATCCCGCCGCCGACCGCCTGTTCAGGCGACAGGTACGCGGGCGTGCCGACCGTGAGACCCGCGCGCGTGGTCGCGGGATCGTCGGCGTTGCCGGCGAACAGCTTGGCGATCCCGAAGTCGAGGACCTTGACGACGATCTCGGTGTCCTTGCGCGCGAGGAAGATGTTGTCGGGCTTGATGTCGCGATGAACGACGCCCTTGTCGTGCGCGTGCTGCAAGCCAGCGAGCACGCCGCGGATGACCGTGACGGCCTCGTGCCACGGGATGCGCTTGTCGCGTTCGAGGCGATTACCGAGCGGCTCGCCCTCGAGCGCCTCCATGACGAGATACAGCGAACCGTCTTCGAGCTCGCCGGAGTCGCTGACGTTCACGATGTTTGGATGGTCGAGGCGTCCCGATGCGATCGCCTCGCGCTGGAAGCGTTCCTTTGCTTCCTTGCTGCCGCCGAGTCGCGCGTGCAGGACCTTGAGCGCGACGGTGCGACCGATGCCGGTGTGCTCGGCCTTGTAGACCTTGCCCATGCCGCCGGTGCCGAGCACGGACTCGACGCGGTAGCGGCCCGCGAGCAGGCTGCCGACCGACACGATTCCGGAATCGTTGGGAGATGGAGATGGCGTCCCCATGAATGCGCTCCCGACGAGGATAACGCTTAGCGGTCCTTACGTGGGCGCTTGCGGGGTAGCGATTGGCTTGCTGGCTGGCCCGTTGCGCGGGGCGGCAGGCCCGTGTGCTGCGTGAGTGCCGTTCCACGGGTGGGTGCAACCTTGGGCTGCAGTCGACTCCCGCGCCGGCCTTCGTGTGCGCGGCCCGTACCCGCGGGCTGCCACGACGGGACCAGCTGGCTCTTGCCGCCGCCGATCAGATCGGTGCGACCCATGCGCTGGAGCGCCTCGCGGAGCATCGGCCAGTTGTGGGGATCGTGATAGCGCAGGAACGCCTTGTGGAGGCGGCGCCGTTCGATGCCCTTGACCGTGCTCACGCGCTCACCTGCCTTGAGGGATCGGAGCGGGTTGTAGCCGGTGTGGTACATCGCGCTCGCGCTCGCCATCGGCGACGGTAGGAACGCCTGCACCTGGTCGGGGCGGAAGTGATTGCGCTTGAGCCACAGCGCGAGGTTCAGCATGTCCTCGTCGGTGGTGCCGGGGTGGGCGGCGATGAAGTACGGGATCAGGTACTGCTCCTTGCCCGCTTCCTCGGAGTAGCGATCGAACAGCTCCTTGAATCGGTCGTAGGCGCCGATCCCAGGTTTCATCATGTGCTTGAGCGGGCCGTCCTCGGTGTGCTCGGGTGCGATCTTGAGGTACCCGCCGGTGTGGTGCTGCGCGAGCTCCTTGATCCACTCGGGAGAGCGAACCGCGAGGTCGTAGCGCACGCCCGACGCGATGAAGATCCGCTTGACGCCCTTGATCGCGCGCGCCTTGCGATAGAGCTGCACGAGCGAGCTGTGATCCGTGCCGAGGTTGTCGCAGATGTCGGGGAACACGCACGACGGCTTGCGACACGCGGCTTCGATCTCGCGGCTCTTGCACGCCATCCGGTACATGTTCGCCGTGGGGCCGCCCATGTCGCTGATGATCCCGTGGAAGCCCGGCGTCTTGTCGCGAATGTGCTCGACCTCGGCGAGGATCGACTTCTCGCTGCGGCTCTGGATCACGCGGCCTTCGTGCTCGGTGATCGAGCAGAAGCTGCAGCCGCCGAAGCAGCCGCGCAGGATCGTGACCGAGAACTTGATCATCTCGTACGCCGGCAGCTTCGTCTGCTGGTGCTTGGGATGCGGGAGCCGCGAGTACGGCAGCTCGTAGAGCGCGTCCATCTCCGGCGTCGTGAGCGGAATCGGCGGCGGATTGATCCACACGTCCGTGTTGCCGTGACGCTGCACGAGAGCGCGCGCGTTGCCCGGGTTGCTCTCGAGGTGAAGGATGCGCGACGCGTGCGCGTAGAGGATCGGATCCGCCGTCACCTGCTCGAAGCTCGGCATGCGGATCGCCTGCGCCTCGCGGCTGACCTTGTCGCGGCGCGGCTTGAGCTGGATCAGCTTCTCGGACTCCGGCGGCGCGCCTTCGCCCGTCGAGCATGCGGCCTTCGCGCGCTCGGGCTCCATCGCGTACGGGTCGGGCTTCGGATCGATCCGGCCCGGCGCATCGAGCGACGTCGAGTCGATCTCGGAGTAGCCGTCGCGCGTGGTCCCCGAGGGCGCGAGGAACGAGGTGCCGCGGATATCGCGGATCTGGTTGACCGCGGTGCCCGACGCGAGGCGATGCGCGATCTCGACGATCGCTCGCTCGGCGTTGCCGTACACCAGCAGGTCGGCGCGCGTGTCCGCGAGCACCGATCGACGAACCTTGTCGCTCCAGTAGTCGTAGTGCGCGATGCGGCGCAGGCTCGCCTCGATGCCGCCGATCACGAGCGGTACATCGCCGAATGCTTCGCGGCAGCGCTGCGCGTAGACCGTGACCGAGCGATCGGGGCGGAGGCCACCTGCGCCGTCGGGCGAGTACGCATCGTCGGAGCGGACCTTCTTGTCCGACGTGTAGCGATTGACCATCGAGTCCATGTTCCCGGCGGTCACGCCCCAGAACAGATTTGGCCGGCCGAGCGCACGGAACGCGTCGGCATTGCGCCACTCGGGCTGATCGATGATGCCGACGCGAAACCCGTGCGACTCGAGCAAGCGCCCGACGAGCGCCATGCCGAAGCTCGGGTGATCGATGTATGCGTCGCCGGTGACGAGCACGACATCGCAGCTGTCCCAGCCGAGCTCGTCCATCTCGGCGCGATTCGTCGGCAGGAATGGCGCCACGCCAAACCGGCTCGCCCAGTACGGGCGATACGAGAACAGCTGACGCGGTACCGCGGCCATCGAGGAGGAACCGTTACCACGGCGGCCGCCTCTAGCAGCAAAAAACCGGGGCTAGCGCGCTTTCTTCAGCGTAATGCTGACCGTCTTCTTGGCTTGTTTCGGGACGATCCGGCGCCAGTCGGGCTCGTAGCCCGGTGCACGGAAGTTCAGCTGCCCCTGCTCGAAGCGATGGACGCTGGTCTCGAGCGGAGTCTTGCCGATCACGCGACCTTCGTAGGTGACCTCGGCGCCGGGCGGATCCGACCACACGGTCAGCTCGGTGGTCTCGCGCTCGAGCTTGGCGACCACTTCGAGGCCATCGGTGAGCACGAGGTCCTGCTTGAAGTCGGCGTAGCGCGGGTGGCGCACTTCGATCACCGCGGCTGCGTTGCACACGCCGGTGAGGGTCTGCGGTGCGAGGCCGCGGGCCTTGCCGTCGAGCCACACGATCGCGCCGTCGCTACTCGCGCGAACGGTCACACTGCAGATGCCGGAGGCGGGCTGCGTTGATGCCATCGTCGGCGCTGCGATCGGCGTGATGGCGGGCGCGAGCGCCGGCGACTCGGGCTGCGCCGGTTGCTCGACGTCGACCAAAGGAGTCTGTGCCGCTTTCGAATCGGCGATGGCGCCGCGTGCATACACGATCGCGCCGGCGGCGACGCACAGGCTCACCGCGGCGATCGAGATCGAGCCGATCACGATCTTGCGCGAGCTGATCGCGCGCAGCGGCACGAATGCGGTCGAGCGAGTCGGCACGCGGATTGGCGCGACACCGCGCTCGGCGGCAACACGGTCATCGTGTGCATCGGTCGCGGCTTCGGCGATTGGTTCGGTGACAACGGCAACAGCGTCCGTCGGAGCATCGGTCACGGCTTCGGCAACGGGCTCGGCAACCACGGCCGGTGCCGTCGGCTCGTCGATGCGCACGGCCACCGACTCGGTGGTATCGGACTTCGCCGCAATGGGCTCGACCTTGACGAGCGAGAGCGGTGGCGCCTCGATGGTGTCGCGACGCTCGTTGATATACACAGCCTCGGCGGACTCGGTGATCACAGCCTTCACCGACTCCGACGTCACACGCGGCGCAGCGACGACTTGCGCCGCGATCAGCTCGCGCATGGCCGCAGCGACCTCCGGCTCGGCATTCGCGATCTCGTCTCGCACGGCCTCCGCCATCGGATCCTCGTGCGCGGCGACCGGCCGCTCGATTGCGGGCGTCGAGGCCCGCGCAAGCTCGAGCGGCCGGGCGATCGGCGCGTCGGATCCGAAGGCTTCGGGTGGTGGCGGCAACAGCGGCTTCATCGCGAGCGACATGTCCACCCACGCTAACGACGACACCGAGTAGGACGCGAGTCAGCGGTGTGGGCACCTCGCGCCATCGCGCGTTGCAACCGCCCGTCTTTGCTCGGGCGTTTTTTGCGATGAGCAAAGCCTTACGTGAACAGCGAGTGAGGCATCGAGAATGCGTGGGCCAGCTTGCCCAATACTCGACGGAGAAGGGGCGCTACTGCGGAGTGCGCGCCTTCCATTCCTTCTGCGTGAAGACGTCGAAGTCGAGCACCAGGCAGATCGGCTTGTCGCCCGCATCGACGGCCCAGTACGCGGCGTAGTCACCGTTGCCGCAGGGCAGGGCGAGCACCTTGCGCCCGTCGGTGAGCGGCACTTCGATCGGCTGCAGGCCGGTGGGCGGTGGAACCGCGACGACCCCCGCCGCATCCTTGCCGTCCTTGCCCGCATCCAGCAGCGCGACCCAGCCCGTGGTCACTGGCACGCGCGGCAGCTGGTCAGCCGCCTTTGGCTTCTTCTGTCCCTTGTAGTGCGCGACGGACCAGCGCTCGATCGGCGGGCGACCGACATGCACGACGATCGCGGCGAGCCGCTCTTTACCGTCATCGCTGCGCGCGATCGAGAGCATCGCGCGGAAGGTGCCTGCTCCAACGGGACGCTCGAACACGCGCCAGCTCTTCGGCGCACCCGGATCGAAGACCGCGAGTGCAGTGTTCGCAACCGGCAGCGTCAGCGGCAGCCAGCGCACGTCGATCTTGTGCGGCCCGAAGCGCTCGCCGTAACGAGTGAGGCGCGCGATGTCGCGTGGCGCCGGCATCTCGTCGCGCGGTGGCGGCGGAGGCGGCGGCCCGGGCGGTGGTGGCGGCAGCGATGGACGCGAGGCTTTCGCGGGCTTCACTGCGACGAGTGGCAGCTTCTTCGGCTTTGGTGCGCCGCCCGCTCTCGCGCCGCCCTTGCCCGCAGGCGCGGCTTTCGCGCCGCTCCTGGCAGCCGGCTTCGCGGGCGATTTCGCTGCGGGTGCAGCCTTCCCCTTCTGTGACTTACCCTTCGTCTTCGCCAACGCCGGCACCGTAACACTTAGCCCAGTAGATCGGATGCCCGGGTCACACGTTGATGCGGGGATGAAACGATCCTGGACACTCGCCACCCTGATCGCCTTGGGTGGCACCGCGACCGCAGACATTGGCGCCCCGAGCGCTGGTGATCTGGCGACCGAGTCGATCTCCGTTCGCTCGCACCGCGGCGCCGCCGAGGACTACCTCGTGATGCCAAGCGGTGGCGAGCTCACGGCGCAGATGCGCTTCATCACCGCCGACCAGATGCTCGACGGCGGCTCGATCAAGTTCACCGACCTCGCGCTGTTCGGGCTGTCCGCGCGGTGGTCACTGTTCAGCCGGCTCGAGCTCGGCGTGTCGGTCGATCTGTTGCCCAAGCAGCCAGCCGGTACCGACGAGAAACCGTGGCAGAGCGTCGGCGGTCAGCTGCGCAGCCCCCTCGGCAAGCATGTCGCGATCCAGATCGCCGGTGGTGGCGGTCACCTCATGAACCACAGTGGCAAGTGGACCTCGGAGTCGCTGACGCTCGAGTGGAAGAAGCCGATCGCGGAGGTCCTCGCGTTCGACGTACAGGGCGGCATCGTCGGCCTCGGCCTCGACGCGCCGAACACGCCGTCCAATGCGTTCATCACCGAGGTCTCGATCAACACGACGGCGATGTTCCGCGAGCCGAAGGGCCACTGGGGTGGCTGGCTCGGCATCGGCTACTCGGTGCCCGTCCAGGCGAGTGGACGTGATCCGACGACCGACCTGGCGATCGACCCGCAACCCCGGCTCAACTTCCACGCCGGTACGGTCGTATCTCTCGTCAAGAAGTGGGACCTCTACATCGACATCGCGGTGGTCGACCGTGGCGACCGCGCGAGCCCGACCACCCAGCTGCCGATCCTCAATGGCGGCTTCGACCAGCAACAGATCATCTTCGGCATCACCCGCCACATCGAGTCCAAGCCGTCGGCCCCGCCGAGCTACGACCACAACGACGGCATGTACCTGGGTGCTTTGTAGGGGTAATCAAGAACCCGGGTGGGTACGTACACACCCAGTGGATCCGCCCGCGTGAGAGATGCAACCGCATGAGATTGCACCAGAAATCGAATCAAGTGGGGCAGCCAGCGGTTGGATCGAAGGTTGTATTTAGACCTCGGCGTGTACGCGCTCGGTCAAACCACCAAGTCTTCGAATCTCCGCTCCTCCAACCGTGACCGCCTCATCCGCGAGCACGCGGATGCAGCCCGCCGCATCGCGCTGCGCATGGCGCGTCGCTGCCCGGACTGGATCAGCCGCGAGGACCTCGTGTCCGCCGGCATGATCGGCCTCATCGAAGCGGCTGACCGTTACGACGACACGCGCCAGGAGCCGTTCATCGCGTTTGCAGAGCACCGCATCCGCGGCGCGATCCTCGACGAGCTGCGCCGTGGCGACATCATGCCCCGCCGCGTTCGCCAGCTCGCTCGCAAGATCACCGCGGCCATCAAGGAGCTCGAGAAGCACGGCGAGCAGGCCACCGACCAGCGCGTTGCCGACTCGCTCGGCGTCACGCTCGAGGCGTACAACTCGGGCCTCTCGCAGCTCGCGCACGTCGAGATCGGACCGCTCGATGGTGAAGAGACCCGCCTCGTCGCCGACATGGTGGCGCCCGATGACCAGGCCGCGCACCGCGAGACCCTCGCCAAGATCAAAGTCGCGCTCGACTGCATGGAAGCGCGCGACGTGACGATCCTGGGCCTGCACTATCTCGAAGACCTGACCTACCAGGAGATCGCCGACACGCTGAAGATCACCCCGTCGCGCGTGTGTCAGCTGCTGTGGCGCGCCGTCGAGCGTCTGCGCACGCACCTCGGTGCGGCGACGATGACCGAGCAGGCGGCGTGAGCGCTCGGGTCCTCATCGTCGACGACGATCCCGCGATACGTCGCGCGATCTCGACCATACTGGCGCGCGACGGATTCGACGTCTCGACCGCCTCCGATGCTGGACCCGCCCTCACCCAGGCCGCCGCGTCGCGGCCCGATATCGTGATCGTCGATCTCAACATGCCGACGTGCGGTCTCACTGTCGTACGGGAGCTCAAGGCGACATGCGGCGACAGCGTGTTCGTGGCCGTGCTCACCGGAGACGACCACGACGAGATGCGCGCAGATTGCCTCGCTGCCGGCGCCGACGCCGTGCTCATCAAGCCCATCGCTCCCACGGAGCTGCGCCGTCGCCTGACAGCCGCCGCACTAGCTCTCAAGACGATGCTCGCGGCATCGTGAGCGCTGAGCCCCTCATCGGATGGATTTCTCCCGTCGAGCGTGCGACCTTGATCGCGCGAGCGATGGAAGCACCGGCCTTGTTGGGGAAGGTGATGGTCCTCGAGGATGACGAGGACGTGTCACGGGCGATCGCACGAAAGCTGCGCGCCGACGGTTTCGGCATCGAGGAATCGATGGACCCGGTCGCCGTGCTGCAACGCCTCGAGAACGGGGAAGGCGACTGGGACGTCGTGATCCTCGACATGGGCCTGCCCGGCATGAGCGGCCTCGAGGTCCTGCATCGGTTCCGCTCGGCCGGTTCGTTTGCCGCGTGCATCATGCTCACCGGCGATCGCAGCGCCGCGACCGCGACCGAGTGCATGCGCGCCGGCGCGTTCTACTACCTCACCAAACCGTTCGAGCCGTACCAGCTGTCGTCGATGGTCCAGTCCGCGACGCGGTTCTCGCAGCTGCGCCGTCAGCTCGCCGGCGCGCAGGGCGGCACGCAAGAGGCCGGTCCGACGCTCGTCGGTGCGAGCGCCGCCATGCGCAAGCTGCGTGCCTCGGTCGAGCGGCTCGGCGAGCAAGATGTACCGATCCTGATCCAGGGCGAGAGTGGTACCGGCAAGGAGCTCGTCGCCCACGCGCTCCATGATCGTGGTCCGCGTCGTCGCAAACGCTTCGTCGCGCTCAATTGCGGAGCCATTCCCGAGTCACTGATCGACAGCGAGCTGTTCGGTCACACCAAGGGTGCGTTCACCGGCGCCACCACGGATCGCGCGGGTGTGTTCGTCGAAGCCGATGGCGGCACGCTGTTCCTCGACGAGATCGGCGACATGCCGCTCGCGGTGCAGGCGCGCCTGCTGCGCGTGCTGCAGGAGAGCGAGGTGCGGCCTGTCGGTGGCAGCGGCACTCGCAAGGTGGATGTGCGCGTGATCGCCGCCACGCACGTCGACCTCAACGCCGCCGTGGAGTCCGGCCGGTTCCGGCAGGACTTGTTCTACCGCCTCAACGTCGTCGTGCTGCGCGTCCCTGGACTGCGCGAGCGCCTCGACGATCTCACGCTGCTCGCCGCGCACTTTCTCAAGAAGCACGGCGGCGCCAAGCCGCCGAGCTTGCACCCCGACACGCTCGAGGCGATGACTGCCTACAGCTGGCCGGGCAATGTGCGCGAGCTCGAGAACTCGGTGCTGCATGCGATCGCGCTGCATCATGGTGACGTGCTTGGACCCGAGTCATTGCCGGCGACGATCGCGGGACGCTCGAAGTCACTGTCGGGATCGACGGCTGCGCCCGACGACGACATGCTCGAGCCACTCACCGACGCGAAGCGTCGCGCGGGTGCGTCATTCGAGAAGCGCTACCTCACGAAAGTGATGGAGCGCGCAAAGGGTTCGGTGTCGGAGGCCGCCCGACTGGCAGGTCTAGACCGCACCAACTTTCGTCGTCTGTTGCAGCGCCACGGCATCGACGCGTCGACGTTCAAGTAACAGTGAGTCCGCTGATCCTCCTTCACGGGATCCCGGATTGGTCGACTCACTGAAGCATGACGGACATCGAGCGGCTCACCAGTCTGGAAGCGATTGGCGTGCTGACACGCAGCGCGGCGCACGATCTCAACAACCACATGGCCGCGATCCTGTCGTTCGCGGAGCTCGTCCTCGAGACGCTGCCGGAGGGGCACTTCGCGCGCGAGGACATCGAAGAGATCCGCAGCGCGGGTCTGCGCGCCGTTGCTCGCACGCGCGAGCTCGACCAGATGGCGCGCGAGCTCGCTCCAATCGGACGTGCAGCGTGATCGCCTCGACGATGGAAGAAGCGATCGTTCACGCGATCGAGCAGCACTCGCAGCCCAGCCCGCGCGTCCTCGTGCTGCCGCGCCGGATGCGCAATCTCAGTGCAGGAGCGGCGGAGGCGAAATCGTCCCCGTCGACTGCAGCACGCCGGTAATCACGACGAACCCGACCGGCGTCGACGCAGGAGCAGCAGCGCGAGCGCCAGGACCCAGTTACCGCGGCCCTCGCTCGACGCGCAGCCGCAGCCGTCGTCGGCCACGCCGTTGACCCAGATGTGGCTGGTCACCACGATGCGCTGATTGAGATCGTTGATCAGCTCGAGGCGATAGCGGCGCAGTGCCACGCCCGGGGTGTCGCTGAACGTGAGCTTCTTGTCGTCGCCGCTCACCTCCTGCTGGGACAGCTTCTCGCCGTCGCGCCATAGCTGCAGGATCGTGCCGGCGCCGCCGGTGACGTGCGCGGACACGGTGACCTGGGCGGTGTCAGCGACCTCGCTGCCGATCGTCGCGCCGCTGATCGTCATGTCGACCATCGGAGCGCCGGGACCTTGCAGCTGCACGACAGTACGGCCGTTGCGGATCGCGTCGACGATCGCTGCCTCGCTGAGGTTGTCGGCGA
>JBBQFU010000149.1:0-22087 GCA_038322185.1 Haliangiales bacterium
GAACCTGCTCGACGGTCCGGTGGTCACCGCGAGCACCGGCATCGCCTGGAAGACCGGCCACGCGAACAAGCGCGGACCGCGCACGAAGTGGTGGCGCTATACGCTGCCGAACCTCAGCTTCACGGCCTCGGCGTTCGTGCGCGTCGACCACATGCTCGAGCAGACCGTCGACCACACCACGATGCCGGGCGATGTCGTGCCCGAGAAACACTACACGTTCGGCGGCCAGGTGTTCCAGTTCGGCGCGAACGCAACCGTCGGCTGGTAGGGCAACGTATCCGTCAGTTCACGCACAGATCGGACGGGCGCGATTCTTCGCGGAGGGCAGTTGGCAGTTAATAGCCGTGTCTACCAGCTCGCATTCAACCCGCGCGGGTTCACGGAGGCATCTGGCGCGCCGGAGTCGAACTTTCTCCCGCACAGCACGAACGTGGTCGATGACACAGCGTTCCCCATACCGGTGAAGGAGAGCGTCTCACCATGGAAGCTTTCGGTAGTTGTCCCCGGCCTCCAGAACATGAACCCCACGATCGTTCCTGCACAGCTGCCGCTTCGGATCGACAGCTCATACCGACCGGTGGTGGTGCCGGACTTTTCCAGGTAGGCGTGTGCAGAGAAGATCACCGTGCCGGTCGGGGCGCCAGGAACCGTGATCGATGCAAGCTGTAGATTCGTCGTCGCGGCTATCGTGAGCGGAGAACTGAATCCTGTCACCTGAGTGCCGTCCACTTGGCCAGTCGTAGTCACAGTGGTCCACGTCGGCTGCCCTGCAGCGGCGCTGGTGAGGACCTGGCCGGAAGTTCCCTGGCCGGTAAAAGCAAATGCCGAACCGGTGCTGTACACAACCGAGCCGGCGCTCCCGACGGAATTCAGATTCGTGCCACCACGCGCAATACCGAGTGTACCTGACGCGATGTTGGCCGCGTTGAGACCCGTCAGGCCGGTTCCAACACCCGTGAAGCTGTTGGACGCGTTCGAAAAAGTATTTGCGCCGGTGAACGCGTTGGCAGCGGCGAGCGTGGGCACGACGGTCGGGTCGATGCCGACGACGTTGCTGCCATTGATCACGATGCCCGCGCCCTGCGTGTAGACGCTGTTCGCGTCCGGCGCACAGCTCCAGACGTTCGTCGCGGTGTACTTCGCGACATGACCGACGGTCGCGCAGGCCACCAGGCCGATCGCGTTGGCACCACTGATCCCGATCAGGCCGTTAGCGGCAGCCGAGTACGTCGTGTTCGTGTCGACATCATCCGAGCACGTCCAGGTGCTGCTGACGTACTTCCAGACCTGGTTGGCACCGCAGGCGCCCAGACTCAGCGCCACCGTGTTGGTTCCAGTCGCGCTGATGCCGCCGCTCGCCGTGACCGCAGTGACAAAACTGCTGGCCGGCATCCCGCCGACGGTGTCGGCATTGTCGGAATCGGTCGAGCGAATCGCGTAGGGCACCGAGTTGATCGGCAGTCGCGGCGACAGAGTCTCGGAGCCAACCGTGATCTCCAGGAAGCGAACCGAGCCGTCGAAGTCGGTCTGATCGAACGTCGTCATCGCGCCGAGCTCGACGTAGACGAGACCTGCCGCCGACGGAGTCACCGTCTGGGTCTCATTCCACACGGAGCTTCCGCCGGTCACAGCGCTATACAGATGAAACGTGACGCTCTGGGTCGTCGTGACTGGGCCACCACTCGTCGAGAGGCGGCCGGTGAACGAAATGGTACCCGGCACTGGCGCGGCAACAGCGGGCGTTGCGAACGCGAGACCCAACGCGACGACCAGTGCGAGCTTCTTCATGTGCGTCCTCTTCATGGCTTCACCGTGGCGTTGCCTTCGAACGTAAACGTTGCGCCGTTAGACGGCTTCTGATTGATCGGGTTACCGATCTGAACTTCGAACGTGAAGGTGGTGCCACTCATGACGCCAGCGCCGTTGAGCACCTCGCGCGACTGCGGGGGAACCGGCGGCGCATCGGTGGGCGCATCGCCCATTGCGTCCGTCAGCGGAACGAAAGCATCGATGCCGCCGTCGCGCGGCCCCGCATCTCCATCCGATTTGCGGCTGATGTTGCCGCAACCTGCGGTCACCACCAGAAGTAGGCCAAGCACACGCATCATTGATACCCCCGAAACCCAACTCACCCTATCACGACGGGGGCGGATAGACGGTCGCCTTGGTGAGGTTGATCAGAAGCATTTCACCGGTCTCCGTGTTCAATCGTACACACAAGAACTCGCCGCGCACAGCCGTGCTCGGCGCAGCGCACGCGGTGTCGAACCGCCCCTGCGATGCACCACCGGTCGCGGTGGGACCGTTCGAGGTCGGCAGCCTCATGTAGTCAACGACGACGATCTCGCCCGTGCGGGTATCCGTGCGCACGCACTGCATCTGCGCGCTGTTCGCGGTGCTCGGCGCTGCGCACGTGAGCTCGAAGTTCTGGCCCACGCGGTCAACCGCGCGGCCCTGCTGTGGGTTGCAGCCAAGCAGCGCCGCAAGCACGATCGACGAACGCATCTGCGGGTGACGCTATCAATGGCCGTCGCGGAAGCCAAGGAGGGTGATGCTCTCGCTGAACCCTGCACCCATCCGTGTCGCCATGGCCCGACCAATTGTGCGGAATCAGGTAAACGGCCTCGAATCGCTCAACTTGTTTGTTATCCTGGTAGCGACCATGCGGCGTTGTCGAAAGTGTCAGCAGGATTGGTCCGATGATGTGAACGTCTGTCCAAACGATGGACTGTCACTCACGATGGACGTCGACGCGACCGTGCATCCGAGCCAGGCGCCAGGTCCCGGTTTCGCAACTGGAGGGCTCGCGGTTGCCGCCCCACTTCTGCAACACGACCCACCGCCGCCGACTGATCTCGTGAACGGGTACGTCGTCGGCGAGTACCGCGTCGACAAGAAGATCGGCGAAGGCGGCATGGGTGCCGTCTATTCCGCGACGCACCCGATGATCGGCAAGCGCGCCGCCATCAAGGTGATCAGCACCGCGCTTGGCACCGACGCATCCGCGGTCAATCGCTTCGTCCAGGAGGCGCGCTCGGTCAATCAGATCGGGCATCCCAACATCGTCGATGTGTTCGCGTTCGGCGAGCTCCCCGACGGCCGCAATTACTTCGTCATGGAGTATCTGCAGGGCGAGAGCCTTGCCGAGCGCATCCAGCGCATTCAGATGCCGCTCGGCGAAGCGATCGAGATCCTCGATCAAGTCGCCGACGCACTCGAGGCGGCGCACGAGAAGCAGATCGTTCACCGCGACCTCAAGCCCGACAACGTCTACCTCGCCGCTGTGCGCGGCGGACGCACGATGGTCAAGCTGCTCGACTTCGGTATCGCGAAGCTGTCGGCTCCCGACGGATCTGGCAGCGGCGGCGGCATTCAGAAGACGCGCACGGGCATGATGATGGGTACGCCCGGGTACCTCTCCCCCGAGCAGGCGCGCGGCAAGAACGTCGACCACCGGACAGACGTCTACGCGCTTGGCTGCATGACGTTCGAGATCGTCTGCGGTCGATTGCCGTTCGTCGCTGACAACGCGATGGACATCGTGCTCGCACACATGACGGAGCCGGCGCCCAAGCCGGCGGCTCTCTGGGCCGAGATCCCGCCTCCACTCGATGCGCTCATCTCGCGCATGCTGGAGAAAGACGCCTCGCTCCGGCCGTCGCTCGCCGAAGTCCGCGCCACATTCTCGGAGCTCATCACGAGTGGGCTCGTCACGCTCGCCAACGGACGCGGGGTCGCGTTTGGTTCGGTCGTCGCACGTGCTGCGCACCAGACGGGTCCGGGGATGGCCGCGGCGCTCGCGCTCGGTACCAAGCCCACAGGCGCGGCGCCCGCCACGGGGCCCGGCATGCCGGCACCGTCCCTCCCGATGACGGCGACCGTCGACATTCCGAAGAAGAAGAAGCCAGTGGCGCTGATCGCGGCGATCGTCGGGGTCGTCCTCGTTGGTGGTGTCGCCGCCTTCCTTGCGACCCAAGATCGCGAAGCGAAACCCGCCGCCGCGCCGGTCGCCGCGGCGCCCACGCCCCCACCGGTGGAGCCGTCCAAGCCCGCCGTGGTCGAGCCCGCCAAGGTCGTCGAGCCCGCCAAGCCCGCGGTCGTCGAGCCCACCAGGCCCGCGGGCTCGATCGAGATCACGCTCAATGTCGACAAGGCATCCGTCACCGTCGACGGAAAGCCGATCACCGTGACCGGTCGCAAGGTCAGAGTTCCAGTCGACGACGAAGGCAGCCACACGATCCACGTGACGGCGCCCAAACATCATCCGTTCGAGCAGGCGATTGACGTCAAGGCGGGCGATCACGTGATCATGGCGGCCAATCTCGACCGCGTGAAAACGGGGAGCAAGCCAACAAGTACCGGCACAAAGCCGACCGGTACCACGAAGCCCGCCGGCACCGGATCCGCGGCAAAGCCGCCGCCGCATCACAAAGATGACGCCATCGATCCTTTCGGGAACTGAGATCGCGCAAGGTTGGAGGGGATCATGAACAAGACCATCGTGCTCGGCACATTGCTGTGCGCTGCCTCTGCCACGGCACAACCCGCGCCCGCACCGGATCCGGCGCCGCAGCCCGCACCAGGTGGTGCCGCACCGACTGGCGACCCAAAGGCCGAGGCCAAGGCGCTCTACGAGAAGGGACTCAGCGAGTACAACCTCGGCAAGTTCGATCTCGCGATCGAGTCGTTCACGAAGGCATACGAGCTGTCCTCGGCGCCCGGCCTCTTGTTCAACATCGCGCAGTCGCACCGCCTCAACAAGAACTACGAGAAGGCGAGCTACTTCTACACGACCTACTTGCGACTGAAGCCCGACGCGAGCAACCGCTCGGACGTCGAGCAGCGGATTAGCGAGATGAACAAGCTCCTCGAGGAGCAAAAGAGCATGGCCGGGCGGCCACCGACAGGAACGGTCACGCCCGACGGAGGCTCTGCCAGCAACCCCGACCAAGGCGCAGTCACCGTTGGAGCCGTCGAGACGCCCATCACGAGCGAGCCCAAAGACGGCGGCCCGGTGGACGGTATCGCGAAGGGTGGCACCCAGATCCCGCCGAAGCTGGTCTCTGCTCGGATGATCTTCGGCGTCGCGTTGCTCGCTGCCGGTGACCTCGATGTGCCCGTGCAACCAGCCTTTGGAATCGTCGCCGGTTACCCGCTGCCCGTCGGCCCGATCACGCTCGAGCTAGGCGCCGGCATCGGATACACACCGCTGCCGTACGAAGTCATGGGAGTCCAGAATCGCGGGACCATGCTCGGTGTGCGCGCCGTCGCGGCCGCGGTCTATCCGGTCACGCCGCAGATCCAATTGCGCGGTGAGCTCGGTATCGGCTTTGTCTCCCTGACGGGTCTTGGCGAGGGGAACCCGCTCTCGCAGACGTACGAGGCGGCCTCGTACACACTGCCTAGCGTTCGGTTCGGCGTCAGCGCTGACTATCTGATCACGCCCAACGTCACGGCGACCGTGTCCCCCTTTGGCCTGGCGTTCAGCCCAGGCGCCGACGGGATGTACGCGGACTCGCTGCGCGAGATCAACGTGCTGTTCGGCGTCGGCTATCGCCAGTAGCCAGCGTTCAGAACGGATCGATTGGAGCGTTCGGATCGTTGAATGTGTTCGAGCCCTGCGCCGGTACAGCCGAGCCAGTGCCGGGACGCTGTGCCCGCTTCGTCGCGAGCTTGATTGTCAGCGACGTCGCCGACTCGCCAACGTCGAACGTCTTGTTGGTCTTCGCGTGCCCGGCGGCGCTGACCACGACGTGGTGCGGACCATCAGCGAGCGAGAGCTTCGCGACACCTCTCGCCGATGCAACGGTGACCCCATCGATCTCGATGATCGCGCCCGAATTGTTCGTGGTGATCACTACCTCGCGCAGAACGGGCCCCGCGTCGAGCGATGCGTCGGCCCCCGCGTCGACGAGCGCGGCTGGCTCCAAGGTGACCGCATCGGGTGACATCGCGAGCGGGGCCGCAGCGTCACTTGCAGTCACGGTCACAAGCGCTACGCCGGCATCGTTGGCGGCGTAACCGCCCGGGTTCCGCAGCGCGAGCACGGTGACCGCGACGCCAACGCCGACGAGCAGGACGAGCGCAAGCGCAAGCCCGACGCGCGACTTGCGGGGCGGGCTCACCACATCCGCGACACGCGTCTTGCCCTGATCGCTAGGCACGAGCGTCTCGAGGCCCGGGACAAACGCGAGCGCGGTCGGCTGTTCGCTTGGCGAGACCACACGACGGCGTCCGGTGATGCTGCCGGGGGACGGGGCGACCGGCGACGGCGCGTTGGGGATGACCTGGTGGCGCGGCGACGAGGCCGGTCGACTCTTGAGATCGGAACGAAATGTCGCTGTGCTGCCTGCTTCGAGCTGGACCTGACCGGTCGCGACGAGCTCCGCGAAGACGTTCCGCACGTGGGCGAGCGTGGGCCGCTGTGCCGGATCCTTCGCAAGCATGGCGAGCAGCGTCTGCTCCAGCAGCGCCGGAATGTCGGCCTTGTAGTGGCTCGGCGGCGTCGGCGGCGTGGTGATGTGCATCATCACGATGTCCATCGGCGCTTCCGCGATGAACGGGAGCCGGCCGGTGATCATCTCGTACATCATCGCGCCGAGGGCATAGATATCGGTGCGCGCGTCGACGTTCTTGCCGCGGGCCTGCTCCGGTGAGAGGTAGCCTGGGGTGCCCATCAGCTCGCCGGTATTCGTCTTCGCGATGCCGCCCTCGGTGATGAGCTTCGCGATGCCGAAGTCGAGCAGCTTCACGTGGATGAAGCCACCGCGCACGTTCGACAGGAACACGTTGTCGGGCTTGAGGTCGCGATGCACGATGCCCTTCTCGTGCGCCGCCTCGAGCGCACCCGCGATCTCGTCGAGGATCTGGATCGCATCGGGAATCGACATGAACGCGCGGTACAGCCGCATCCGCAGGCTCTCACCCAGCAGGTGCTCCATCACGAAGTAGCTGCGACCGTCGGGGAGCGTGCCAAATGCGAACACGTCGACGATGTTGGGATGCCCGATCTGATTGACGGATCGCGCCTCCTGCACGAATCGCTCGACCACGACCGCATTGGTGCCCAGGCTCGCGCTGATGACCTTGATCGCGGCGCGCTTGCCAATCATCGGATGCGTCGCCGCGTAGACGACCCCCATGCCGCCCTCGCCGATCTTCTTGTCGATCCGGTACTCGCCGACGACGGTTCCTTCGGGGAGCTCCCCCGTGACCACGTACAGCTTTCCGGGGACCGACGTGCCCATAACGGTCTCGCTGGCGGGGCCGATGGGCTGACTCGGCGGCACGGGCTGCATGCCGGTCCGCCCCCTGGCCTCGGACACCATCGAGACCCCAAGCATCGTCACCTTGTCATGCGCAGGCGTGGACGGCTGGGGTTGCGGCGCTGGCGCGGAAGCACGGATCGGTGCGACCGCGGCGACACCCGCCGGCGCAGGGACTCGGACGAGCGCCGGCATCTTGGCGATCACCGGCTTTGAGCCTGGCGCAATGCCGCCGAGCACCTGCGTGTGGTCGCTCGTATCGGGGCCATCCATACCGCCGATGCCAGAGAGATCGTCGGGCATGTTAGGCGGTACCGTCATCTGCCCTGGCGAGGGACGCGCGGCCGCAGCAAACGGCGCGAGAGCTTCGCCAAGCTTGACCACCGTCGTGAAGCGCTTCGCCGGATCTTTTTCGAGGCAGCATGCGACGAGCGCGGCGAACGGCGGCGGCGCCTCGGTCAGCGGTGGCATCGCATCGCGCGTGATCGCGAGCGCGAACTCGGCGAACCCGTCGGCCTTGAATGGAAGCCGACCGGATACGAGCTTGTAGAGGATCACGCCGAGCGACCAGATATCGCTGCGACCATCGACCGACTTGCTCGAGCGGAACTGCTCGGGCGACATGAAGCCCGGCGAACCGACAACGCTCGACGTCCCGGTCAGGTTGACCTCGTTTTCCCCGGTCGGCGCCTTTGCGACACCGAAGTCGAGGATCTTGATCAGCGGACTACCGTCAGCGCGCCGGGCGAGAAACAGGTTTCCCGGCTTGAGGTCGCGATGGATGATCCCTGCGGCGTGCGCCTCGGCGAGCCCGATGCATGCCTGCCTGATGTAGAGCGCTGCGGTCGCAACGTCGAGGACACGGACTTTCGACAGCTTCGCGAGGTCGGTCCCCGCGAGCAGCTCCATCACGATGTACGGCGACTTACCTTCGATGCCGTAGTCCGAGACGTGGCAGATGTGCCCGCTCTTGAGCTGCGCCGACGCACGAGCTTCGCGGTTGAAGCGAGCGATCGCCGTCTGCTCGGTGAGCATCTCCTCGGCGAGAAACTTGAGCGCGACCTGCGTGCCGAGGTGGATGTGCGTGGCCTCGACGACCACGCCCATTCCACCGCGTCCGATCACGCGCTCGACGCGGTATTTCCCCGCCACGAGCGTTCCCGGTTGCATCGCCCCCGAGCGTATCACTCTGGCTGACCTATGGTCAGCGCGGGAAGAAGCCCAGCTTCGCGGTGACCTTCGCGCCAGCCGTTCCGCCCGTCGGGAATGTCGCGGCCTTGGCAGCGGTGACCGCACACGCGATCAACGCGGGCGGCACGCCTGCCGCCTCGGCGCCGCTGACCTTGCCGTTGGCCGCGACGAATACCGCGAGCTGCGCGGTCCCGCCGAGGTCGGGCGTCTTGGCGAGTGCGGCGCGATAGCACTCACGCATCGGCTCGTAGGTCGGATCGAGTGCAGCCTGGAACTTCTCGGTCGCCGTCTGGTCGACGTCGGCCATGTAGAAATCCCACGCGAGCACGCGCGGTCCCTGATCGCCGCGCTTGCCGCTGTCGGCGCCGGGCGCGCGACCGAGGCCGATCGCCTCGATGTTCACCGCACGCAGCTGCTCGACTGCCGCAACCACATCTTGAACCTTGGTATCGGGACCGACGAGAAGATCAACCGCGGTCGCGCCTGCGGCCTTGGTGATCTCGCCGAGCTTGGCGATCGACTCGACGGGAATCGGCTTACCCGGCACGGCCTCGAGCTCGATCGTCGGACCGAGGCGCACCTCGAACCACGCCTTGTGCGGCGCGTTCGGCGCGGGTGCATGGCGATCGAGTGCGAGCGGCAGCGCGGCGAGCTTGGTGCCGTTCCGCACCGCGAGAAAGCCACCGGTCTGCGCGAGCACGTCGACGAGCGTCCCGGCCGATGCAGTCGCATCGGCGAACACCATCACGCCACCGCTGACATCGTTGGCGTGGATCAGCGCGAACGCCGTGGTCGCGCGCTTCGGCGGCAGGGGTGCACCGCCCGCGGCTACCGGATGACCGAGCCGCGCGAACGCGACATCGGCGGGATTCTCGGCGGCGTCCGAACCGGCGGAGCCGGTGCTCTCGATCACGCCGAAGGCGCTCTCGGGGCGCGGCACGATCGGCGGCAGTCCGAGCGCCTCGCCGAGCCCGGCGACGGGAATCGCCTTGGCGGCACCGAACGGATCACCAGGCGCCCGCGGATCCGCCGGTGCGGCCGTCGGTGCGGTTGCGACGACGATCGAGCCATCCGCGCCAATTCGCACCAGACCGATCGCGAACTGGATCAGCAGCTGGGTGTCCCCCGCGGTGACCGTTGGCAGCTTCTCGACCCAGCGCGCGTCGCCGGATCCTTGGCCTGAACCTGTCTGCGGAGGTGGCTTGCCGGCTTCCTTGCCCTTGCATCCGGCGAGCACTGCAAACCCCACCGAGATCAACGTCAGCTTGTTCACGCCCTCGCAATACCATGGACCGCACGCAATGTCGGTTTCGCGCTAGCCTGCCGCGCATGAAGACTCGCGCAGCGGTCGCGTTCGAAGCTGGCAAGCCCCTCGTGATCGAGGAGGTCGATCTCGAGGGCCCGAAGGCTGGCGAGGTTCTCGTCGAGATCAAGGCCACGGGCGTGTGCCACACCGACGAGTTCACCCGCTCCGGGGGCGATCCCGAGGGACTGTTCCCCGCGATCTTCGGCCACGAGGGCGCGGGTGTTGTCGTCGAGGTCGGCCTTGGCGTCACCACGCTCAAGCCGGGCGATCACGTGATCCCGCTCTACACGCCGGAGTGCCGCACCTGCAAGTCGTGCCTGTCGCGCAAGACGAACCTGTGCACCGCGATCCGCGCGACCCAGGGCAAGGGCCTGATGCCCGACGGCACCAGCCGGTTCTCGCTGCGCGGCAAGCCGATCTTCCACTACATGGGCTGCTCGACGTTCGCGAACCACACCGTGCTACCGGAGATCGCGCTCGCCAAGGTCCGCAGCGACGCTCCGTTCGACAAGATTTGCTACATCGGCTGCGGCGTCACCACCGGCATCGGTGCAGTGCTCTACACCGCAAAGGTCGAAGCGGGCGCGAAGGTCGTGGTGTTCGGCCTCGGTGGCATCGGCCTCAACGTCGTGCAAGGCGCCAAGCTCGTCGGTGCCGACCAGATCGTCGGCGTCGATATCAACCCTGCGCGGGAGGCGCTCGGCCGCAGCTTCGGCATGACGCACTTCGTGAACCCGAAGGAGATCAAGGGTGACCTCGTCGCGCATCTCGTCGAGCTCACCGGTGGCGGCGCGGACTACAGCTTCGAGTGCGTCGGCAACACCACGCTGATGCGCCAGGCGCTCGAGTGCTGCCACCGCGGCTGGGGCGTCAGCGTCATCATCGGTGTCGCCGGTGCGGGTCAGGAGATCTCGACGCGGCCATTCCAGCTGGTCACCGGGCGCGTGTGGAAAGGTTCGGCGTTCGGCGGCGCGCGTGGCCGCACCGATGTGCCGCGGATCGTCGACTGGTACATGGACAAGAAGATCGAGATCGATCGCTTGATCACCCACAAGCTGCCGCTCGAGAACATCAACGACGCGTTTGATCTGATGCACGAAGGCACGTCGATCCGCACCGTGATCGAGTTCTGATGCCCACGACACGTAGCGTGCATCGCTGCTTCGGTGGTGAGCAGGGCTTCTACGAGCACACCAGCAACGCGTGCGCGGGGCCGATGAAGTACTCGGTCTACCTGCCGCCCCAGGCGCTCGCGGGCGCGCGCGTCCCCGCGCTCTACTACCTCGCCGGACTCACCTGCACCGAGGAGACGTTCGCGATCAAAGGCGGCGCACAGCGCATCGCCGCCGAGCTCGGCCTCGCGATCGTGACCTGCGATACGAGCCCGCGCACCGCCCGGTTTCCCGGCGACGACGAGCGCTGGGACTTCGGCCAGGGTGCCGGCTTCTACCTCGATGCCACGCAGGCGCCGTGGTCGGACGCGTACCAGATGCGCACCTACGTGACCGAGGAGTTGCGCACCGAGGTCGAGGCGTTGTTCCCGATCGCGACCGAGCGCCGCGGCATCTTTGGCCACTCGATGGGCGGCCACGGTGCACTCACGCTCGCGCTCACGACGAGCCTCTACACGAGCTGCTCGGCACTCGCGCCGATCTGCGCGCCGAGTGAAGTACCGTGGGGAGAGCTCGCCTTCACGCGCTATCTCGGTGAGGATCGCGCGGCCTGGCGGGCACACGACGCGGCGGCGCTCCTCGAGAGCGGCCGCAAGGTCGCCACGCCGCTCCTCGTCGATCACGGTCTGGCCGACAAGTTCCTCGATCCGCAATTGCGGCCCGAGCGGCTCGAGGCGGCGGCGGCGGCGGCCGGCCAGGCGCTGACGCTGCGCCGGCACGAGGGCTACGATCACAACTATTACTTCATCGCGACGTTCGTCGAGGATCACCTGCGTCATCACGCGGCGCTGCTCGCGGGTTAGCTCGGAACCCGGCCGGTCAGGCGGCACTGGCAGCGGCGCGGGCGCGCGTGGCGATCACCCGCGTACCGCCCGACGGTGCGAGCGTGATGCCGCGGCGCACGACCTTGGCCTGGCCGTCGACGAGCGAGAGCCGCATGCGCGGCACGATCGTCTGCAGCACGATGCGCATCTCGAACTGCGCGAACGCCATGCCGATGCAGCGCCGCGTGCCGCCACCGAACGGGATCCAGGTGAACGGATCGGGCTTCTGACCAAGCCAGCGGTCGGGCAAGAAACGCGCGGGCTCGGGATACTCATCCGGGCGACGGCCAAGCAGGTAGATCGACGGCGCGACGCGCGTTCCCGCGGGCAGCAGCCAGCGCCCGAGCTGATACGGCTTGGCGACATAGCGCCCGACGAGCGGGACAATCGGCCGCACGCGTAGCGTCTCGCGAATCACCGCATCGAGATACTCGTCGCGCCCGGCGGCAAGATCGGTGCGCAGTCGCTCGAGCACGTCCGGGTGCGCGAGCAGCTGGTCGAACGTCCACGCGAGCGAGGTCGCGGTGGTCTCGTGCCCGGCGAGCAGCAGCGTGACCAGCTGATCGCGGATCTCCACATCCGTCATGCCGTCGCCCGCGTCGTCGCGAGCGGCGAGCATCATCGCGAGAACATCGTCCCCTGCCCCGCCGCCACGTCGTGCCTCGGCGATGATCGCGTAGAGCTCGTCGTCGACGCTCTTCTTGAGCTTGGAGATCCGCAGCCACGAGTGCTTGAACGGATCGATGCCGACGATGCCCGAGAACAACAGCCACGGATTGGCAGCGACGTCGAGCAAGTCGACGAGTGCGGACCGCAGGCGGACGCTGCGACCGGCATCGGCGAGACCGAACACGGTCTTCAAGATCACGTCGAGCGTGATCGACTGCATGTACGCGTGGAGCGAGAACGGTTGGCCGACCGGCCACGACTCGATCGACGCCTCGGTGATCTCGCGCATCACGCTCGCATACAGCTTCATGCGCTCGCCGTGAAATGCGGGCATCAGCAGCCGGCGCTGCCGCAGGTGCTCGTCACCGTCGAGCGTGAGCAACGAGGCCTTCCCGAACAGCGGCTCGAGGATCGTTGCGTTGCCGACGCCCGCGAGCAGCACATCGGTCGGCGCCTTGAACACCTGCCTGACCAGCTCGGGGTCGGACACGATCACGAACCGGCCCTCGCGCGGCGCGTTGAGCGAGAACACGCTGCCGTAGCGCAGCTTGCACTCTTCGAGGAGCTGCAGCGGCTGGGCGACCCACCGTGCAATCTGCACGAGCGCGGGAGAGCGCGGTCCTTCGGGCAACATGGTCGACTCCATCATAACCGCGTACCATCACTGGGTGTCGACGCAGATCGAGAACGAGCCACCGGCCGGGACCGCAATCGCCGCGATCCGCCGCGGCGACATCGACGAGCTGGTGCGGGTCCTCCGCGAGGTCCCCGGTCTCGCGAGCGCGACCATCGTGCGCGCCGCATGCCGCGATCAGCCTCCGTACTCGTATCCGCTGATCGGCGCTACGACCGACTGGCCTGGGCACTTCCCGCGCGTCGTCGAGTCGATCGCAGCGCTCGTCGCGGCGGGTGCCGATGTCAACGCTCGCAGCGGCTCCGCGACGGAGACCGCATTGCACGGAGCCGCCAGCAGCGACGACATCGACGCACTCGACGCGCTGCTCGACGCAGGTGCAGACATCGACGCTGCGGGCGCGGTCATCGCCAGCGGCACACCGCTCGACGATGCGGTCGCGTTTGGACAGTGGAACGCTGCGCGGCGGCTCGTCGAGCGTGGCGCCGAGGTCGCGGTCTGGCACGCTGCGGCGCTCGGGCTCGTCGATCGCCTCGACGCGCACTTCGCCGCCGGCCAGCCGGCCGCACGTCATCCGTGGGGGCGCGATGCCCCCGATCGCAACGACACCACGATCGCGTTCTGGTGCGCGTGTCACGGTGGGCAGCGCACCGCCGCGGAGTACTTGCTCGCGCGCGGCGCTGACCGCAACTGGCGCACGCCCTGGGATCATTTGACACCGCTCGGCGCGGCACGCCGAAGTCACGCCGACGAGCTCGCGGACTGGCTCGTCTCGATCGGCGCGAAGCCCTAGCTCGCGTCAGCGTCGACCACGCGCTCGGTGAGCAGCTCGCTGACCGCGGCCATCAACGCGGCAGCCGTGAACGGCTTGGCCACGAACCGCGTGTGCGGCTGGACCGCCATCGCCGCGACATCGTCCTCGGAGTATCCGGAGATCAACACGGCGGCGAGCCCAGGATGGGACGCGCGCAACTCCTCGACGACGACGAGACCGGTCTTCCCCGGCATCACGACATCGCTGACGACGATCTGCAGCCGGCCCGGTGCGTCCTTGAGCGCACGTGGAATCTCACCTGCATTCGCCGCGACCACGACCATCAGACCGAGCTCGCGCAAGATGTGCTTTGTCGTGCTGCGAACGTCCGGATCATCCTCGACGAGGAGCGCCACTCCCCGCACCGGTCCAGCCAGCGTCGACGTGGGGACGTGCGCACGCTCGGGCACCTTGGTGGTGCGCGGGATCACGATCGTCACGGTCGTGCCCGCGCCGGGTGTACTCGACAGCTCGACGGTCCCACCCGCTTGCTGGATGTTGGCAGCCACCGTCGCAAGCCCAAGTCCCGTACCCACATGCGCTGGCTTGGTCGTGAAGAACGGCTCGAACGCGCGCGTGCGAGTTGCCGCATCCATGCCGAAGCCAGTATCGCTCACGGCAATCCGCACGCTGTCAGGGGACACCTCGCTCGTGCTGAGGCGCAGCTTCCCGCCGCTGGGCATCGCATCGCGGGCGTTCGCCGCGAGATTCAGGATGACCTGTTGCAGCTGGCTCTCGTCGACCTCGATGGCCCACGACACGCCGAGGTCGAGCACGAGCTCCACGTTCTCGGGAATGAGACGCCGCAGCAGCGGATCCATATCCCGCAGCATGTCGTCAACGATGAGCGGCGTCCGAACACTCGCGCGATTGCGGGTGAACGCGAGCAGCTGCCTGGTGAGGGCCGCTGCGCGCGTGGCGGCATCGTCGATTGCATCGATGAACTTGGGCACATCACGACCGCGACGAACGAGGTCCGCGCTCGCGATGATCACCGTGAGCAGATTGTTGAAGTCATGCGCCACGCCGCCGGCGAACTGACCAATCGACTCGAGCCGCTCCGTGGCTGATAGCTGCCTGGCGAGCCGCTCCACCTCGGCGATGCGCTCGCTCTCGACGCGACTGCGGAATCGCGCGAGGCCCAGCAAGATCGCACACACAAGTGTGACGCAGGTGAGCACAAGCCAGCCATGCGACGTCGCGTAGTCGTCGTGGACGAACACGATCGCAGCGGTCCCGGCCACGGACAGGACGCCGATCACGACCGCCATTCGCAGCGGCAACAGCGTGCCCGCAAGGATCACGCTGACGGGCACGAACGCGTACCACGCGGGATCCTTGGCGTCCGCCACGCCGACGCTCAGGTTCAAAGCAAGGGGCGCAGCGCACAGCGCGATGGCGGCAATTCGATGGTGCTTGGTTCGGTTCACCGCGAACAGCACCACGTAGAGGCCAAGGAAGCCGAGCAGGACCGGGAGGCGCGACATCACATAGGCGCGTGCGACGAACAGGGCGACGACGACGGCAACCGTCGATACCACCGACATCATCACGACCAGGAACGAGACCAGCTCGATGGTCCTGCGGTCGCCGATGCTGGTGATGCTCGGATCAGCAGTGAACCAGCGACGCCAGCCGCCCGCACCTTCGACTGCGATCACGTGATCCACGGTACCATCAGGCGTGGCGCTGGCGCGTTTAACGCATATCCTCCCAGCACCCGGCAAACCTCGGCGAATGCGGCATCCGGGTGCAACCGTGGGGTCGAGCTGGCCGTCTACTACCGGTATGCGTTGGGTCGCAGTGCTGGCGTTGGGCCTTGCGCTCGCACCGGCACGCGGGGTCGCTCAGCCTGACTGGGGCGTCCAGCGCGATCCGTTCGACGCCACCGTCGTGCGCCGCTACAAGGCGCTGCTGGCACGCGATCCTCACGATGCCGGCGCGCTGCGCCAGCTCGTCGCGATGTACAAGCGCTATCGCAAGGTCGCGATGCTCGAGGCCGAGTACCGCGCGCTGATCGAGGCGAACGAAGACTGGGCAGCACTGGTGGTGCTCGCGCGGCTCACGCAGGCGAACCGCTCGGAGGCGCTCGCGCTGTGGAAGCGCGCGCTCAAGATCAACGACAAGGATGCACGCGGCTGGATCGCGTACGGCGATCTCGTGACCGAGGCCGCGGCGGCACGCGACGCCTTCCAGCGCGCCGTGAGCCTCGCAGCCACGCCGCGGGACAAGCGGGCCGCGCTGATGAAGCTGCTCACCGCGGCCAAGAGCGCCAACGACGCCGCCACGCAGGACATCGCGTACGCCGAGCTGATCGCGCTGTCGCCCAGGAATGGCGGGCTGTGGCTGGAGCGCGGAACCGCGCAGCTTGCCGCGGGCAAGGCCACCGACGCCCACGCCAGCTTCGGCACCGCCGAGAAGCTGCTGACCACCGACCCGGAGCGCCGGCTGATCGCGATGATGAACCAGGGCGCGGCGCTCGATCGCCTCGGCCGCACCGACGACGCGATCGCGCAGTACGTGCGCACGCTCGACAAGGTACCGCGCGGCTTCTACCTCGGCACCGAGATCGTGATGCGCATCATCGACACCGAGCGGCGCCGGCACCAGCTACCTAACGCGATCGCGCTGCTCGAGAAGCGCTGGCCCGAGCGCGCGCGTGGACACTTCGAGTGGGACATGCTCGGGGCGCTCTATCAGGAGGCATTCGACGACGAGCGTGCGCTGATCGCGTACAGGCGCGCGGTCGCGAAGGCACCGACCGAGGTCGCCACCCAGCGCAAGCTGATCACGCTGCTCGACAAGCTGCGTCCCGACGAGGCGCTCGCTCAGCACGAGGCCGCAGCCCGAGTCGCGCCGGGAGATGCGGAGCTCCAGATCACGCTCGCGAAGCGCTACCACCCAACGGCGCCCGACAAGGCGTACGCAACGCTCGAGAAGCTGTCGAAGCGCCTCAAGAGCAACGTCAACGTGCGCGTCACCGTTGCGGCGCTCTACGATCAATGGGACCAACCGCTGCGCGCCCTCGTCGAGTACGAGGCAGTCGTCGCGCTCGAGCCACACGACCTCGATCACGTGATCGTCCTCGGCGAGGCGTACTGGCGCGCGGACAACCAAGACAAAGCGCGCTCCTCGTGGGACAAGCTCGCGAAGCTGGGCACCGCCGCTGCACACCTGCGGCACGGCGAGATCCTCGCGACCCACGAGCTGTGGGTCGAAGCGGCGGCGGCCTACACCAAGTCGATCGATCTCGACGGCACCAACCCGCGCGCGCTGCGCGGCCGAGCGCAAGCCAGTGACGAGCTCGGCAAGTATGCCGACGCCGCCGAGGACGCGCGGCGTGCCGTCGCGTTGGTCAGTCACGCCACGCGCGAGGAAGGAGAGCGCGAGCGTCACTTGCTGGTGCGCGTGCTCGGGCACTCGCAATCACCTGGCAACATGGACCTCGCATCGACGCTGGCGAGGTGGCGGTTCGCATTCAAGCGCGGCGACATTCCCGCCGGTTACCTGCTCGCCGCTCATCACGCACGCATCGGAAGCCGCCAGAATCACGACGTGCTCGTCGAGCTCTACCAGCGCGTCCCCGCCGACGACTCGCTCGGCCTCGCCCTCGCGCGCTCGCACGTCAGTCGCAAGGACTTTGGAAGCGCCAGGACCATCCTCGAGGGCATTGCCCGGCGCTCTCCGACGCGCGCCGAGGCAATTGGCAAGCTGCTCGTGCAGCTCGAGGAAGACCGCATCCGCGCCGAGCTCGAGACCCGGTGGGAGGAGGAAGGCGCCTCGGCAGCCGAGCGCAGGCGCGCGACCGCGAAGGGCGGTGGGCCCGACATCGTCGGCAAGGAGAACCGGACCGGCCTACACCTCGGCGTCGGATCCGACGTCTACGGCACCGAGAGCGCGATCCTCGAGGTTGGCTTCTATCGGACCTACCGCGTCGCCGCCGCCACCGCGGTCGTGACGCGCATTGACTGGACCGGACGCGACGATCCCGACGAGGAGCTCAGCGGGGTCGGCGTGAGTATCGGGATCACGCGCCGGATCCTCGACACGCGCAAGTTCGAGGTCGCGGCGACCCTCGCCCCGCGCGTCGAGCTTCGCTATGGCAGCAGCGCGATGGAATCGACCTGGGACCGTGCCGCTGTCGCCGGCGACTTGACGCTCGAGCTCGTGCCGCGCGCGATGCCGGCCACGCTCGGCGCTCGCCTCCAGCAGTCGCTCACCGACGACACGCGCGGGACCTCGCTCGTCTTCGAGATCGGATTCGAGATCCGTTGATGCGAGCGGCCTTGCGCAGCCTCGCGGTCATGCTCGCGGTCGCGGTGGCGCCCGCCGGTGCGCAGCCCGTGCCGTGCGATGAATGCACGCGCGGCGACGCGCTCATCGATCTGTATTCGCTCATCGACGTGCGCGCGGTCGCACCCGCACTTGCCGAGGTCGTGCTCTCCGATCCGCTGACCAGCGAGGAGTACGCGACATTGGTCGACCTCCGTCGCCGCACGCCGGCCCTCGCCCGCATCGGCGCGCTGTCCGACGCGGACGTCGCCCTCGTCGCCGCCGCGCTGTGTCACACGAATCAGGGTGCATGCCTGACGAACACGACCCGCGCGTTGCGCTGCATCGCCGATCGCTGCACGGTCGCGCTTCCCGACGACGCGCGCGTCGACGTCGTCGCATGGCCAGAGAACTGCAACCGCTACGTCTCGCGCAAGCGGTCGCAGCGGCTCGGCCTGGGCTTCGACTGGGGCACTGGTTATCAGCGCAGCAAGTACCCCAACGACGGTTACGCGTGGTCGCTCGGCATCGAGGCGCGGCTACGGATCGCGGGCCGCATCGGCGCCGTCGCGCGCGTCGACCGCTCGAGCGGACGCGACGAGGCGATCGACACCGACGGCAATGGCACGGACAACGTGTCGACCGGCCTCGTCACCCGGTTCTCCGCGCTTGCTGGACCGAGCTTCTTCCTCGACTTCGTACCGTTCGAGGATCTGGTCCGCTCGGTCCGGCTCGATCTGCTCGGCGGCTACCTCGCGACGCGCTCGCAAGCGGACGAGGCCGGACCCGCGGCCGGTGCAGACCTCGCGTTCCAGCTGTCGATCGTGCGTCTGGGCTTGCGCGTCGTGCAGGGCTTTGGCGGTGCCTCGGACGCCACGATGGTCCTGGCGCACCTGGGCTTTCTCATCGGAAGTGGACCGGAGTTTGACGAGAGCAGCGATTGCGGCGGAAAGACCGCCGAGCGCTCGTCGCGGATCGCGCTCAGCCTCGCCGTCCCGCTCGGAGGCTACGGCGTCACCGGAAAGCTCGGCTTCCTCGCGACCGGCCTTGGATTCGAGGCCTATTACCACGTGCTGTCGCGGTTCGATCTCGCTGCGCGCGCCGACCTCATGCTGTACCCGGGCGACGAGCGCGATCGCGTGATCCACCAGGCGCTCCTGTTCGGCGTTCGGTTCGATCACACGAAAGGCAAGCGAGGCCGGTCGACGCGGACCGGGTTCTTCTCGACGCTGATGATCGGCCAGACGCACGCCGCTGCACTCGAGGACTCGACTGCCGGCACCGGACCGATCGCCGACCTGTCGCTCGCATGGGGCGGCTTCTCCGACGAGGGCGCGGGATACTTCCGCCTCCACGCGAGGTTCGGCTTGCACGAGAACACCGACTATCGAGCCATCTTCCTGTCGTCGGGGCTCGAGCTCAGACTTGACCCACGCAAGTGGCGCAACTGAGCTAACGTCGAAGCATGACCGACACCCTCCCCGGAAATCGCGAGGCGATCGAGGCCTGGAACACCGTCCTGTTCGACAAGTTCGTCGCGTTCCGCCAGCGGGTGAGCGACGCACTCGGCATCCACGGTACGCGCGGGATCGCGCATCTCGCGCCGCCGCCGGGGAGCCGCGTCGTCGATATCGGGTGCGGCTTCGGTGACAGCACGCTGGAGCTCTCCGACCGCCTCGGCCCGCAGGGACACGTCACCGGTGTCGACGCTGCGGCTCGGTTCCTCGAGGTCGCGCGCAGCGAGGTGGGTGACCGCACCAACGTGAGCTACGTGGTCGCCGACGTCGAGTCGGAGGTCCCGGGCGGGCCCTATGACGCTGCGTTCTCACGCATGGGAACGATGTTCTTCAACAGCCCCGTGTTTGCGCTCCGCAACATCCGCAAGGTGCTGAAGCCCGGCGGCACTCTATGCATGGTGACCTGGCGCAAGCGCGAAGCGAACCGCTGCTTCTACGATGCCGAGGTCGTCGCGCGCGAGATGTTCGGCGACCCACCGAAAGGTGATCAGGTCACGTGCGGCCCCGGCCCGTTCTCGATGGCGAGCGCCGACCTGGTCAGCGATCAGATGGCCGGCGCCGGTTTCACCGACATCGCATTCCTGCGCAGCGACGCGGCTGTCCTCGTCGGCCACAGCGTCCGTGAGGCGCTCGACTTCGCAGTCACGCTCGGCCCCGCCGGCGAGATCATCCGGCTCGCGGGTCAAGCCGCCGTGGACCGCCGCGGCGAGCTCGAAGAAAACATGCGCAAGGCGATCGAGGAGAACATCCGGCTCGACGGCACGGTGTGGGCGTCGTCGTCGTGCTGGCTCGTTACCGCGAAGGCGCCGAGTTGATCACGTTCGCGAGCGAGCGGGCGAGCACCTCGACGGAGTACGGCTTCATCACGAAGCCACCGGCGCCGCCGTCGAGCAGTGCCTGCACGTCCTCGTTCATCGTGTAGCCCGACATCAACAGCACGGCGACCGCAGGATCGACCTCGCGCATCGCCTTGTAGGTCGCACCGCCGCTCATGCCGGGCATGATCACGTCGAGCACGACCGCGCGGATGATGGAGTGATGCTTGCGGTACAGCTCCACTGCCTCGCGGCCGCTCGCCGCTTCGAACGTGAAGTAGCCTAGACCGCGTAGCGTGGTCGCGACGGCCCGGCGGACCAGGTTGTCGTCGTCGACGACGAGGATCGTTCCGGTGCCGGGCGCGGGCTCCTCGACCTCGACGGCCGCGGCTTTGTGCGCGCGTTCGTGGGCCCTGGGCAGCGAGACGCGCAGCGTGGCGCCCTTACCGCCGATGCCGGCATCGATCTCGATCGTGCCCTTGTGCGTCTCGATGATACCGAACACCGTGGCGAGGCCGAGGCCGGTGCCCTTGTGCGAGCCGGTGGTCTTGGTCGTGAAGTACGGCTCGAATACGCGCTCGCGCAAGTCGGCCGCAATGCCCGGGCCGTCGTCGGAGACCTCGAGCACGACCTGTTCGCCCTCTGTCCGCGTGCGAACGACCACGCGCCCGGTTCCCGCATGGGAGCTCACCGCATCGCGCGCGTTGACGACCAGGTTCATCACGACCTGCTCGAGTTGCGATTCGTCACCGATCACGGTGCCCCGATCGCGCGCGTCGAGAGAGAACGAGATGTCGACACCGGTCATCGTGCGAGTGAGCAGCTCGCGCATCGACTGGACGATGTCGTTGACTGCGACGGGCACGGAGCGATGCACGCCACGGCGCGCGAAGCCGAGTAGCGATCGGGTCAGCATCGCGGAGCGCTCGGTGATCTCGTCGATCATCTTCAGCGACGTCAGCTTGTGCGGCTCCTGTTCGCTTGTTGCGAGCTCGGCCGCGAGCAGCTTGATGCCGAAGATCAGGTTATTGAAGTCGTGGGCGATGCCACCGGCCAGGGTGCCGATCGCCTCGAGGCGCTGCGCGCGCTGCAAGCGCTTGTCGGACTCGGCGCGTGCCGCCTCGGCCTCCGCCTCGCGTGTGACATCGAAGAACGCGATCACGACATGCGTGATCGTGCCGGCCGCGTTCATCACCGGCCGGCCGAACGCGCGGACCATCACGACGCTGCGGTCTGGCCGCCGGATCATGAGGTCGTCGACGACCACGACCTGGCGTTCGTGGATCGCGCGAACGAACGGCATCCGCTCCTCGGGATACGGCTTGCCTGCACGGGTCAGGATCCCGTAGGGCTCCGAGTAGCCACCGACGGCCGCATCGTCGCGACCGCCCTGCCCCATGATCTCCGCGAAGCGGCGGTTCGCATAGACGAACTCACCGCCCGGCGCGCGAGCGACCCACAAGCCTACCGGGAGATCATCCGCGATTGCGTGAATGATCTCGTGATCAGACGGAACGTCGACAGCCACCCGGATCGTGTTTTATCACGACCCCGGCGGCTCAGTGGCCGTGAGATGCCGCCGCGGCACCAAAGCGGTCGAGGAGCTAC
>JBBQFU010000150.1:0-22069 GCA_038322185.1 Haliangiales bacterium
CGGCGAGATCGCTCGTCCTGGCGTGATGGCCGTCACCGGTCAGGCGACGCTCGAGGTGAGCCCCGACTGCGCCGACCTGACCATCACGATCTCGACCGACCACAGCGTACCGGGCACGTCCGTGCGGGCGCTCGAAACGAAGAAGCTCGCCCTCGTTGCGGCGTTGCAGAAGATCGGGATCGAGACCGGCCAGGTGAAGCTGTCGAGCCTGCAGCTCGATCCAATCTACGCGCCGAACCCGGAGGGCTGGGCCACGCTGCGCGTGCGGACCTATCGCTCGCAGATCACGATCACCGCGACCACGAAAGACTTCACCAAGATCGGCGACATGATGGATGCCGCCGCATCGGCCGGTGCGACCTCGATGTCGACGGCATTTCGTCGCAGCGATCTGCCGGAGCTCAAGAAGAAGGTGCGCGACCTGGCGCTCGCCGCCGCGAAGGCGAAGGCAGAGCAGACCGCCAGCACGCTCGGCATCAAGCTCGGCCGCATCACCGCCGTCGCCGAAAACCCGGGCGGCTATATGTGGTCGTCGCAGTACTTCCCGTCGAACGCCGTGGCGTCGATGGATAGCGGCGGTGCCGTCGCGCTCGCTGGCTCGCTGCAGCCGCTCACGCTCGACGTCAGCATCAGCTACGAGCTCGCGAAGGAGACCTAGAGAAGCTTGTTTCTCTTCATGAACCAGAGCAGGCCGATCACGAGCGCGCCTGCCGTGCCCCAGAAGTAGAGGTAACCGTGCTCCCACTGGAGCTCGGGGATCACGTTGAAGTTCATGCCGTAGACGCCGCACAAGAACGTCAACGGCAGGAAGATGATGCTGACGACCGTCAGCTTGCTCATCACCTGGTTCGTCTTGTGCGCGACGAGGGACATGTAGTTGTTGAGGGAGCCGGCGAGAATATCGCGGTCGACCAGCACGTCCTGCAGCACGCGCTCGATCGTGCCGACCATGTTGCCGAGGTACGGCTGTGTTGCTTCGCTCACGAAGGGTGACTTGCGCGTCGAGAGATCGGTGAGCACCGCGCGGGCGGGCAGGACCACTTTGCGCAGGTGCAGGAGATCCGAGCCGAGCTCGCTGGCGTGGCTGAACACGTTGTCGTTGACGTCGCCGATGAGCTGGGCCTGCAACCCTTCGACGCGCTCCTCGAACTTCTTGTGCACGTGGAGATAGTTGTCGATCAGGTGATCCCACAGCTCGTAGAGCAAGAAGCTCGGGCTCTGCGCGAACCGCTTGAAGTCGACGATGTACGATTTCTGAACCGCCTCGAGGAACACGGGCGTGCCCTTGTGGAGCGTGAGCAGGTAGCGCTCGCCCATCATCGCGTCGACGCGCTCGAGATCGAACTTGTGTCCGGACAGGCGGCAGCCCGAGAGCACCAGATGGATGTAGTCGTCGTAGCGCGCGATCTGTGTCGCGGGCTCGCGGCCCATCGCGTCGTCGACGATCTCGGGCTCGCACAGGTTCAGGCTTGTGAGGAGCCGACGCGCCTCTTCGCTCTGTCCGATGTCGACGTCGATCCAGACAAACTTGCCGGCTTCCATCGCTGCCCTGAACTCGCCGAGTCCGATTCGCTTGTGTTCCTTCGTCTTGAAGTCGAGCTCCACCACTGTGAACAGTGGGTTCAACGCATCCGTCGGGGGGTGCGTTGTCGGAATCGCAGGCTCGGCCACGCCACGATTCTACGCCTCCCCTCTGATGCAACGCGCCAGACGTGCGCTGCGAACGTCGCACTGAACGGATTGTCAGACCATCATGAGAGGGTCAGCGCATGTCTCAGTCACGCTTCCAGCTCACCCAAGGCGATGCAGTCGCCTGGCTGCGAACGCTCCCCAACGCCTCGGTCGATCTGGTCGTCACCGATCCGCCGTACGAATCCCTCGAGAAGCATCGCGCGATCGGCACCACCACGCGCCTCAAGCACTCGAAGGCGTCGAGCAACGATTGGTTCTCGATCTTCCCGAACTCGCGGTTCCCCGAGCTGTTCACCGAGATCTATCGAGTCCTCAAGAAGGACACGCACTTCTATCTGTTCTGCGATCCCGAGACGATGTTCGTCGCGAAGCCCCTCGCCGAGGCTGCCGGCTTCAAATTCTGGAAGCCGCTGATCTGGGATAAATTGCAGATCGGCATGGGATATCACTACCGTGCCCGCTACGAGTGCGTGCTCTTCTTCGAGAAGGGCAAGCGCAAGCTGCTCGACCTCGGCGTCGCCGACATCCTGCAGGCCAAGCGGATCAACGGTGGCTATCCCGCCGAGAAGCCGCCCGAGGTCAGCGAGGTGCTCATCAAGCAGAGCACCGATACGAACCAGCTCGTGATCGATCCCTTCATGGGTTCGGGCTCGGTCGGTGTCGCCGCGATCCGCAACGGTCGCGATTTTCGCGGCAACGATCTCTGTACGGAGGCGATGGAGATCACCAAATCGCGCCTGCTCGAAGCCGGCGCTCTTGAGGGTGAGCGCTCGATGCAGCAGGACGAGGCAGCCCCGCAACTGGGATTGACGCTCTGAAATGGCGGTGCAAAAGCCACCGGGCAGTTCCGGCAAGACGATCGCTCCCTTCGTCCTCAAGGCTGCCATCGGCGGTGCAAAGGTGCCGAGCGTCGCGAGCCTCAAGACCGTGACCAGCGGTGCGAAGGCGATCAAGGGCAAGGCTGCGAGCAAGGCCGCGGCGAGCCCGCTTGCTCCGAAGACGATGACCGGAAACCAGTATCGCGATCTGATCGCGAGCTACATCCATCACAACTACGCGTCGCAGGGTCTCGTGGTCTACGTCGAGATCTCACTCGGCAAGACGGTGATCGGCAAGGACCGCTGCATCGACGTGTTCGTGGTGCGCCCCGATGATCGCAAGGCGATCGCGATCGAGTGCAAGTACCAGGACTCGCTCGGTACCGTTGACGAGAAGATTCCATACGCGCTGCTCGATCTCGATGCGCTATGGGTGCCGGGATGTCTCGTCTATGCGGGCAAGGGCTGGAGCAAGGGTGTCCTGCACTCGCTCGAGGCATCGCGGCTCGCGGCGTATTGCGTGCCGGACGCGGCGACTCTCAATCGCAGCAAGGGCACGCGCGAGCTCGACCACATGCTCGCCGCGGTCTTCGGCTTCTGGGATCTCGTGCTGCCGCAGAGTCGCCGGTTCAAGCCGCACGGCAGCTGAGCGCGGGGCACCGTTGAGGGTGCCTAGGTATCGCTCGGCGATCACCACCCACGGATCGAGACTGACATCACTTGCGGCCACGTGGGGTTCGGACAAGTCCGCCGAACGCGGAACGGCGTTCGCGCTCACGTGGGCTCAAAGCTTCGCGACGCCGCGTTGCGTTTGCACAACCGCATTTCTCGGACGAACGGCGTTCGCGCCCACGTGGGCCCGAAGCTTCGCAGCGCGTTCGCACGACCGCGTTTCGCGGAAACGTCGAGGAGTGTTCACACCCACGTGGGTGGAAGCGCGGTTCAGTTCTGAACGCTGCGCGACAGCTCGACACCCGTCGCGGGATCAAGCTCGACATCCACCCACCCGCCCGGCGGATCCATCTCGGCCGACACCTGGAGGCGACCGTCGACGATCTCGCCCCCGGTGATCCCGTCGACGGCGAGCGGATCGCTGATCCACCGCGTCACGAGATCGGCACCGATCGCGAACACGCGCGTGTAGCCGAGCACATAGAGCGCGTCGTCTTGGATGGAGAGATGGCCGAACAGATCATCGCCGAGCCGCACGTGTTTGCGGATCGCACCGGTAGCGAGCTCGAGGAACAAGACGGCGTCGCCCGCACCGATCACGACGACGCGCGCGGCTTCCCAGACAACTTCCTCGCGGAACGGCGAGCTATCGAGCGGCAGACCAGTGTCCGCGAGCGAGACCTCCCAGATCAGTCCATCGGTGACCATGCCGACGTAGCGGTCACCGTGACGCTCGATGCGGAGGCCGGTCACACGACTACTTGAACCAGATCGTGTCCGCGAGCCACTTGCCGTCGGTCTTCACCAGCGTGGTCAGGGTGCGGCCGTTCTTCATCTTGATCTTGATCGCGGTGTCCCCCGTGCTGACCTCGGAGACCATGTCGTCGATGGTCATGCCTTTCACCGCGGCCTGGCCCTTCTTGACGTTTTCGGCCGTGATGCGCTCTTGTAGACGCGCGGTGAAGCCGGCCTTCAGCTTCGCGACGTCACCTGCCTTGATGAGGACGAGCTGCTTCCCGATCACGTCCTTTGCGGTCTTCATGTTGTCGGCGCGAGCCGGCGCTGACAGCGCGAAGAGCAGGAGCAGCGGTAGCGCGAGCAGTGCCGAGTGGACGGGCTGGCGAGTCATCACCTCGACGATACCGCGTCGCGCGCCGGGCGCGCCTTCAAAGCGAGATTCGGATACGATCACGTCTCGATGCGCGACGGGGAGCGTCATCCGGCCAGCGACCCAGCCGTCGCGGACGGCGGAGCTTCATCAGCGACGGGCGCCGAACCGGACCCGCGCGGCGGGACCCTGCCCGGCCCTGACCCGAAGGCCAACGCCGGCATGCTCGATACCATGCCGCCAGCGGCGAGCGCGCTCGCTGCACAACCGGCCACGCCCGACGCCAACCTCGTCGATACACTGCCCGCAGCGATCGCGCCCGTCGCGCAACCGGTGACGCCAGCGGCGACACCGGCGAAGCCCGACACCAACCTCCTCGATACGTTGCCCGCAGCGGTCGCGCCCGTCGCGCAACCGGTGACGCCAGCGACGAAACCCGCAGCCCAACCGACGACGCCAGCGACGAAACCGGCGACGCCCGACGCAGGCCTTCTTCAAACGATGCCCGCTGCCCCGGTCGCACCAGCGAAGCCGGCCGCGAAGGCGAATGCCGCGATGCTAGAGACGATGCCCGCAGCGCCACGCCCGAAGTCACCGACCGGCGGCGACACGCAGCCCGGTCCCGGCGTTGCCGCGAAGCGCAGCCCACAGGCCGAGCTCCTCGAGACGATGCCCGCGGGCACCGCACCGACACCCGGTGCGACGATCGGCGACACGATGACGGGCACGGCCGCGCCACCGGTGATCCGGCCACCGTCGAGGAACCAGGCCACCGACGAGACCCGCGACACCGAGGCACCCAGCGGCAGCACACTGCCGGGCCCGTACACGGTCGCGGATCTGCCGACGCTGCCCCGCGTCGACGACGAGACCTATGCCATCGGCGCGGAGATCGCGCGCGGCGGCATGGGCAAGATTCTCGCGGCCCGCGATCGGCGATTGCGACGCGAGGTCGTGATCAAGGTGATGCGCCGCGAGTTCGGCCGCATCGATCCACGGTTCGAGCGCGAGGCACTGATCACCGCGCGACTGCAGCATCCCTCGATCGTCCGCGTGTACGACGCCGGCGTGCTCGGCGATGGTCGCGCGTTTTACGCGATGGAGCGGGTGCGTGGCCGGTCCCTCGAGGTGGTGCTTGCCGAAACGACCACGTTGGCCGATCGGCTCGCGCTCCTCCCACATGCGATCGCGGTGTGCGACGCGCTCGCGTACGCGCACAACGAAGGCGTCGTGCATCGCGACCTCAAGCCGGCGAACATCTTGCTGGGGCCGTTCGGCGAGACGGTGGTCATCGATTGGGGCCTCGCGAAGGACCTCAATGCCGACGAGGTGGAACCTGGGCCGGTCGATCCGACCGAGGACACCTACGAGGGAACGGCAAGCAACAGCGCGCTGACCCAGCACGGCGCGGTGATGGGCACGCCCGCATTCATGGCACCCGAGCAGGCACGCGGTGAGGTCGCCGACGAGCGCACCGATGTCTATGCGCTCGGCGCGCTCATCTACACGATGCTGACCGGCGCGCCACCGGTGATGGGCACGTCGAGCGACGAGGTGATCGATGCCGTCGCGACCGGCAAGCGAAAGCGGATCATCGAAGCAGAGCCGCGGCTCCCGCCCGAGCTCGCATCGATCGTCGAGCGCGCGATGGGCCACGAGCGCGACGAGCGCTATGCGACAGCGAAGGCGCTCGCGGATGACTTGCGATCGTTTGCCGCCGGAAAGCTGGTGCCATCGCACGCGTACTCGACGTGGCAGCTCGTGCGGCGGTGGGTCGCGCGTCATCGAGTTTCCGTCGGCATCGGAGCGACCGCCGTGGTGTTGCTCGCCACGCTCGGCGTGGTCGCGGTCCGCAATATCCAGTCGGAGCGCGACGCAGCGACCAAGCAGCGCGGGCTCGCCGAGCTCGCGCAGTTCGAGGCAGAGAACAAGCGCGACAACCTGATCTTCGGGCAGGCCCAGGGCGTGTTTCGCTCGGACCCGAGCTACGCAGCCGGCTGGCTCAAGCACCTCAGCGACCGCGCGCTGGGGTGGAACAAGACCGCGATGCTCGCGGCGGAGCTACGCGCCGCGGGCCTCGCACAGGTTCTCGACGGTCACAGGCAGGACATCGAGCTGGTCACGGCGTCGACCGACGGCGAGTACGTCGCGACGGGAAGCGACGACAGCACGGTTCGGCTGTGGAACCTCGAGACACGCGGCGCACGCGAGCTCGCCGGTCACACGGGCCCGCTCGACGCGATGGTGATGTCCAGCGACAGCAAGTACCTCGCAACGGCCGGCACGGATCACAAGGTGATCCTGTGGACCCTGGCCGACGGCAGCCGCCGCGATCTGCTCGGTCACACGAACACGGCACGCGGCATCGCGTTCTCGCCTGACAACAGCCTGCTCGCATCGACGAGCGAGGACGGCTCGATGTTTATCTGGAGCGTCGCGACCGCGACGGGCGAGAAGATCCTCCAGTACACGCACTCGCTGCGGCCGATCGCCTGGGTCACCAATACCCGCGTTCTCGTCGGCAGCTTCGACGGCAAGGTCGGCGATGTGGACGTGACGACGAAGAAGGTCGCCTGGTACCACGAGCAAGGTGCCGAGCTCCGCAGCATCGCGGTGAGCCCGAACGGCAAGCTGTGGGTCACCACCGACGAGGATGGCCAGGTCATCCTGTGGGACGCAGCCACCCACAAGAAGATCCGCACGCTCACGCGACATCAGGATGTCGCGCGCGAAGCGATCATCACAGCCGACAGCAAGTACGTGGTCACCGCCGGTGGTAACGACGAGGTGCACGTCCACTCGCTCCCCGATGGTGCGTTCCACGCACTCAAAGGGAACGAGGCCGGCATCAAGGACATCGACATGAGCGCCGAGGGGCTGATCGCATCAGCCGGCATCGACGGCACCGTCCGCGTGTGGAAGCTGGATGGAACCCTGCTTCACACCTGGCGCGGACACGCAGCCGCTGTGAAGGGCTGCGCATTCGTCGGCGCCCACGTCGTGTCTGGCGCCGAGGATCACCGGGTCCGGATCTGGGACCTCGAGACGCCAGCGTCCGCCCCTCAAGGCCCCGCACTGCGCGGTTGGCTCGAGGAGCGGACGAATCTCACGGGCCCCGAGACCGCGACAACGTCGGTCCGCGGGGACGACTGAGCGCGGATTACTCCGGGATCTCGACGATGCCCGCTGCGAGCGCGGTGGTCGTGCCACCGTAGGTCAGCGACGCGCCAGTCGTGTCGCGGTTGAACGCGACGGTCGCGGTCTGGCCGCCAGCGATCGACACGGTCACGGTCGAGTCGTTGCTCGCGGTCGCGGTGGTCGCGGCACCATCGAGCGATAGCACGTGCATGTAGCGCACGTCGCCACCCGGGACGGTCGTGTCGAGGCGGTAGCCGCCGGTGAACACTTCCTTGCCGGCGAGGCTCGTCGCGACGCTGCTGCCAGTGGCCGGCGCGAGACGCTGAACCTTGAGAGCGTGCGAGCCCGTGATGGTGGCGGTGAGGCCCGAGATCGACGGCGCCTTCGGCGACACGAGCTGCCACGTCTGCGTGGTGCCCGGCGCGGTGGTCACGCGGTCGTAGACCACGATGATGTTCGGCTTGATGAACACCATCTCGCGCTGCATCTTGCTGACCGGCGACGACGCACCGTACGCCGCGGTGGTATCGGTCGCCGCGTACATCCAGCCGGCACCCTGCTGCACGGCCGCCATCGTCGAGGTCGTGTTGACCTTCTGCTTGACCGGCGTGCTGCCGTTGTCGACGCGCACGAGCGAGTGCGACGTCGTCTCCTGGATGATGCCGTTCGACGACGCGAACACGCCATCACCCGAGAGCCACTCGCCCTTGAAGATCATGAGCGCGCCCTGCTCCTGGTGCGCGTGCGACTCGGTGTAGGCACCGGCAGTGAGGTTCACGTACGTCGCGGCCTTGTCCCAACCCGAGCGCGAGTACAGCTGGCCGATGCCCGACGCGTAGTAGTCGGTCGGCATCTGCGCGAGCGGCTGTGCAGTCACGCCGTCGTTGTCGTAGAGGAAGTCATAGACGAGCATCTCGGGGCGGCTCATCTGCGGCAGGTTGGTGGCGGCGAGCAGCGACTTGGCGCGACCCGCGACGACGTCGTTCGGGTAGAGGTCGATCAGCTCCTGCAGGTGGTTACGCTGGTAGTCGAAGAACAGCGCCTCGTGGTCGCGCGGCTGATCACCAGTCGGAACGATCCGGTCGAGCGTCGGCACGACCTGGTGCATCGCCGAGCGCAGCGACTGACGCGCGTGCTTGGTCCTGGCCTGGAGCTTCTCGCCGGTGGTCGCGTGCCACAGATCGTAGAGGTGGAACAGACCGCGGTGCGACACGCCGTAGGCGGTGCCCTCACGCGAACCACCGCCACGCAGCTGCGCGTCGAAGGTCGGCACGAGCGCGCCGAGGACCTTGGTATCGCGGAAGTACGTGACCCAGCCCGTGGCCTGGGTGTCCTCGTTCATCGCCGCGAGGCCCAGGAGCATCGTCGCGCGCAGGAACGAGTAGTGATAGTTGTTCGACGGGTTGTTGACCGACCAGCCCGTCCACGGATGTGCGGCGTTGCCCCACTTGGCCTGCGTCGGGTTCCAGACGTTCCACACGGCCTGGTTCGCGTACTTGAGCCAGCGCGTCTTCTGCGATGCGCTCACAGTGGCGTGGCACCAGTCATAGGTCAGCGCGACGTCACCGACCATCGGGCCAATCTCGAGATAGCTGTTGCCAGCCACCGTGGGCTTGGCTCCGGAAGCAATCTTCGCCTCTTCGCCCGCGACCATCGCATCCACCGCCGAGATCGCCTTGGCGCAGTACTTCGGATCTCCCGTCAATGGGCCGAGGAGTGCTGCGTTCCAGGCCTGGAAGCCCCAGGTGTTTGCGCCGGCGACCCAGTTGTCAGTCGCCGTCTTGAAGCGGGTCGCCGCCGTGGTGTTCGCTGCCAGAGACGCCTGCAGGCGCGCCTTGTGTGCCGTGATGTAGATGCGGGGGTGGGCAGTCGGGTAGGTCGGCTCGACCATCGCCTCCTCGTCCTCCATGTCCATCCCGCCGCTGTTGTTGCCGCCGTGGTTGCCACCGGAGAAGTCGGAGCCCTGCGACTCGTCCTCCGCCGTTGTGTCATCGCCGCTCTCCGCAGAGTCGCCGCTAGTACCGCACGCCATCAGGAAAACACCGATTGCGAGCGCTCCCAATTTGTTCTGTTGGTGAGTCATCTGCGCTCTCCGTAACAAGGGCGCGCAACCTGGTCATTGTGTCTTTTGTCCGACAGTGCGGCACATTAGCGGGACCAGAGTAACTCGGAGTGACAATTCTCGACGGTAGATCCGCTCTCTTCGAATTCACCCCGCGAGTTTGATTACCAATCTTGTGAGAGAGAGCCGAAAAATAAATGCTATTCACACGAGAGGTTCTGATCAGAAGTAGTTGTGAAAACAGCGTTTCGCGCGCCAGAGAAACTCGCTATTCGGCGATGATCTCGATGCCCGGCGCGAGGGTCGTGGTGGTCCCGCCGTAAGTCAGCGTGGCGCCCGACGCGCTGCGATTGAACGCCACCGTGGCCGTCTGGCCGCCTGCAGTGACCGTCACGGTGGAGTCGCCCGTGGCAACCGCAGTGGTGGCGGCACCATCGAGCGACAGCACGTGCAGGTAGCGGACGTCGCCACCCGGAACCGGCGTATCGAGGCGGTGGCCGGTGACGTAACCGGTCACTCCCGCGAGGCTCGTCGCGACGCTCGTACCGGTGAGGGGCGCGAGGCGCTGGACCGTGAGCGAGTGCGTGCCGGTGATGGTCGCCGTGAGGCCGGCAATCGTTGGCGCGATCGGCGTCGACAGCTGCCAGATCTGGGTCGTCGTCGCCGCGGTCACCACACGGTCGTAGACCACGATGACGTTCGGCTTGAGGAACACCATCTCGCGCTGCATCTTGGTCACCGGCGAGCCAGCGCCGTACGCCGCGGTGGTGTCGGTCGCCGCATACGTCCAGCCCGGGCCGCGGCGGACCGCGACCATCGTCGAGGTCGTGTTGACCTTCTGCTTCACGGGAACACCGGCGCTGTCGACGCGGACGAGCGAGTGCGACGTGGTGTCCTGGATGATGCCGTTCGTCGAGCCGAGGACGCCGTCACCGGACAGCCAGCCCTCCTTGAAGATCATGAGTGCGCCCTGGTCCTGGTGCGCGTGCGACTCGGTATATGCGCCGCCGGTCAGATTCACGAACGTCGCAGTCTTGTCCCAGCTCGAGCGCGAATACAGATGACCGATTCCAGATGCGTAATAATCAGTCGCCATGTCGGTGAACGGCAGCGCGGTCACGCCGTCGTTGTCGTAGAGGAAGTCGTAAACGAGCATCTCGGGACGCGCCATCTTCGGCACCGTGCTCGCAGCGAGCATCGACTTCGCGCGGCCTGCCATCAGGTCATCGGGATACAGGTCGATGAGCTCCTGCATGTAGTTGCGCTGGTAGTCGAAGAACATGGCCGCCTTGTCGCGCGCCTGATCACCGGTCGGCACGATGCGGTCGAGCGTCGGCGCCATCTGGTGCATCGCAATGCGCATCGACTGCCGCGCGTGCTGCGTGCGCGACTGCAGCTGCTCGCCCGTCGTTGCCTCCCACAGGTCGTAGAGGTGAAACAGCGAGCGATGCGACACGCCGTACGCGGTGCCTTCACGCGAACCACCGCCGCGCAGCTGCGCATCGAACATCGGCACGAGCTGGCCGATGACCTTGGTGTCACGGAAGTGCGCGAGCCACGCAGTTGCCTGCGCGTTCTCACCGTGCGCCGCGAGGCCCACGAGCATCGTGGCGCGCAGGAACGAGTAGAAGTAGTTGTTCGACGGGTTGTTCACCGACCAGCCCGTCCACGGATGCGCCACGGTGCCCCACTTCGCCTGGGTGTGGTTCCACACGTTCCAGATCGCCTGGTTCGCGTAGGCGAGCCAGCGCGTCTTCTGCGACGCCGTCACCGTGTCGAAGCACCAGTCGTACGTCAGCGCTAGATCGCCGATGACCGTGCCGATCTCGAGGTAGCTGTTGCCGGCGACGACGGGCTTGGTGCCCGCCGCGATCTTCGCTTCCTCGGCAACGACGTTGGCTTCCACCGTCGCGACTGCCTTGGCGCAGTACTTCGGATCTCCCGTCAACGGGCCGAGAAGTGCTGCATTCCAGGTCTGGAAGCCCCAGGTGTTCGAGCCGGCGACCCAGTTGTTGGTCGCGGTCCTGAATCGACTTGCTGCGGTCGTGTTCGCGGCGAGCGCTGCCTGAAGGCGTGCGCGGTTCGCCGGGATGTAGATGCGCGGGTGCGCCGTCGGATACGTCGGCGCGACAGCGGGCGGTGCGAGCAGATCAGCGCCGCCAGCGTTGTTGTTCACGGACGAGGTTCCACCGGTCGTCGTTCCACCGGTCGTCGTTCCACCAGTCGTCGTTCCACCAGTCGTCGTTCCGCCGGTCGTCGTTCCGGTGCCGGTGTCCGTCGTGCCGCCGGTGGTCGTCGTGCCGCCGGTCGTCGTCGTCGTCGTCGTCGTCGGCTCGGAGGTCTTGACCGGCTTCTTGCGGTCCGCCTGTCCCCCCGTCCCCATCAGACGGTCAGGGCCTTTTTCGCCCATCGAGTCGTCTTCGGTTGCGTCGAGCACGTCTTCGGAGTCCACGCCACTGTCCGCGCACGCGCTCAGAACAAACCCGAAAAGAATCGCCCCGAAGACCGTTGTCTGATGAGACATGAGCGCGCATGTAACAAGGGCGCTCAGTGTTGTCTTACACTATTTTTGTCCTACATTGCGTGACATTAGACAGATAGGTAATGATCGGAGAGCTGATTCTCGACGGTAAAAGTTGTTTATATCAATATCGAGGCAATGCAGATTACGTATTCACGCGCGGTTTAACCCGAAAATAATTCGAGTGAACGCGAGGTGTTCTGATCAGAGGAACCCCTGAAAATCAGGCTCCTTCTGTCGGCAAAACCCGCGATCCGAGGGCTTCGACGCTTGAGTCGACGGGACCTTCGCCAGTAACGTCGCCGCCCATGTCCCGACGCGCAGTCTCCGGCCGCACGCTTGCGTTCGTCCTGGTGCTCGAGCTCTGCGTGGGCGCGTTCATCTGGTTCCGCAACGCTCCGTCCGCGTCGGCTCAGCCCGGCTCGGCGGCGACGGACACCGGATCTGCAGCTGGTTCTGCTGGATCCGCGAGCGCTGCCCCGACTCCCTCTCCGTCCGCAGCATCCGCGGCCGAGCCAGCACCCACCGGTGCACCGGCGCCCGTTCCCGCGGCAGACGACAAGACCAAGTGCCCGGTCAAGCCGAAGACCTCAGCGGTGAAGCGAACGTTCAGTCAGGTCGTCGTCGATGACCTGCTGCCGATCGGCCTGCTGATCCTGGTCATCGTGATCATGGTCGCGCGCCTACCGCGCGTGGAGCTCGGTCACACGAAGGCGTTCCGTAGCCGCCGGCTCCTCAACTGGCTGCCGCTCGGACTCACCTATTCGTTCCTCTACTTCGGTCGTTACAACATCAAGCAGTTTCAAGGCATCGGCCTGACCGAGGCCGAGTACGGCACTGTGTTCGGTGTTGGCTCGATGGTCTACGGCCTGTCGTTCCTGCTCAACGGCCCGCTCACCGATCGCTGGGGCGGTCGCACGACGATCCTGATCTCCGCGGGCGGCGCCGGCGCGATGAACCTCCTCATGGGGTACATGGCCGCGACCGGCAACACGTTCGGCATGAGTGTGCCGACGGCATTCACGGTCGCCTACGCCGGCAACATGTACTTCCAGAGCTTCGGCGCGGTCTCGATCGTCAAGGTCAACGCCGCGTGGTTCCACACCCGCGAGCGCGGCACGTTCGGCGGCATCTTCGGGATCCTGATCTCGCTCGGCCTGTACTTCGCGTACGACGTCGGTGCGCGCATCAAGGAGAACTTCGCGCCGGAATGGATCTTCCTGATCCCGTCGATCATGCTGGTCCTGTTCTTCATCCTGTCGTGGCTGTTCGTTCGCAACGAGCCCCAGGATACCGGTCACGCGAACTTCGATCTCGGTGACGCGACAAACCCCAACGACAAAGCCTCGGTCAAGGAGGTCTTCATCCGGTTGTTCACGCACCCGGTGATCCTCACGATCTCGTTCATCGAGCTGTGCTCGGGCTTCTTGCGGCAGGCGATCCTGCAGTGGGGCGTCGACTTCGGAAGAGGCATCAGCCTCGGCGACACCTTCGTGTTCAAGAACTGGGGCCTCGTGTCCTGCATCGCCGGCATCACCGGCGGCGTGTTCGCGGGCGCGATCAGCGATCACCTGTTCCAGTCCAGACGCAGCCCCGTGTCCGGTGTGCTGTACGGCATCATGCTCGCGGGGTCGATCATGATCATCCCGCTGTTCGCGGCGCCCGCTGCGATCGGGTGGATCGTCGCGCTCATGTCGATGGCGATCATCGGCGTGCACGGCATGCTCACCGCGACGGCGTCCGCGGACTTCGCCGGCAAAAAGAACACCGGCATGGCCGTCGGCATCATCGACGGCTTCGTCTACGTCGGCTCGACGGTCCAGTCGTTCCTCTACGGCGCCTACCTGCCTGCCAGCAAGATCCGCGACATCAACGGCTGCGTCGTCACGAATCCAGAGGCCGGCAAGATCGATAACTGGACGATCTGGCCACTCGCCATGATCCCCGTCGCGCTCGTCGGCTTCTTGCTCACGCTCCGCATCTGGAACGCAAAGCCACGCTCCGGCGGCGGCGGCGGCCACTAACGCGTTAGACTTACCGGCATGAAGTGGCTTGTCGTCACGCTCGCGCTCGGTGTCCTCGGTTGCGGCGGAGAAAAGAAATCGACGCCGAGTACGGGCGCGGGCTCGGGCTCCGCCACGGTGCAGCAGCCAACCGCCACAGGTGGCGTGACGATCTTCGTCGACGATGTCCAGGTCGGCGCGCTCGCCGACGAGCAGATCAAGCTGTGGCCGCGCCTCGACTCGCTCGTGCCGGTGGCCGCGCGTCGCCTCGGCACATGGGACGCGATCAAGCTCACGGGCGCAGGTCCCGCCCCGGTGAGCCTCGCCAAGCCATCGTCGGCGTACCCCGAGCTCGTTCCCGCGATCTTTCCCGGGGAAGGCGGCAAGCCCGCGTTCGGCATGTTCGATCCCGTCGAGCTCGCGCAGCACGGCCAGCCCGCGCTGCGCGAGAACATGGTCAGCGAGATCCGCGTCGTGCTCAGCAAGGGTAGCGGCCGCGGCGAGAACGATCACGGCGGCGGCGAGGCCGGCGATCCCGCGCTGATCAAGCTGACGATCAAGAACAAGGCCGGCGAGAAGGTCATCGAGGGTCCCAAGCTCCTCGAGATGCCGCGCGAAGCCCCGCCGGGCGGCGAAGGCGAAGGCAAGGGCTGGAAGCTGTCGGCCGTGCTCGCGAGCGTAGGCGTCACCAAGTACGAGAAGCTGCTGCTCACCGATGCCAAGGGCACGAACCTCACGCTCGAGAAGCAGGACGTCGACGAGAAGATCGCAGTCCCGTTCGTGAAGCTCAACCGACAGGGCACGCTGCGCTTCCGCGTCTATCGCAAGCAAGGCGAGACCTGGCAGCCGGGCAGCGATCTGCGTGCGCTGACCTCGATCGAAGTCGTGAAGTAAAAAACGAAACGGGCCAGACGTGTCTCCACGCTGGCCCGTCATGCAGTGGACTGACCTCGTCCGTTAGTTGCCGGTCTTCTCCGTGGTCAGCGGAAGAAACTTCGCGAGACCGTCCGTACCCACCACGAGCTTGATCTCGTCGATCTTCTCGGCGATGTCCTTCATGGTCTCGAGCTCCTTGAGGCGCATGAGCACCGGGTTCTCGGCGATCACACGGGCGGTCTGAGCCATGTTGCGCGTTGCGGCCGCGTCCTCACGGCGCATGATCACGTTCGCAGCGGCAAGTTTCTCGGCCTCGATCACCTTGTTCAGCAGCACCTTCATCTCGCCGGGGAGGATCACGTCCTTCACACCGACACGATGCAGACGCACACCGAACGCCTCGGCACGCGGCAGTACCTGTGCCTCGAGGTAGCGCGTCAGCGCGTCACGCCCCTCGAGCAGCTCGTCGAGCGTCACACCGGCCACGTACTCGCGGGCAGCAAGCTGCACAGCGAGATACAGGGCGTCCTTGACGTCGGCGACTGCGTGAATGGTCGTGGCAGCGTCTGCCGGTGCGTACTCGGCCGTCAGGGTCAGACGCAGCGTGACCTTGTCACGCGTCATCAGCTCCTGGCCCTCGATCTTGAGCTGCTGCACACGGGTGTCGAGCACCGTGACCGCGATACGAGCAGCCGGGTGGTTCCAGAACGCGTAGCGACCTGGCTCCAGCATGCCCATGAAGCGGCCCTGCACGTACAGCAGACCCTTCTCGAACTGACGCACCTGCGCCTCGATCACCTCGGCCGCCGGGACGATCGCGCGAAGCTCGTCGGTCATGTCCGGCGCCGGGTCCATCACGTTGTACGTGCGGATCGCGACGTTCGGGTCGAGCATCCACACACGGTGAACACCCGGACGCAGGAACTTCATTGGCTTGTCGTCACGCAGCAGCACGGCGCGCTCCGTTGCCGCGAGGTGGACCGTCTGGAACCACGTCGGCGGCAGCATCGCGAGCACCTCGGGCTGTGCCCAGAACACGAGGTCATCGATCTTCCAGGTCAGCAGCTTGTTCTGCGTGCCCCAGAACGCGTAGTGACCCGGCTCGAGCACGCGCTCGGGCTTGGCGTCACGTACCAACACGGCACGCTGGTTGAGATCGATCGTGGTCTCGAGCAGCTCGTCCTTGGGGATGACCGCACGAAGCTCTGGCGTGATCTGCGGCAGCGGCTCGTTCTCCGCGAACACGCGAATACGAATCGTGCCGTCGAGCTTCCACAGGCGGTGGAGACCCGGACGCAGGAACTTCACGGGACGCTCGTCGCGCAGCACGATGCCGTACTGGCCCGACGCGAGCTGAACCGTCTCGTACCAGTCAGCCGGCAGAGCCGCGAGGACCTGCGGGATCGTGTGGAACACGATGTCATCGAGGTTCCACTGGAAGACGTCATGGCGCTTGAAGAACCAGTAGCGGCCCGGGCCAAGGACATGCTTGACCTGGCCGTCACGGACCAGGACAGCGCGCTCGTTGATGTGGATGTGGAGATGCTGGAACACGACACGGACTCCTTGTTGGAGGTGAAACGAAAAAGGGTGGCCGCCGGCGGTGACTGTCAGCGCGCCATGGCGTGTCGCCAGAGACGACACGCGGTTGCGCGGAGGCGCCGTAGACGCGAGGTGGCCGCAGTGGCAAGTCACGCGACGCACACGCGGACCTTGCGGTTGGCGTACGCGTGACGTGGTTACGTGGTGCAGCGAGCTCGTGAATGCGTGGTGAAGCAACGAGGCTTCACCGGACGAATCACCGACGACGGCCTGCTCAGGTTTTTTACCGTTTTCAAAGCGGTTGGGAATGTTGGGATGAGCAGCCCACTGCCGTACCGTTCGGCGTCCATGGCGTAGATCGGTGCCATAGGAAGGAGTCGAACCTTCTTATCCCGCTCCTCGCTGACCTCGTTCGCGATCCCCGGGACAGGTGCCAGAGTGCCTCGGTATAGAGGCTTTCGGACCGACACGCACCGAGCGACGCTCCTGACAGAGCGGCCGGGCGTGAGTGCACGCTGCCGGTTTGGCGTGGACGCAAATAGCGACCAGCGAGGCGTTGGAATTACGGCATCGCGACGCATAAGTCAACGAGAAATTCTCTACAGTGGTCGGAATGAAAAAAATGTTGTTTACGTGCCTGCTGTTGTCTCTCGTCGCGTGTGGCAAGGACAAGGGCAAGGACGGCGGCGGTGGCGGTACGGCTGCAGCAGCGGGTGGTCCCGCGTGCAGCGAAGCGGCGGCGCAGTACGCGAAGCTCGAGGCGGAAGGCTTTGGCAATCACCTCGCCGGGATGAAGCCGCCCGCAACGCCCGATCAGGTGAAGATCGTCGCTGGCAAGCTCGAAGCTCACTGCACGTCGGCGCCATGGACAGCCGCCGACAAGACGTGCGTGATGACGGCGAAGGACAACATGGCGGTGACCAAGACCTGCTTCAAGGCGCCGAAGGGCTTCGGACTTCAAGTCAGCCAGGTCGTGTTCGATGCGGTCGCGGAATTCAAGGCCGCGGGTTCCGCCGCGACGGGCGGCGTCGCACCGAACCCTGATGGTACCCCCGACGGTTCCGCGTCGAAGTAAGCGCTACAGCCGCGCGAAGTAGATCGCGGCGACCCCGAGCGCGATCGTGATCGCGCTCCAGCGCAGCGCGGCCTCCGGAATCCGCGAGGCCAGCTTGCCGCCGATCGCGCCGCCGGCGAGCGAACCGATCGCGACAATCGCGGCGACGTCCCAGGCGATCTTGCCGACGATGACGAACACGATCGCGGCGCACGTGTTGATCGTGAGCGACAGCAGCTGCTTGAGCGCGTTCGCGCGCACGAGGGTGTCGTCGATCACGACCGCGAGGATCGCGAGCAGGATCACGCCGAGCCCGGCACCGAAGTACGCGCCGTAGATCGCGCCGATCCCGACAGGGATCACCGCGAACGCGACCGAGTGCTTCGCGCGCGTCTTGCCGGCGAGCATCCTCTTGAGCCGGCCTTGCAGTGCGAGCAACACCGCTGCGAACACGAGCAGGAACGGCACGATCGTCACGAACGATCGCTCCGGCGTGTTCATCAGGATGTACGCCCCTGCAAGGCTTCCCGCGATCGACAGCGGGATCAGCCGCCACGCGCGCGGGCCCTGCCCGACCAGCTCGCGGCGCTGCGCAACGGCGGCACCGAAGTAGCCCGGGCACAGCGCGACGGTGTTCGTCATGCTCGCGACGACGTTCGGCAGGCCCGTCGCGACGAGCACCGGAAACGTGATCAGGCTGCCGCCGCCGGCGATCGCATTGATGACGCCAGCGACGAGAGCCGCCGCAGCGACCAGCGCGATCTGCGCGGCATCCACGCGCCCACTATAACTTGAGCACCAGGACGGTCACGTACGGCTTGCCTGCCCGTTTGCCGCGGATCGTGATGCGGCTCGTCTTGGCCGCGACGTCGCCGGCCCGATACGCCGCCGTGACACTCGTCAACGGCATGTCGTTGATCGACTCGATCAGATCGTCGTTCTGTGCGCCGAGCCGCGCCGCGGTGGTGCCCGGCGATACGCCCACGAGCCGCATGCCGATCTGGACGCCGATCTCGACGACGGACCGCAGATCGACCCCACCTTCGCCGGCGAGCAAATTCCGAATGTCTGCAGGCGTGACCTCGTACTCGGTGGTGTCGCTCACGGCTCGCTCCTATTTGGTGGGCTGTTGCACGTCGACCAGCGGGGCCTGGCCATGCGGCTCGATCTCGATCTCCTGGCCGAGGTACGGGCGGCGCGGACGCAGCACCGGCTCGATCGGGACGGCGCGACCGAACATCGTCGACTGCTGGATCGCCGCGAGAATCCGCACGTCGGCGAGACCCTCCCAGCCGCTCGGCTCGGGATCGACGTCCTCGCGGATGCAGCGCGCGAAGTACTCGATCTCGGCAGCGATCTGATCGCTCGGCTCGAACGCGCGGTTCTTGATGCCGTGCTTGCCGTTGACGTGCATGTGCATCTCGCCGGTGTAGTCGTACGCGTTGTCGAGCGTCAGCACACCTTCGGTTCCGATCAGCTCGTAGTGCCCGCGGTCGGCAGCGCCGAAGCTGCACGTGAACTGGGCCACGCGCTCGTGCGGGAATCGCATCGTCACCGAGTACGCCTCGTTGACCGACGTGAACCGCGGGTCACGCCCCGACAGCTTCATCGCGAGAACCTCGAGCGGCTCGGCGCGGAACAGATAGCGGGACGCGTTCACGCAGTAGACCCCGATGTCGTAGAGCGGACCGGCACCGCGACGCGGCTGCACGCGGATGTTGCCGTCGCGCACCTGCATCGAGAACGTCGAGCTGAACACGCGCAGGTCACCGAGCTCACCACCACGGGCGATCTCGATCGCGACGAGGTTCGCCGACTGGAAGTGAAGTCGGTAGCCGATCATCAGCTTCACGCGATGCTGATCGCACGCGCGGATCATGCCCATGCACTCGGCCTCGGTCGGCGCCATTGGCTTCTCGCACAGCACGTGGACGCCGTGCCGCGCCGCGACGAGCGCCATCTCCGCATGCCGATCGTTGGGCACCGCGATGAAGACCGCGTCGATCTGGCCTCCGGCGAGCAGCGCGTCGAGCTCATCGTAGTGCGCGAGCGTTTTACACGCGTAGCGCGAGCCGAGCTCCTCGAGCTTGTGATCGGACCCCGACACGAGCGCCGCGAGCTCGACATGGTCGAGCTGCTCGATGGCTGGGAGGATGGCGGCTTGCGCAAAGTGTCCCTGACCGATCACGGCCATTCGCAACTGGCCCGGTCGTGCGCGTCGCATCACGTCGTTCTGCATACATGGATCTACAGCAAGCCCTGTTCCACCTGCCGGCGCATCCCTTGCACCGGTTCGCGCGAATGAAGCCCTGTGAAACCTGCGGCAACACGTACGACAAGGCGTTCGAAGTCTCGATCGGTGGCACGACCCACACGTTCGATTCGTTCGCGTGCGCCATCCACATGCTGGCTCCCCGCTGTAACCACTGCAAGGTGGTGATCATCGGGCATGGCATGGAGGCGCGCGGCCAGTACTTCTGCTGTGCGTACTGCGCACGCCAGTCCGGCGTCACTGAGCTAGCGGATCGCGCACCCGATACGGGCACCGCGGCACCCTGAGACGTTGGCGCTCAGGTCCAGAACGGAGTCACGCCCCACTGACGATGGACGCCCATCGCGTAGTCGAGGTCGTTGAGATCGGGCCAGTGATCCTTGTCGAACCCAGGCATCTTCTCGAGCGCCGAACGCTGAACGTTGCAGACGAAGCGACGCTGCGATTCGTCGACGGTGAGCGCCGACCACGGCACCGCGAAGAGCTTGGCGCCGAAGCCGAGAATCCCGCCAAATGAGAGCACCGCGTAGGCGACGCGGCCGGTGGTGACGTCGATCATCAGCTCTTCGATCTTGCCGATGTGGTCACCGTTCAAGTTGACGACCTTGTCGTGGATGAGCGTCGTGGCTCCCAGGGTGCGACGGAACTTCATGCACGGAAGCACAGCAATGCGCGTTCCATCGGCGATCTGCTGAGGCGCGGCGCTCAGCGACGCCAGCGCGGTGCGACCAGACGACGCTTGCCATCCGCCGCGAGCGTCGCGTCGGGACCGTCGAGCTCGTCGCGATCCCACAGCTTGCACGTGACCTGCTTGTGTTGCTGGTCGAGTGCCTCGCAGTAGTTCGTGAACTCGCACCGGCGGATCTCGCCGCCGCGGCCTTCACGAATCTTCTGAAACCAGTCCGGGTCAGCGAGCGTCTGCCGGGCCGATGCAACGAAGTCCGCTTCGCCCCGCTCGAGCACGCCTTCTGCCTGATCGAAATCGCAGATGCCGCCGGCGGTCACGACGGGCGTCTGCATGCCGGCCGCGCGGACCTGCGCGCGGATCGTCGCCGCGAGCGAGACGTTGCGCATGAACGGGCCGCGCGTGTCGGAGTAGATCGTGGGCATGCACTCGTAGCCGGACTTGCCGGTGTACGGGTACACGGACCAGCCGACCTTGGGCTGCTTGGCATCCTCGAACTTGCCGCCCTTGGAGATCGACAGGAAGTCGAGGCCGGCCCGCGCAAGCTCGACACCGAACCACGCGGCGTCGTCGAGATGGTTGCCGCCCTCGATCACGTCGTCGCCGAGGAAGCGGCAGCCGAGCGCGATCTTGTGGCCGATGCGCTCGCGCACCGCCGCGATCACCTCGCGCGGCAAGCGGACGCGGTTCTCGCGCGGGCCGCCGTAGCCGTCGGCGCGCGTGTTGAGCGCCGACAGAAACGACGCCATCGTGTACGCGTGTGCGAAATGTAGCTCGACGCCATCGAAACCGGCGGCGAGCGCACGACCGGCGGCACCCGCGAACAGCTCGGGCAACACGCGCGGCAGCTCCGCGATGTGAGGCAGCTGCGTGTCGGTCACGCGCTCGCGATAGCCGCGTTCCAGATCTTCGAGCTCGCGCGGATCGAGAACCTTGGCGAGGTCGCTATCGGGCAGCGTGACGAGCCGCTTGCGCAGCTCATCGTCGCTCCACGCGGCGGGATCCCGAAACGTCGCGTCGCCGGTCAGGATGGTGAGTGCCTCGCGATGCGCGGGCGTGAGTGACAGGAACCGAGACAGGAACTTGTCGCGAGGCGGCCGCCGGCGCACCGACAAGAAATCGATCAGCTGGATCAGCAGCAGCGTCTCGCCACCGGAGGCCTCGCGCACCGCACGTGTCAGCTGGCTGAGCCCCTCGACAAAGTGATCAGCGCCAATGCGCAGCAACGGGCCCGACGGGATGTCGCGAATGGCGGTCGCCTCGACGACGATCACGCCGGGCTTGCCCTCGGCGAATCGCCGATACCAGTCGATCACGTCGGGCGTCACGAGGCCATCCTCGGTCGCACGCCACGGCACCATCGCAGGGACCCAGGTGCGCGACTTCGCCGTGTGCGGGCCGAGCGGCAGCGGCTGGAACAAGCGCGCATTCGCAGCGTGCTCGCGCGTGGGCCACGCAGCGGCTGGAAGCTCGTGCTTTATGCGCTCCGGTGGCTGCCACATCGCCGCCGATTCGTACCACACTGCACTGCGTGGAGCCCTTCGAGCCGCACCTGTCACTGCTGACGGCGCTGGCGGTCGGCCTGCTGATCGGCCTCGAACGCGAGCAGTCCAAGCCGACCAGCGG
>JBBQFU010000151.1:0-21974 GCA_038322185.1 Haliangiales bacterium
CTCCGGCATCATCAGATCCAGCACGACCGCGATGGGCTCCAGCTGCTCGGCAGCGGCCAGCGCGGCCACGGCGCTGGTACGTGTGATCGCGACGAAGCCGAGTTGCGAGAGCGTGGCATCCATCAGGCGCAGCGCGCCCGGATCGTCGTCGACCACGAGAATGCCGCCGGGCCGGTCTGGCTTCACGCCGGCGCGTTCGAGTGCGGCGAGCAGCGCCGCGGGCTCGAGCGGCTTGCGCAGCACGTCGTGCACCGCGAACCCTGCCACCATCTTCATGTCGGGCACGACCGTGACCACCACGACCGGGACCGATCGCATGCGCGGCTCGGCACGCAGCGTGGCGAGCAGATCGAAGCCACTCATGTCGGGCAGCAGTAGATCGAGCGTGACTGCATCGAACACGCGCTCGCGACACAACGCGAGCGCAGCGGCCGCCGAGCCAGCGGTTTCGACCGCGAAGCCACCCGTCGCGAGCGCGGCGCAGATCAGATCGCGATCCTGGACGTCATCCTCGACGACGAGCACGCTGCGCGCACCGACCCCGAGGTTGCTCGAGATCGTGCGCGGCAGCGCGAGTGCAACGCCGCCGGCATCCCGCGGTAGCGTCGCGTAGAACACGCTGCCCTGCCCCACCGTCGAGCGCACGCCGACCTGACCACCCTGCGCCTCGACGAGCCGCTTGGTCAGCGCGAGGCCAAGGCCGGTGCCTTGATGCCGCTTGCCGCTCCCACCGTCGAGCTGCTGGAACTCGACGAATAGGCGGCCGAGATCCGACGGCGCGATACCGACGCCTGTGTCCTCGACCTCGAGCCGGAACGCCGTGGCTCCGTCACCGACGACGCGGATCGTGACCCGCCCACCATCGGGCGTGAACTTGAGCGCGTTGGACAGGAAGTTATAGGCGACCTGCTTGAGGCGATTCGGATCGAGCACCACCGCGGTGACCGCCGGATCCATCTCGATCGCGAGGGTGATCTTCTTCGCCGCCGCGGTGGTGCGGCTGATCTGCACGACCTCGTCGATGATCTTGCGAAGCACGACTGCCTCTGTCCGGAACTCGAGCTTGCCGGCCTCGACCTTCGAGAGATCGAGGACGTCGTTGATCAGCTGCAGCAGGTGCCGGCCACTCGTCAGGATGTCGCCGAGGAACTCCTTGTGCAGCGGCGATGTGGGATCGACGGCGCCGTCATGCATCAGCTCGGCAAAGCCGATGATCGCGTTGAGCGGTGTGCGCAGCTCGTGCGACATGTTGGCGAGGAACTCGCTCTTGAGCCGGTTCGCTTCCTGGATCCTGCGATTCTGCAGCTCGAGCTCGATCGCGCGCTGGCGAATCTCCTCGATGCGGCGCCGCTCGCGCAGATCGAGCAAGCTGATGCGGAGCAGCTGGCGCGACGACGATGGCAGCAGCGACAGTCGCATCTCGGTCGGGAAGTCGGTGCCGTGTGCGTCGCGGCACGCCCAGTCGGTGACGATCACCTGGCCGCGCGATACCCGCTCGAGGTACTCGGCGGCGACCTCGACGGACGAACGACCATCAAGCTGCCGCTCGGCGCTGAGGCCACCAAGGTTGAGCGCGCGCGCTTGCTCCTTCGAGTAGCCAAACTGCTTCACCCAGCTCGCGTTGACGTCGACGACGGCCAGCGCGTCGAGGTCGTACGTGATGATGGCTTCAGGCGCGAGCTCGAAGTTCGCGCGGAACCGCTCCTCGCTGAGCCGCAGCTCGCGCTCGACCGCCTGGCGAGCGCGCCGCTCGGTCGCCTCGCGCAGCGCGCGCTCGACGGCCGGCACGAATCGCAGCGGCTTGTCCTTCGACAGGAAGTCGAGCGCACCGGCGCGCAGCGCGTCGACCGCTGCCTCCTCGTTCGGTGTCCCCGAGATCACGACGCACGGCGCGTCGATACGATGCTCGGCGAGCAACTGGAGCACCTGCAGCCCACCGAACCCGGGAATCATCCAATCCGTGGAGACGAGATCCCACCGCTCTGCGAGGGCCTCCTGGAGTGTGCGCGCATCGTGAACGCACTCGCTCGTGACGTCATAGCCGCCGCGCTTCAGCTGAAGGAGCAGGATCTCGTAGTCGTCATCCGAGTCCTCGACAACCAACAACCTCAACGACTTCCCCATCGGCTTTGCACCATACACCAGGCACCTACGCGGGGAGTGTGAAGTAGAACGTGGCGCCGGCCCCTGGAGCGCTCTCGGCCCAGATGCGGCCCCCATGACGCTCGACGATCCGGCGCGCAGTCGCGAGGCCGATTCCGGTTCCGCCGTACTCGCGTTCACTGTGGAGCCGCTGGAACGGCGTGAACAGGCGGTCCGCGTGAGCCATGTCGAAGCCGGCGCCGTTGTCGCGTACGAAGAACACGGTCTCGTCATCGCGTTGCTCGCAGCTGATCTCGACACGCGGCTCGGCGGCGTCCGCGGTGAACTTCCACGCGTTGCCGACCAGATTATCGAGGAGGATTCGCACGAGCCGGCCGTCTGCGTCGGCCATGAGGTCCTCCGTCACGGTGGCCTCGAACGGTCGGGTGTCGTCGCGGCGGCGAACCTCGTCGACAACCGCGTGCGCGACCGCCGACAGATCCACCCGGTGGCGGCCGAGCTGCGAGCGACTGATGCGCGACAGCTCGAGCAGCGCATCGATCAGATCGTTCATCCGCGCCGCAGCGGCGAGCACGCGGCGCAGGTGATCGCGGCTCTTGTCGTCGAGCTGCGACTTGAGGTCCTCGGCGATCGCGTGGGTGAACGCGCTGATCGTCCGCAGTGGTGCGCGCAGATCGTGTGACACCGAGTAGCTGAACGCCTCGAGCTCGCTCACGGCGGATTCGAGCCGCTCGTTCGCCTCGCGGAATCCGCGATGCGTCATCTCGTATGGCGACAGCGCCTCGGCGAAGAACTGGTCGACCTCGGCCGGAGGCGCCTGGTCCCCGAGCACCTCGCGCAGCGCGTGGTCGTGGATCGCCGCGAGCTCGACGACGCCGATGCCGGTTCCCGCCGCCATACGACCGAGCTCGTACGCGTGCGTCAGCGCCACCTCGCCGGCACCGGTCACGCAATCGCGCAGCGCGGTCGAGTACTCGTGCTCGAGCTGCATGCGCTTGGCGTCGGGGCGGCTCACGCGGCCTCCTGGTGGCCGGCGTAGCGCGCGACGACCACGTATGCGTCGTCGTTGCTCTTGCTCCAGTTGCGCAGGACCTCGTCGGCGATCTGCTGTGGCGATCGCGCCGCAAGGACCTCGGACTTGAAGCCATGCCGGATCCCGTCGGTGGCGAACACCAGCGTATCGCCGGGGCGGACCGAGAGCGTCCGCGGGCGCAGCGGTGGCAAGTTGTAGCCGACCGTGCCGCCACGCATCGCGACTGCCTCGTCCGCGGTGTGTTGATCGAGCCGCACGAGCAGGCCCTCGACGTTGCCGACGCCGAGCCAGCTCATGGTGTTCTGCTCGCCATCAAATGACGCCAGGCTCAGTACGGCGCCCCGCGTGCCACGTAGCTCCTCGTGACAGCGCTCGACCAGCTCGGTGACCGGCTCGCGTGGCGCCGCGATCAGCACGCGCTCGGCGGCGAGCGCCGCCTTGCATGCCTCGACGCCGTGCCCGAGACCGTCGATCACCGCGACGAGCGCGCCGCCCGGGAACGAGACGACAACGCCGCGGTCCCCGGAGCTGCCTTGCCCCGCGAGTGCTGCGCCGGCGCTGCCCCACTCGACGGTCATCGCTTCCACTTCTTCATGGTGACCGTCGTTCCACGCCCCACCTCGGAGTGAAGATTGAAGTCGTCCATGAGCCGGCGCGCCCCGGGAAGGCCGAGGCCGAGGCTGTTCTTGGTCGAGTAGCCGTCGCGCATCGCCATGTCCTTGTTGTCGATGCCGGGGCCTTGATCGACGGCCATCACCTGGATGCCGACGCGGCCCCCGTCGGCGGCCTGGGTCAGCACGATCTCGCCTTGGAGCGCGTAGACCACGATGTTGCGAGCGACTTCCGAGATTGCGGTCGCGATCAGCGTTTGATCCGTCGTCGAGAATCCGAGCGCAGCCGCCAGCTGCCGGCCTGCCTGCCGGGCCAGCACGATGTCAGCCTCACGCTCGATCGCGACGCTGACCTCGCTCACTTCAACTGCACTCCCCGGCTGCGCTGCAGTAGCGCCAGCCCCGCCTCCAGGTCGAGCGCCGTGTGGACGCCCTCCATGGTGAGCCCGAGCTGCACCATCGCGAACGCGACCTCGGGCTGAATGCCGACGACGACCGTCTCGGCACCGCGCAGGCGGGCCGTATACGCAATACCGCGCAGCGTACGTGTCGCGAACGAATCGAGGACATCGAGCGCGGTCACGTCGATCACGACACTCTTTGCACGCACCTTGCCGATGCGTTGCGCGAGCTCATCACGAAGTTGAACGAGGTCGTCGTCCGTCAGTGCGGACACCACGGAGGCGATGAGCGTGTCACCTTGCTTCAGGATTGGTACGGGCATGTGTCACTCCGTGTGCGTGACCCGGTAGCCCAGCCGCTCCTCCGCCAGCTCCACGCCACCCTGTAGATCGCCGACCGTGGTGAACGGGGCCATCTCGATTCCAAGAGCAACCATCGACTGCGCGACATCGGCTGTGATTCCGGTGACGATCGCGAGCGCGCCCATGAGACGCGCCGCTGTCACTGTCTGCACCAGATGGTTAGCAACCCCGGAGTCGATTGTCGCGACGCCGGTCACGTCGATCACCACGACGCGGGCGCGGCTCGCGCGAATCGCTCGCAGGAGATTCTCCGTGATCATCTGCGCGCGATGAGAATCGATCACGCCAACGAGCGGCAGCAGCAGCAGACGATCGCGAATCTGGAGCACCGGCGTCGATAGCTCGCGAATCGCCTCGGACTGGCTACCGATCACTCGCTCGCGCTCGTGAATGAGGACGTCGGTATGAATCCCGATGTCGAGATACGCGACCTTTTGAAGCGAGGTCCACTTGGTGAAGCCGTCCTCGGGAAGCGCCGCGACGATCAGCTCCCCCGCGCGCGCGAGCACGCAGCGAAACGCGCCGAGATACACCTTGGTCGGAAGCCCGACACGCCCGTAGAGCAGACCGAGCTTGATGCGCTGCTCGGCGTACCGCAGGTCGTACTTGCCTTCGACCATCTGGAGCAGATGCCCCTTCTTCATCTCGCGTGCTTGCTGGGTCAGCTCGCGGTAGCCGAGCAAGACTTTCGCCTCCGCGATGCCTGCAAGGTGCTTGAAGAACGCGTCGACGAGGTCGTCGACGTGCTTGGTGACGATCGGCTTGATCGCGGCGAGATTGCTGAGGTCCGTGGGACCGAGGTCGACGTACTTGCATCGACGTTCGAGATCCTCTGTCGTGATCCCGACGTTGGTCATCACCGTCTGTTCCGTGATCGGCGCCAGCGGCATTACTCGATCAGTTGTACATGCCTACTCGAGTCCGGCAGGCACGTGAGTGGACCCTAGCTATCGAGGAAGACCGCTATCTGGCGCGTGACCGCTTCGGGCTCTTCCACCGACGAGGAATGGCCTGCGCGCGGGATCACGGCGAGCTTCGCTCCGCGGATCGCGGCGACCAATGCATCCGCTTTCGCGGGCGTCGTCGCGACGTCCTCGTCACCCACGATGACGAGCGTTGGCGCACGGATCTGCGCGAGCTCCCACGCTGCGATCCCAGCGCGATCGATCACGCCATTGACCGCTTTCCACACATCGCGGCGGCGCGTCATCAGCTTCACGAAGCCCGCGACCTCGGCCTTGCGATTCGGGTCGGCGAGGATCGACTTGCCCATCATGATCGGCGCGACCTTGCTGGCGATCGGACGACCACCGAGCGCGCGATACACTTTGCTGAGTAGCCGGTAGCGCGGCACGTTCTCCACAGGCTCCGGATCGGCACTGGTCTCGAGCAGGATCAGCTTGTCCACGAGCGCGGGCCGGCGTGCAGCGATCCGCATCGCGACAAAGCCGCCCATCGAGAGCCCGACCAGGTGGGTCTGGCTCACACCCATGTGGTCCAGCAGCGCGATCGCGTCCTGCCACACCAGCTCCATCGGGATCGTGTGCCGGTACTCGGGCCCACTGCGACCCTGGCCCCGGTGATCCCAGGCGATGCAGCGATACCGATCGCGCAGCGCTGCAATCTGCGGTGCGAACAGTTCTGTGCCCCATAACAGCCCGTGACTGAAAGCGATCGTCTGACCGCTCGAGCCAGGACCGGTGTCCTCGTAGTACAGCGACGTCCCGTTCACCTCGACCTGGGGCATGCGGCCGGTTTCTCACGAAACACACTGTTCGGGGCTGTGCCGTTCCGCGAATTGGTCGACTCGTCCGGTATGGCGATGATCTTGGTGGCGGAGGACCAGTTGGAACTTCTGGACTTCACCAAGAGCGACCTCGACAAGGCCGCGCTGCACGCATCGCGCGCCCGGCTCCGCATCCTGCTCATCGACGACGAGCCCAACATCCTCAAGTCGTACGAGCGCGCGCTCGGTGCCGGTCATGACCTGGTGCTTGCTAACCACGGCGAGGAAGCGCTCGATGCGATCCACGCGCAGAGCCATTTCGACCTCGTGGTCTGCGACCTGTCGATGCCGACGATGAGCGGCATGCAGCTGTTCGAGCGCGTGCGCGAGCTGGCACCAGCGCTCACCTCGCGATTCGTGTTCGCGACCGGTGGCGCCACGCAGAAGAGCGTCGAGCAGTTCCTCGCGGCGTTACCGAACCAGGTGCTCGAGAAGCCGTTCGAGATGCGTGTGCTGCGCGAGCTCGTGGCAGACCGGGTCCGCGCGGCCTAGGCGGGAACGTCATCGCGGAACCCGAGGCGGCGCTCGATCTGATCGATGCCCTCCTGCAGGTCGACGTGCGTCTCTATCGACGGCAGGCGCGCGCCCAGTGCGACCAGGGTCTCGAGCATGCCGACCAGTGGGATCACGAGCAGCCCGTCGCGCACCTGAAGCACGGGCATCGTTAGCTCGCGAATCGCGGCCTGTTGCTCGACGATGATCTGCTCCTTGGTGGACAGATACGCTTCGCCGAGGTGAGCCATCGCGATATCGACGGCGCGGTTGAGGCCGTCGGCGACGCGCGCCATGCGTGCAAAGTCGTCGGCCCCGAGCTGGATCATGCGGCGACGCACGACCTCGCGGTAGATCGCGATGATGTCGTACCAGGCGATGAACGACACGCCCATCTTGGCGTAGGTCACACCCTGCATGCGCAGGTCCTCTAGATACGGCGCCCAGTTTCCGTCGCGAAACGCGATGCCTTGCAGCTCGAGCGAGCGTGCATTGCGCTCGGCCTCGGCAGTCGCCGGCATCGCGCGAAGCATCGGCGCCCACTCCGGCAACTTCATGAGCGACTCGCGCAGCTCGCGGGTGATCTCGGCGGCGAGCGGCTCGTAGAACCGCCAGTACTCGGCGAGTGCTGCCTTGTCATCGGCAGTGAGCCTGATCCGGGTGGGAATCGTCGCCACTGTTCGATCGCCGTCGTTCATGCAGATCGTGTATCACTACCGGGTGTCCGAGAAGCTGCGGATCGGCGAGCTGCTCCTGCTGCAGGAGAAGATAGATCCGTGGAAGCTCTCGCACGCACTGAAGGAACAAGCCGAGAGCGCCACGCCGCAGCGGCTCATCTCGATGCTCGTCAGCCGCGCTCACTTCGACCTGGACGAAGGCGCGCTGCTGCTGTCCGAACAGCTCGGGTATCCCGCCGCGCTACAGCGACACCTCGAGCGCCGCGAGTCCGCCGTGCTCGATCTACTACCGCCGCAGCTGGGGTCGCGCTGGGTCGTCCTGCCGCTGGTGCGTGCGCGCACCGGTGCGATCGTGGTCGTCGCGCGTGATCCGAGTCCGATCCTCACCGCGGCACTCGAGCATGCGATGAAGTCGACCGTCGTGCTCGCGGTCACACCGAGTGTGCAGCTCGAACGAATGGTGCGCTCCGCGTATGGGGTCCCGGGCGATCCGGAAGCGCCGCTTCCGGACACGATCGCGCCGACCCTGTCCGACATCGGCGAGATCCGAGTCGAGGACGAGACCCCACTTCCGGTCCGCCGTGCACGAACGGTCTCCTATATGTTGAAGGGGCCGCCAGACCTGCTCCGGACCGCCGCGGTCCACGGACCGATCGAGAACACGCTGCTCGAGATCGACCGGGCGATCACGGCCGCGGCGGTCGAACGTCTGGTGATGGCCTACATCGCCAAGCGGTGGGCGACGGGCCTACTGGCCCGGATCGACCATGACCGGACGCATGCGATCGGCCTGCGCGGCCACGGTTCGAGCCTCGGCCGGCCCGACGCGATCTCGGTGACGCTCGCGACGCCCTCGATGCTGTCACTGGCACACGACACCCGCAGGGTGATCACCGACTCGCCAGACTCGTCCGCTCAGCAGGCGCTACGCGAAGTGCTCGGTGCACCGAGTGCTGCCGCTCCCGTGATCGCCTCGGGCGTCGTCGTCGCCGTGGTCGTGGTCGGCGAGGTCATCGACGGTACGGCGCAGGCCGTCGTGGCAGAGCTCGATCGCTTGGTCGACGCGCTCGGCGCCGCCTACGATCGCTTCTCGCGCTGACCGACATCGCGCACATCCGCGCGTACAAGCTCCCTGTTCGACGAGTCGCGAGACCTCTTAGAATGGAGGTTGGGGGCGCTGTTGTCGGAACATGGCAAGCAGAAGGGCATGTGCATCGCGACGCGGTGCACGTCCGTCGATCACTTCGTCGAGATGTTTCATCGCTACGTCGATGAAGACTCGTTCTTCGTGTCGACGAACAACACGCGCCCGCCCGGACTCGAGACGTCGTTCTCGGTCCAGCTCGCCGACGGCACGCCGGTGCTGCGCGGCATCTGCGTCGTGCTGCAGGCGTGGACCAACGCGACGAGCCCGTTCAAGACGCCGGGTGTTCGCCTCGGCATCAAGCGACTCACCGCGAGCAGCATGCCAGTGTTCGAGCGGCTCCTCATCACGCGCAGCACGCCGGCGTCGCCGCCGTCGTTCGTGCAGGGAGCGACGACGCAGGTACTGGAGACGCGCGATCTCGATCGCGAAGCGACCACGGCGATCCACGAGGACGTCGCGACGAAGCTCACTACTGCGCCCCGCCCCGAGGAGACACGCACGCCGGGCTCGGACTACATCCTGCCGGCGAACCCGCTGCAGAACCTGACCGACGAGTCGCTCGAGGGCTACGTCGACTGCACGCTGTACGAGGAGACCGCGAACTACTTCCCCGCCGACGAAACGGCGGCGGTCGAGTCCGCGAGGCCGGTCATGCCGACCGAGGAGCCGCCGGTGTTCGCGCCGCGCCCAGGTGCCCGAGCGGCGACGATGCCGATCGAGCTGATGCCCGACGAGCCCTCGCGGTCGCAGCCGCGAACGGCGACGATGCCGCCGCAGCTGCGCATGAGCACCGGCAAGATCACCGTGATCCCGGCGCCGCCAGGATCGCCGCGCACCACCGGATCGATCGAGATCATCCCGATCGCGTCGGCGCGTGGCACCGACAGCATCGCGCCTGCTGGACGGATCACGCCACTGCGCGCCTCGGACAGCTCGCCCGCGCTGGCCGTCGCTGCGTCGCCGTCTCCGTCGGTGATCGAGCCGGCGCCGCCTGCCCTCGCGATCGTTCCTCCGCCGACACCCTCGCTCGCGGTCGTGCCGCCGATGCCTCAGCGGAGTGTGGCGAGCGATGCGCAGCCTCCAATCATGGGTGCGGGTGAGCCGACCGCGCCGCCGGGCGAGTGGTCGCAGGTGCCGAGCGCGATCATCGAGACAGCACCGACTGCCGAAGCGTCTGCGCCGCCGGAGCCCGCGGGGTTCACGCCAGCCTATCCGTCCGAGCATGGCTTCCCTGGCCGGCCTCCGTTCGGCTTCGCGTCGCGAGACAGCTCTCCGTCCGGCGAGATCACGTCGGTTCCACGCGCTTCGACGCCGCGGCGTCGCAAGCAGCTCGTGGTCGGTGGCGCTGCGGCTGCGGTCGCCGTGGTGCTGGCGCTGTCGTTCGGTGCGCTCGGCTCCAACGACGCCGAGAATCCAGCCGCGAACGCGCCGGCAGCCGTGACGCCGGCCGAGGTGATCACGCCGATCGCCGCCATCGCGAAGCCTGCCATCGACACGACGGACGAGACCGCAGAGGCAGCCGTCGTCGCGCCGGTTCCGGCGGGTGATGAATCGGACGGCGAGGACTCTGCCGACGGTCCATCGGGCACGCCGGTCGCCGGTGATGGGCCATGCCGCATCGACGTCGCGTCAACACCGGCGGGATCGATGGTCGTGCTCGACGGTACGGTCATCGCGCCGTCGCCGATCACGCTCGCGACGACCTGCGAGCGCCACAAGATCGACATCAAGCACCCGCGCTACAAGCTGCTGACCAAGCAGGTCACGCCCACCAAGGCAGCGCCCGGCAAGATCGAGGTCACGCTGCAGCGCCCGACGCACACGGTGTCGTTCGTGACGCAGCCTGCAGGCGCCACCGTGTTCATCGACGGGCGACGTGCGGGCACGACGCCAACGACGGTCAACGTCCTCGGCTTCTCGAACCTCAAGATCGAGATCAAGAAGCCAGGCTTTGCGACCGTCGCGACCCGGCTCTACAGCAAGGTCGCGCAGGATCGCTTCGCGCAGCGCATGACGAAGTGGTAGCCGCGCGCGAGCGCGACTGACTTACTTCTTCTGGGTGTGGCAGTGCAGGCAGCCGAAGCCGGTCGGCTCTGCCTCGGTCATCTCGTGCTCGCCGAGAATCTTCGCCATCTCAGGCTTCACGACCTTCGACATGAACTCGACTTCCTTCGCGTGCTCGCCCTTCTTGAGCGCATCGAAGTCGAGCGGCTCGAGCTCGGGGCTCGGCATCTCGTACTTCGACTTCTGCGGGTCCTTGCCGTGGCAGGTCTTGCACGTGAAGTTCGCGAACTCCTTCGGGTCGAACTTCTGGAAGGCCGCCTTCATGGCCGGCATCACCTTCGTCTTCATGAACTTGACCTTGTCCTCGTGGGACAGCTTGTCGAACTCGGTCTTCTCACCGTCGGCGGAGCCCGCGTCGGAGCCCGAGCCGGCCATCGCCGAGCCCGTGTCCGAACCGGCGCCCGTGGTGGTGGTGGTCGTCGTCGTGGTCGTGGTCGTGGTCGCGGAGCCCGTCGAGGGCGCGGCGTCCTTGTCCTTCTTCGTGCAGCCAGCAGCGACGACGAGGGCGAACAGGGTGACGAGGGCACTACGGAACATGGCGGCATCCTGCCAGCAAGACCGGGTTGTGCCTAGTCATCCGGGGCTTAGGCTGGGGACATGTATCGCGACGACTACTTGATGCGGCTGATCCGGCAGCTCGTGGACGCGATCGCCCGCATCGCGGGCTTCCGTCGGCAAGGCGACTACGTGCGTGTGATGTCCGAGGTCGGTCGGGCCTGGGACGAGCTCGGCGTTCCGCGCGGCCTTGCCAAGGCGATGGATGGCCGTGCGCTCGCCGAGCTACTGCGTGACCCTGCGAAGCAACGCGTCGCTGCGCAACTCCTCGCGGAGGAGGCGCACGTGATGCACGCGACGGGCGATCCACTTCATGCGGGCATGCTGCGGCTTCGTGCGATCGAGCTGTTCGCAGCCGCGCGCAAACAGGATCCGCAGGCCGATGACGACGCGGCGATCGCGGAGCTCGGCCGGCACGTCGCTCCAGAAGACTTGGTGTTGGCCACTACCAGTTGTTGAGCACGAGAGCCACTGCGCGTGATCGCCTCTCGCAATTCACCCGTTAGTCTCGTTACCAAGTAGTTCGATCACGATCGCCAACGCGACGAGATTGCAGCGTTCCATTCCCGCGAGGTGTGGGCCACAAGCTCCCTTGCGGCGTTGCCGTCGGAAAACTCAGAGTAGACGCCATGGGGCGGCTACAACTGATCATCGGGTTCGTCGCGCTCGCGGTGACCGCATGCTCGACAGACTTCTCGCCACAGCAATGCGGTCTCGACACGGACTGCGGCGATGGCCAGGTCTGCGAGCTGCGTGACGAACAGCCCGTCTGCGTGCTCGCGAGCGATGCGCCGCTCGTGATCGGTCATCACAGCGCGTTGAGCGGAACCAACCAGGCGCTCGGCACGAACATGAAGCTCGGCCTCGAGCTCGCCTTCGCCGAGAAGAACGCTGCCGGCGGTATTCGCGGGCGCATGCTGGAGCTCGCGTTTCGTGACGACGCCTACGACCCGGCGACCGCCGAGACGGCCGCGCGTGCGCTCATGGACGTGCAGGTCTCGGAGACCGATACGCCAGCGTGCCCGACCACCATGAATCCGCCGGTCGCGCCGGCGATCTCGATGACCGCGCTCACGCGCGGGCCCAAGGCCGTGCTCGCGATGATCGGCAACGTCGGTACGCCGACGATGGTGCGTGCCGCACCTGTGGTCGTCGAGACCAAGACGGTGTTCTTCGGAGCGTTCACCGGTGCCGCGACGATCCTGCGCGACGACCAGTGCGGGGCGTGCAGCAAGTACATCTTCAACGTGCGCGCGAGCTACGCGCAGGAAGCGCGGGCCACGCTCGAGTTCTTCAAGCGCAAGACCGTCGGTGGTACCGCCACGAACTACAAGAATCTGATCTCGTTCGACCAGAACGACACGTTCGGCCAGTCGGGCTACGACGGTCTGGTCGCCGCATACAGGTCTCTGATCGGCGAGTTTCCGTCGACTGATGCGACCACGCCAATCGCTCGTTTCCGTTACACGCGCAACGACGAGTCCAGCGTGCCCGCGCAGGCCGTGGCCATGCAGGCCCACCTCGCGCAGCTGCTGGATGACCAGTCCGGCACCGTCAGCGTCGGCGTGATGATGACCGACACCTACGGCGCCGCGCTCGAGCTCATCAAGCGCATCCGCGACTGGCAGTACGCCGATGATGCCGAGCAGGGAACGCTGCAGAAGGCGACGCGGCTCAAGCTGTACTTCAGCAACGTGTCGTTCGTCGGGCCGAACGCGCTGTCGGAGCGGCTCGTGTCGGCCGGCTCGTACATGACGCCGGCGGGTCCCGTCGCCTACGCGGATGGCGTCGTGGTCTCGCAGGTCGTGCCGAACTATCAGAGCGACACGAGCGATGTCGTCAGCCGCTACAACAGCTTGATCATCGCGGCGGGCAAGGCGCCCAGCTTCACGTCGCTCGAGGGCTACATCGCGGCGCGCGTGTTCATCGCCGGCCTCGAGCGTCACGACGGCCCGTTCACACCGGAGGCACTGGTCGGCGCATTCGAGACGCTGCCGGACCTCGGTCTCGGTATCGGCGCGACGTCGGGGTTCGCACCGTCGAACCATCAGTACTCGCAGTCGGTGTGGGGCACGACCATCCAGGCGAACGGATCGTTCAAGAACCTCTACTTCTGGAGCCAAGGCATCCCGATCCAGTTCTTCGAGTGAACAAGAAATTTCGCATCGCACTGCCTCTAGGAGACGCATGAAGACCCTCACGATCACCCTCGCCCTGCTGTTCGGAACCGCTGCCATCGCCCTCGCCGGTGACCTCTCGAAGGAGCAATGTGTCGACGCGCACTCGCGCGGTCAGGATGCCAAGGAGCAAGGCAAGCTGTCGCTCGCGCGGAAGCTATTTCTGACCTGCGCGCAATCGAGCTGTCCCGGCGCGGTGCAAGGTGACTGCGCGCGGTTCGCCGATGATCTGACGAATCTGCAGCCAACGATCGTGCTGGTCGCGCGTGACGGCAACGGGAACGACCTGCCCAGCACGAGCGTCTACATCGACGGCGCGCTGATCGCGACCAACCTCGACGGGCGGCCGTTCGACATCGATCCGGGTAATCACACCGTGCGGTTCACGAACGGCACCCAGGAAGAGGTGGTGACCGTCGTGATCGGCTCGGGCGAGAAGGGGCGCACCGTCGCTGCTCGGTTCGGCGCCACTGCGCCAGCCGCGCCGCCGGCGAGGGACATGGACGAGCGTGCAGACCGGTCGCCGCTGGCGCGTCCGGCGCGGTCGCGAACGACCCATCCGTCGGGCTCGCTCGCGATGACGCTGACCGGTGCGGGCCTCGCGCTCGGCGGTGCCGCGGTCGCCTTCTATGGCTCGACGCAGGTGCCGGCGAGCTGTTCGCTGTCGACCAACGAGTGCGCGGCGCCGCCGGGTGATCCGGTGTTCGGCGAGGCGTCGAGTGGTGCGCGCACGATGAACATCGGGATCGCCGTCGGTGCGCTCGGTGTCGCGACGCTGGCTGGCGGCATGATCTGGTACTTCGGCGGCGCGAAGACCATCAAGGAGAGTCCGACGCAGGTCTCGCCGGTGGTGAGCCACGAGAGTGCCGGCTTCGCGGTCAGCGGCCGGTTCTAGCGGAGCGCGGCGGCGATCTGCGCGCCGGTCGCGTTGTCACCAGGCCGCTCCGACGCGTGGTGCCACTTGACCGCCCCGCCCGCTGCGATCACGAGCACCCCGCCCTGCTGCCAGGTGTCCCCCTGCGTCAGCCCCTGCTTGCCGCCGCGGCCAAACGCCTTCAGCGTCGGCAACAGCGCCCGCGGGTTGAGCACGGTGGTGACCCCGCGCTTGAGCTCGGCCGCCTGAAACACCGCAAGCGACGGATCGGTATAGAGCGGACCGTCGTAGCCGGTGATCTCGCGGAAGCCCGCGATGAAGTGGGGCGCACCGTTGCCGATCACGATCATCTCGGCGCCGGCGGCATGGAGCTTCTCGATGTCGCGGTGCAACTGCACCACGTGCTCGCGGCAGTGGATTCAACCAAAGTGGCGCGTGAACACAAGCACCGCGGCGTGGTCGCGCCACAGCGTACCCAGCTCGACACGATTGCCTTGGTCGTCGAGGACGGTCAGCCTGGCGAGATCGTCTGCACGCGACTGCATGGCTCATCGTAACGTACCCCGGTGGCGAAGCCATCCTGTCCCTGCGGCTCCGGCGACCTCGAAGCCGCGTGCTGTGGCCTCTACCATGGCGGCGTCCCCGCCCCGACCGCGCTCGCGCTCATGCGGTCGCGCTACACCGCGTATGTTCGTGGCGCGGTCGACTACCTGCTCGAGACGCAGGACGCCTCGACCCGCCAGACCAGCGAAGCGGCCGCGATCGCGAAGTTCGCGCGCGACACCGGCTGGCTCGGCCTCGAGATCGTCGGCACCGAGCGCGGCGGCGAGACCGACGACGACGGGATCGTCGAGTTCATCGCCCGCGGCGTCACGAACCGCCAGCCGTTCATGCAACGCGAACGCTCGCGGTTCCGTCGAGTGGACGGCCGCTGGTACTACGTCGACGGGCTGATCAAGAAGCCGTAGCTTGTGCGGACAGCGCGGCCTGGCGAACGGCCAGGCCGATCGTCAAACCAACCAGGGCACCGGGCCGCTGGATCGAACGGGGTAGCTCGGGCTGCGGGATACCGGTGGCCTCGTAGCGGCGGAGGATCTCGATCACGCTCCGCCACATCGACCACGAGAACTCACCGAAGCAATAGGGACTCTGCTCTTCGAGCACGCTCACGTCCGGACCCTAGATCAGGGGTCTGACATCGAGATCACAAGGTCAGGCGGCCGGAGCGGTAATCTTCGAAGGCCTGGCGCAATTCGTCGTCGGTGTTCATCACGAACGGACCGCGGCGAGCGACCGGCTCTTTGATCGGTGTCCCTGCCACGAGCAAGAACCGGCCGCCGGTCTCGGAGGCCGCCGTGATGGCGGTGCCGGGGCCCAGGACGGCGAGGGTGCCGGCACGGACCGAGACCGCGCGCGGGCCGACCGCGACCGTTCCATCGAGCACGTAGACGAACGCGGCATCGCCGCCCGGCAGGTCATGGCGGAAGCCGGCGCCGGGCCGCAGTGTCGCGTCGAGCAGGGTGGGTGCGATGTCGATACCGTCGACGGCACCCTTGGTCACGCCGAGCTTGCCCGCGACGAGGCGAACCCGGGCATCGGCGACGTCGAGCTCCGGGATGGCCGAGGCGCCAAGGTCCTGGTAGCGGGGCTTGATCATCTTGCGGGCGGCGGGGAGGTTGACCCACAGCTGCAGGCCCCACAGCTCGGGGCCGGTGGTCGGTTTCGGCATTTCCTCGTGCAAAATGCCGCGGCCCGCCGTCATCCACTGGGCCCCGCCATCCGCGATGAGGCCGCTGTTACCGACATTGTCCCGGTGCTGGAAACCACCCTTGAGAACGTAGGACACGGTCTCGAAGCCCCGATGCGGGTGCTGGGGGAAACCCGCCATGTAATCCGCAGCATCGGCGCTGTGGATCTCGTCGAGCATGAGGAACGGATCGAGCATCGGCAGCGCGCGGCTCCCGAGCGAGCGACGTAACGCGACGCCGGCACCGTCGCGGCTGGCGACCGGCTCGACGAGTTGATTCACGTCACGAACCGTGACGGATTTGCTCGAACTGCTCGGCGAGCTCTGGCAGCCAAGCCACAGTCCGGTGGATGCCCCCACCCCCGTGAGGAATCGTCGTCGAGTCAGCAACATCAGACTAGAATGGAGGTGAGCATATGGTCGCGGCGGTGTCTAACCCGATGACGAATCCGAACCCGTTCCTGCGCGGGAAACAGCGTCCTATCGTGGTCGGTCATCGCGGCGTTCCGGCGCTTCACCAGGAAAACACCATCGCTGGCTTCAAGCGGGCCGTGTCGCTGGGCGTGCCCGCCGTCGAATGCGACGTGCAGCTGACGAAGGACAAGCAGGCCGTGGTGATCCACGACAGCCACCTCAAGCGCCTGACCGGTAACCCGCGAAACGTGTGGAACCTGACCTGGGACGAGCTCAGCAAGCTCCGCATCAAGCGCGAGCTGCCGATGGGCGTCGATGTTCACGGCGCGAGGACCGTGGCGCGCTACGAGCGCGAGGAGCGTATTCCGCTGCTCGCCGAGGTGCTCGCGGAGGTCGCGGGCAAGGTGGCGATCAATGTCGAGCTCAAGATCAGCGTGCTCGGCTGGTGGCACACCGAGATCGCACGCGTGACTGCCGATGTGATCGCGAAGGCGCGAGCCGAGCACAGCGTGATCCTCACCAGCTTCGATCCGCGCAAGCTACGTGCGGCGGTCGAGGCCCATCCCGATCTCGCCACGGGATTCTGCTTCGATGACAGCATGCTCGACTTCGCGAACCCGTTTCTCAACCGGATGCCGCGCGTGCGCAACATGCTGTCGCTGCCAGCAGATGGTCACCTGCGCACCAACGCGCGGCGCCTGCTCAGCAAGATCCTCGACAGCAACATGCTCGGTCGCCTGCTCGGCTCGCGGCTCGTCGGTGCCGAGCACACGATCGTGTCGAGCCAGACCGTGAAGCGGTTGCACGCGGCCGGCATCGCGATCGGTACCCACACGCTGTTCCCGCTCGGCTCCACGACCGGCAAGCCGATCTCGCCGAGCGCGATGACGGCGGCCGAGGTCGACCGGCTTGTCGAGCTGGGTGTCGACTGGATCGAGAGCGACGATCCCGAGCGCCTGCTTCGTCACATCGGCTGACAGCGGCGCGCGGCGATGTCAGCGCGGCCATAGGGCATTGACCTCGTTGTGGTTCGTCATCGCGCAGCGACGTGCGCGAGTCGCGCATGCGCGTGACGTCGTCGCACGTGCACAGCTGGTCGCTGTATCTGAACGCGATGCGGATCGCGATCGTGATGATGCTGGCGGCGTGCAGCAACAGTGACGAGCCGGGTGGCGGCGCGACGCCCGACGCGGGTGGTGGCGGTAGCGCGATGGCCGATGCCGCCGCGAGCGTGACGAGCTGCAGTGATCGCGACGTGCAGCCGCTCGATAGCGACTGGATGGTCACCGTCGGTGCGGTGCAGCGGACCGCGCGGGTCCACGTGCCGGCGAGCTACGACCCGACGAAGCCGGTGCCCGTGGTGATCAACATCCACGGCCGGACCGGCTGGGCGCAGCAGCAGGCGGGCCTGTCCCACGCGATCGCGAAGTCCAATGCCGAGGGGCTCGTCGTCATCCATCCCGAGGGCACCGGATCGCCGACCGCGTGGAATGCCGGTGGTGGCTGCTGCGATCCGGCGTACTCGAACAACGTCGACGACAGTGGCTTCATCAGCAAACTGATCGACGAGGCGGCGGCACGCCTGTGCCTCGATCCCGATCGGGTGTTCGTGATGGGCCTGTCCAATGGTGGCTACCTCGCGCACCGGCTCGCCTGCGAGCACGCCGATCAGATCGCCGCGATCGCGCCGGTCGCGGGCGTCATCTCGATGCCGACCTGCTCGCCGGCGCGGCCGATGCCGATGTTCATCGTGCACGGCACGAATGACTCGCTCGTGCAGTACTCGTGGGAGGCGCAGACCGTCGACTTCTGGACCCAGACCAACGGCTGTACGACCGAGACCCTGTCGTACGACAACGGTGCGGCAAGCTGCGTGACCCACGGTGGTTGTACCGACGGGGCCGACGTCGTGATGTGTACGATCGAGGGTGGCGGGCACCAGTGGCCGGGTGGTGATGCGCTGCCGTTCCTCGGCACCAAGAGCGATGACCTGGTCGCGACCGACGCGATCTGGGACTTCTTCGTCGCGCATCCGCGCGAGTAACAGGAGGCGCTGCGACAGCCCTGCGACGTCGCAGTGACCGCGTTTCGCGCGTGGTCGTTGCGCGATTTCGTGCGGTTGGGTCGGGCATCTGGTGGCACGCGGCGTGATGAGGCGTCACCGGATGTCGTCGTACCGTCTCGTCTATACGCTTCTCCTCTCCGCTTGCGCGACCACCGGTGCGCTCGGCACCGACCGTGAAGGACCGCGTGCACGCGCGCGGGTCACGCTCGCACCCCTCACCGTCGAGGACACGCTGCGGGTCATGCCGCACGCGATCGAGCCGATGCTGCCGAGCGCCGACCGGCTCACGGGTGCGATCACCGCGCGGCTCGGAGCCCGGGCCACCGTCGACGTGACCTGCTGCGTGTCGCCTACCGGTGCCGTGGTGTCAGCAGAGCTGGCGCGCGGGTCGTCGTACGCGCCGTTTGACCACGCGGTGATGACGGACATCGTCGCGTGGAAGTTCCGCGCGCAGCCCGGGCCCGCGCACGTGCGAACCTGCCAGGCCGCGACGATCGTCTACCGTCCGCGCGTCTGAGGTCTCCCGTCGACGAACTACAGCTGCTGATCAGCGGTCAGCGTAGCCCTTGCCGCACGTGGGTTCGTCGCTCATGCGACGTGTTTAGCGCAACCCAGCGATCGCGCCGCCGCCGCTTAGAAGATCGCGGTGGGATTCGACATCGCACGCGCACCATCGATCGGCAGCGTGTGCTGGGGATTGCTCGTCACGTAGGTCCCGTCGGCGTTGACGTGATCGACAACGTAGTTCACCCACCGCGGCGAGGTGTGGGCTTCCTTCTCGCTGGTCGGCAGCCGCGGATCGTCGGGATATGGCGGCGCCTCGTACGCGAGGATCTGCTTGCTCGGCACGAAGTGCTGCGGTCCCGCCGGCTCGGTCCCACACGGTCCCACCCTGCTTGTCGTCACTGCCCCACAGGTACCAGGCGCCCTCGACCTGGAACGCCGGGCGCAGACCGCCGGGGAAACTGCCGACCCACCAGTTGGTCCGCGCGCAGTGATTGACCTGCGCGCCACACTCGCGTGGCTCTTCGGACAGCGGCGGTCCCGGCGGGATGATCGTCCCGTCGGGTCCTCGCGTCCCCTGCAGCGGCGCGTTCGTCGGTGCGGTGGTCCCCGTGCCGGTACCACCACCCGATGAAGTGTGCTGCGGCATCGTCGACGGCCCCGATGAGCTAGACGACGACGGCGGCGGTACACAGCCGACCAACACCACACTCAGCGCGATGAGCTTCATCGCGCAAGAGTTTATTACGCGTTGCGCGGCGCAATCGAGCTGGAGACGACAATCTGACTCTCGCGATGGCGCGTCTTCTCGATCTGGATCTCGACAGCGTCGGCATCGATCGGAACGTACTTCGCGATCACGGCGGCGATCTCTTCGCGCATCGCCTGCAGCTTGCCGCCCTCGAGACCCGTGCGGTCATGCGCGAGTACGAGGTGGAGGCGGCCCTTGGCGACATCGCGGCTCGACTTGGCCCTGAACATATTCTTGATGTGATTCCACATGGGCAGCTCCTTACGCCGGGTTCGTGGTCAGCCCGAGCGCGCGGCCGATGCGGGAGAAGAAGCCGGTCGACTCACGCTGCTCGACTTCCATACCGGCCAGCTTCATGGCGATCTGGATGTACATCTTGGCGGCGACCGACTTGCCCTCGAGGACAGCCGGCGTGCCGCGGTTCGTGGTCGCGATGACCTGGTCATCGAGAGGAATCGCGCCGAGCAGGTCGAGCGCGAGGATCTCGATCACATCGCTCTGCGACAGCATGTCGCCACGCTTCACGAGCGCGGCCGAGATGCGGTTCACGATGAGCGAGGCGGGAACTTCCGCAGCGGCGAGCAGACCCACCACGCGATCGGCATCACGGATCGACGAGACTTCCGGCGTCGCGACGACGATCGCTTCATCGGCGCCCGCGATCGCGTTCTTGAAGCCCTGCTCGATACCGGCGGGGCAATCGATGATCACGAAGTCGTAGAGCTCCTTGAGCTCGAACACGAGGTTCTTCATGTCCGCAGGGGTGACGGCATCCTTGTCGTCGGTCTGCGACGCGGGGAGCAGCCACAGGTTCTCGAGGCGGCGATCCTTGATCAGCGCCTTCTGCAGCGAGCACTTGTTATTCACCACATCGACGATGTGATAGACGATGCGATTCTCGAGGCCCATGACGACGTCGAGGTTGCGCAGCCCGATGTCGGCATCGATCAGCACGACACTCTTGCCGAGCTGCGCGAGCGCGGCGCCGAGGTTGGCGGTGGTGGTCGTCTTACCGACGCCTCCCTTGCCGGATGTGATGACGATAGCTCGACCCATACAGAAACTCCTTTAGATGCTGGTAGCGAGATTGCGGGGCAGCTTGCCCTGGTAGCGTTCGACGATGATGCTGTCGCCCGTGCCGTAGGCGAGCTCGGGCTCTGAAGCGGGAATGTCGCTGTCAGCGGCGCGCGCGACCTGACGGCCGATGCGCAGCTGCTGGGGCTCCAGGCGGAGGGCGAGGATGAACCCCACCGCCTGGCCGATGCCCGCGTGCGCGGTACCGCGGAGGCGGCCGAGCACGACGATGTTGCCGGACGCGCGAACCTCGGCGCCGGGGTTGATGTCGCCGAAGATGATCAGGTGACCGAAGTGCTCGAGGATCACGCCCGAGCGGACCGGACCCATCACCACGCGGGTGCCGGGCTCGTGACGCTGCGGAAGCTCCGGCGAGGCCGCGAGCTGCACGGGCGCGACGGTCTGCGTCGGCTCGTCGAAGGTCTCCGGCGTGCCGGCGGCGTCGGGGCCCGGCAGGTCCTCGGTCAGCTCGAGGTCCGAGTCGGCGAGCATCACGGGCTCGGCGAGATCGGTCGGGGGCGGGAGCGTGAAGATCTTGGCCTTGGAGTTGGTCGGCTCCTCGTCCTCGAAGGCGGGCGACGGAGCCGAACCGGCGGCCAGGCCCACCACGGGAACGGCGTCGGCATCGGCCGCGCTGAGCATCGGGGTCTTGGACTTCGGCTCCTTGGCCGAGGTGACCTCGACGATCCGCAGGTCGTAGCTGACAGCCAGCTCGTCGAGCCGGGCCAGGTATCCCGCCGGCAGCTTGCCGTGGTCAACCCGGATGCGGAGATCGCTACCCTTGAAGAAACCCGGGGCTTCATCGAGGCGGCGGATCATGGCCAGGGTGATGTCGGCCAGCGGGGCCGAGCTATCGACGACGACCTCGAGGCCCCGGGCGGTACCGCGCAGGACGGCAGCAGGCGGTGCATCGGTGATCACGGGTTCGGCGTTCAACGCAGCTGATTCCATTAGGTCCCCATGAAAAGCGGTAAATGCTTAACGAACCGGGGGCAACTTTTCGGTGGTCGTCAACGCTCCCTTGTCCCCTGGAAAGCGGGCCGCGCCGGGCTACCATTGGGGCGTGACCCGCCTGATGCTCCTGGTAGCTGTTCTCGCAGCTTGTAAACCGAACCAGCCGCCGCCGAACGAGGCCC
>JBBQFU010000152.1:0-21920 GCA_038322185.1 Haliangiales bacterium
CGGTCCTCGAAGCCGGGCACCGTGATCTGCTTGGGGCCCGAATCGCCCTTGGCCTCGATGATGTCGAGCGCAGCACGCACCGCAGCGCGCGTGCGGACATCGCCGCCGGTGCGTGCGCCGTGCAGTGCCGCAAGGCCTTTACTGCCGACGCGCTCGCCGAGCATGCCGAGCCCCGCTGCCGCATTCACCTGGACGTTTACCGCCGGGCTACCGAATGCCTCGGCCAGCACATCCGCTGCGCGTGGCAGCTTCGTGACCAGCTCGGCCACACGCCGACCATGCTCCTCGCGGCCGTGCTCGAGGCCTTTGACGAGCGCCTCGCTCGCGCGATCGCCGAGCCGCTCGAGCGTCTCCATCGCTGCCTCCCACACATCCGAGTCGCCATCGCCGAGCGCGCCGATCAGATCACCGGCGGCGGGCAGACCTTCGGCGCCGAGCTTGCCGAGCGCCTTGGCGACCTCGCGCCGAACACTCGGAGCGCTGTCGCGCATCAGCAGGCCCATCGCGGTTGCCGCCCTGCCCGCCTTGCCGCCCTTCACCGCGAGCGCGCGTGCCGCGTTGATGCGCACGTGATCGCGGCCGTCGTGCAGCGCGAACATCATCTGGTCGAGATCGATCTCCGCCTCGTACTCGGCAAGCTCGCTGTTCGTGAGCTTGCGCGCCTCGAAGTCCGGGATGGTTTTCGGCAGCGCGTCGACGACGGCGACTCTCTCGCGGGCGACCACCGCGAGCATCGACTGCTTCGCCGCGGTGCGCACGTCGGGAACCGGATCGCTCGCCTCGATCTGCGTGAGGCACGCCATCGCCGTGTCGGGGTCGGTCTTGCCGAGCAGGCCGAGCCCCGCCACCGCATTGATGCGAATGCGGCTGCGCTCGTGTGCGGTCGCGCGGGTGAGGAACGCGATGCCTTGCTTGCCGGCCACCTTGGCCGCGGCGATCACGCTCTTGTGCGCGACATCCGACGGCACGTCGAGCGCCGAGATCAGCTCCTCGTCGGCTCGGCCGATCAGCTCGGCGAGCGCGGCGACGATGCCGTCGATCACCTCGGGCTTCGCCGTGTTCGTAGCCTGCGCCATCTGCGGCACGAGCGATCGAGCCAGCGGGCCCAGCCGTCCGAGCGCCTCGGCGGCGCTGAGCGCGACGGCAACCTCGCTGTCGCGCAGCAGCGTCGATAGCTCGAACGGTGCCTGGTTCGCAGCGGCCAGCACGAGCGCCGCGTTGCCGCGGACAACCGCGCGCCCGTCGTTGAGCATCGCGGTGAGCTCGCCGACATCGTACGAGCCCGCATGTGGCAGCAGCTCGGCGTACTTCAGCTTGCGCTCGTCGAGCGCAGGCGGCGGACCCGCCGGTTCGGGCTTGGCGTCCTTCTTCGGCTGCTGGGGTGACTGGGACTTCGGCGTCTCGGGCTTCTTGTCGTCAGGCACCCGGCCATCCTAGCCGTAGTGGTACGCGGACAGCCTCAGCCCTGCGAACGTTCCGTTGAAGGGGATCGTTCCCTTGTCGTCGCCGGCGGCACCGGCAATCACCATCAGCGGAAGCAGATGCTCCTCGCGCGGATGTGCGGCGCGCGCCTCCGGTGCAGACGCCCAGCTCGCGAGCAGCTTGTCGCGCTCGGCCGGCTCCGCCGTCGCGGCGTCGCGTAGCCACGCGTCGAACGTCTCGGCGATGGGCTGGCTGCGCGGATCACGAAACGCGCGCAGATTGTGGAAGCTCATGCCGCTGCCGATGATGAACACGCCCTCGTCGCGCAGCGGCGCGAGCGCGCGACCGATGGCAATGTGCTCCGCCGGATCGAGGCCGACCTTGAGCGAGAGCTGGGCACAGGGAATCTCGGCGTCCGGATACGCGAGCTTGAGCGGGATGAACACGCCGTGGTCAAAGCCGCGCTCCGCATCCGTCGCGCTCTGAAACCCGCCGGCGGCGAGGAGCTTTTGCACGCGCATTGCGAGTGCAGCGGGCGCACCCCGCGCGGGCCACTGGATCTGATACGAGGCCGGCGGGAAGCCGTAGTAGTCGTAGAACATCGGCGGCTGCGCCGCGGTCATGATGGTCGGGACGCGCTCTTCCCAGTGTGCGCTGATCACGAGCAACGCCTTGGGCGGCGTCTTGGGCAGACGCGCGACGTCGCTGAGGTACTGCCGCAGCGGCTCGGCGTCTTTGAGATCCCAGCCGATGTCGACAAACGCCCACGGACCACCGCCGTGCGGCAGATACGCGACCGGCATTCTCGTCGAGCTCGAAGTTGTCATGACCCGTTCACCTTTCCCGCACGCGGCCGCCAGGAGCCCGATGCCGGTGGCACCGAGGAGCTTGCGTCGTGTGAGCGTCACTTGCACATGGTGGTGGCGTGGCGGGCCCCACGCAAGCGGGCACACGACTGTGCCCATGAGAAACACTGTGTTCGTCGCTCACGGGCACGACGAATACGGAGGAATCACCGCGCGCCGGCCGCGGGAACGCCCTGCATTCGGTTCACGCGACGCTGCGTGATCTCGAACGTCGCCTCGGCCTTGCGGCGAAGCGCCACGCGGATCCGCTCGACGCGCTCGGGTGGATGCGCGAAGAAGTTCCGATCGATCGCAGGGTCCGTCGCGTAGGCGCGCAGGATCTCGGCCTCGTCCCACGTCGTCGGGAACACCGGATAGTCGAGCGGTGCTTCGCGCAGCCACCAGCCCGTGAAGCCGAAGCGCTCGTGGTTATCGGCGTAGATGCGCGTGCCTGGATACGGCACGACGACGCCGCGCGCGTTGAACCCGCCCGCGAGCGGCATCGCGCGATCCATGAAGCCGATCGTCGCGTCGAGCTCGGCATCGGTCTCGTCGGGCCAGCCGAACATGAGGTTCACGACGGTGTGCACGTCGAGCTCTTGCGCCCAGCCCAGTACGTCGAGCACTCGCTCCACGGTCACGCCCTTGCCGATGCGCAGCAGCATGCCCGGATCGGCGCTCTCCATGCCGATGTCGATGCCGGCGCAGCCTGCCCGCTTCATGTCGGCGATCACCTCCCGATCGAGATGCGCGGGATGCGCGGTACACGTCCACCACACCGGCGAGCCGATGCTGATGATCGCGTCGCACAGCTCGCGCACGCGACGCCGGCCGACGGCGAACGAGTCATCGAAGAAGGAAAAACCGCACATACCGAACTGCTCGCCAATCAACTTCACCTCGGCGGCCACGCTCTCGGGGCTGCGATAGCGAAACTTCCGGCCGGTCACGTCGTTGCTGCAGAACGTGCACGCGGCCGGGCAGCCTCGGCTCGACAGGATTCCTGCCGGCGCGTGCTTGCCGCCCGGGATCGGCGGCGCGCCGTACCAGCTGCCATCGAACAGATCGAGCGCGCTCAGCGGCGGTGCGAGCCGATCGAGCTCCATCAGAAACGGACGAGCCGCGTTGTGACGAACGAGGCCACGCTCGCGCCACGACAGGCCCGCGACGCTGGCGGCTTCGCGCTGGCCGTCGATCACATCGGCGAGCTCGACGAGCGCCTCCTCGCCTTCGCCACGGATGACCCAGCGAAATCCGTGTGCGAGCGGCTCGTCGGGAACGATCGTCGCGTGCGGACCGCCAGCGACGAGCGCGTGATCGCTGAGCTCGGCGGCAAGGGCGTAGGCCGGCTGCACGTGCAGCGTCTTGAGGTGCAGGCCGACCAGGTGCGGCGCGAACGCAGCGATGCGCGCGCTGATCTCGGCGTGGGACTTCGGCGCATTCGGCGCGCTCGCATCGAGCAGGGCGACCTCGTGGCCTGCCGCGCGCAGCGATGCAGCGAGGTGGCAGAACGAGAGCAGGGGCGTTCGCACCGGCTCTGGCGATGGCGGATTCACGAGGAAGACGCGCGCCACGCCTCCAGGGTAGCACCGAACTCTCTATACTCGCGCCACCGATGTTGACCTCTGCCCGACCGCGAACACTGGTGCTGGTGGTCTCCGACGTCGTGATCGATGTCGCGATGCTCGGCCCGCGCGGCAACGAGCTCGGCCCCCGCCAGGTCGTGCCGCTCACGAGCGAGACCGCGACGCTGTGGCAGGCGATCAGCGCGCTCGGCGAGTTCGATCGGATCACGCTGATCGGTGCGGACCGCTCCGGCATCGGCGCGCAGGTGGCACGCCAGAGCCAGCGCCCGCTCCGCCACATGTCGTACGGGCGGCTGTGCTGGAGCCGCGTGATCACCGGGCGCGGGGTCGAGCTCGCGCTCGTGCTGGCGCCGCGGCTCGCGTCGACCCTGTATCACGACGGCATCGAGGTGCCCGGTCTCGAGCTCGGCTCGCAGCTCGCGCGCAAGGACAAGCGCTACCGCGAGTACCTCGCGCCGCGCGTGCTCGAGCGCAAGGGCGCCGACGCGTGGGTGAAGCGCGTGAGCCGATCGCTCGACGAGATCCTCGCCGTCTGGAACCCGACCACGCTGTTCGTGGCGGCGCCGGCGGAGCTGCCGATGCCCACCGAGCTGCATCCTCAGGTAAAGGTCGTGCCGGTGCGCGAGAGCCTCGAGGATGCGCTGCTCGTGTGGGAGCTACGGGACGAGGCTCGCGGCGATCGCGGGAATCTCGTCGAGCGAGCTCAGGATTAGCTCGCGGCGCGCCGGCACGTGAACGGTGCGCGGCAGCCAGTACCAGGGCGCCGCCGTATCGAACGCGGTCTTGGCCGCGGTGCTCACGGAGCCGGGCTCGATCACGATCGGCGCGACCGGCACGACGGTGCGCGTGCGGAACGAGCCGCCGACCTGCGTGGTCTCGAGGCACATCGCGCGGAGCGCATCCTCGACGATGCTCCGGTCCCACTCGCGCTCCTCGCCGATCTCGCGATCGCAGATCAGCGCGAGCCACGGCTTCGGATCGAACGTGTCGCCGAGGAAGTGCAGCGGCCGCTTCGCGACCCAGCCGTCCCACCACAGGCGCTCGCTCGCATCGAGGAAGTCACGCGGCAGCGCGTCGAGCTGGCCCGCGTGCGCACGCAGCACGGCCTGGAGCCCGAACACACGCACCATCGCCGCACCGATCTGCGCGAGCCAGGGCGATGCATAGAGCGCATCGTCGTGACCGGGCTCGGGATACGCGAACTCGGGCCACGCATGCACGCCGAGCCAGCCGGCGACGCACTCGTCGAGGTGGGGGCACAGCGCGTCGCGCTCGCGATCGAGGTGACACAGCTCGTGAATCACCGGCGCCGTGAGATAGCGATCGATCGTCTCGTAGAGCGACAGGCCACGCGACTCGAAGTACGCGAGGTCGGCGGGATACGCGTAGAGCATCGGCATGCAGCCGCCGTAGTACGTGCGCGCGTGGAGCTGCGCGAGCGAGGGTGCGTCGAGCGCCCACTGAACACCGTGAGGCGACACACCACACGCGTCGAGCGTCGCGAGCAAACGAACGACCGCCAGACTCATGCGAGGTAGCTTCTCGAGAGAAAACGGCGCATGCATGAGCTTGGCGCCGACGGACGTGGCACTCGCCAGCTGCGCGATCCGCATGCACGGCATCGTGTGCGTGTAGTGCTGCAGCAGCTGGGCGGCATGTGCGTGGTCGCCGTGCTCGCGGTCGAACGCGATCGTTCGCGTCAGTACGCGCTCGAGCGCGGCCGGCATCTCCACCTCGGAGTCGCGCGCGAAGCTCACGGCTTGCGGGCGAGCACGACGACCGCGTTCGGCGACGACTCGAGCCGATGCTCCTCGATGTCGACGAGCCCCGCGGCCGCGAGCCACTCGCGCAAGAGCGAGGTCTCGTGCACGTCGCCATCCTGGGTGTAGATGCCCATGTTGAGCGCGAACAGCAGGCTCTGCAGCGGCCCGATGCGCACGCCGGCCTCGATGTCCATGCGCAGATCCTTGATCGCGACGATGCCACCAGATCCGACGACACTCGCCGCGAGTCTGCACAGGTGAGCGCAGGTCTCGGCGCCATGAAGATGGACCACGTTCGCGAGTAGCGCGACCGATGCGTCGGTGATCTTGGCGTCGCGGATGTCGCTGGTCACGAAGTCGACGCGTGCGCCGTACTGCGCGAGGTGCTCCTTGGCGAGTGGCACCACGTCCTCGAAGTCGACGAGCGTGGCGCACGCCTCTGGATACGCGGCGAGGATTGCGCCGGTGTACGCGCCAGCTCCGCCACCCAGATCGACGAGGCGCTGTGGCGTGACGCGCGCGCGTGAGCTGACGAGCTTGGCGGTCTCATCGGCAGCGAGCACCCCCGCCTTCGCGAGATGCAGGTGCATGCGCACGATGCCCTCCTGCCCGCTCGGTGGCAGCGGCTGGTCGCGCCGGATCACCTCGGCGATCGCGCCCCATCCCATGCCCTTGTACGTCGGCGGCGCCGGACGCTGCGGGACATCGGCCGTGCGGTAGCCATCGCCGCGATCGCCGTCGCGCGCGAGGACACCGTACCCGACGAGCACGTCGAGCAGCAGCCGCAGCCGACGCCGCCCCGTGCCGATGTCGAGGCCACGCGCGAGCGCGTCGACGGTCCAGCTCCCCTTGGCGGGCACGGGCGCGAACACGGCGAGCTCGTAGGCAGCGTCGATCACGGCGTCGCGAAAAAACGCGTTACCCGGGGCGTCGGTGATATCGAAGACGTCGCTCAACGTCCTGATGCGATCAGTTGAGGTAGATCATCGTGCCAACGACGTGGACTTCGCCCTCGGCGTTGACCTTCACGTCTTGCTCGCCGGTGACCTGGATCTCGCCGCCCTTGAGCTCGAGCTTCTCGCTACCGCGGATCTCGACGCGCTTGGATTCGATCTCGACGGACTCGGTCGCCTTGAGCGAGAGCCGCGCGCTCTCCATCTGGAGCACCGGGCCCTCCTCGGTCAGGCGGATTCGAATCTCGAGCATCCCCGATTCGTTGCGGATCTCGACGAGCTGCTCGCTGCCCTGCTCGCTCAGCACGAGCTTGCGGCCATCGCGGAGGTAGACCTCGCGCTCTTCGGTCGTCTCCTCGGCTCCCGTCTGCTGCTGGAGTTTTTCCTTCGGAGATCCGGACATGCTCCGAGGCTATCACATAGGATGGAATCGACCGTCGACATCGCTATGAGGCTGGATCTGCTGGTCTGTCCGGGTTGCCGCACGCTGCAAGGCGATCGGCTCGACGTGCGTAGTCTCGAGCTGCGCGGCGAGCTGCTGGTCTGCGACTGCGGTCGCCGGTATCCGATCATCGACGGGGTGCCGATCGTGCTCGGTGATGCCGGCTCCTACCTGCGCGCCGAGATGGCGACGGTGGTCGAGCGCGAGCTGTCGCCCGAGGTGTCCGCACTGCTCGTCGAGGACGGCCCCGACGACGCGCCGTATGCCCGGATGCTCGAGCACCTCTCGATCTACCTCGACGCGCACTGGGGCGATCGCGCCACGCCACCTCCCGAGCCCGGCTTCGCGCTCGGACCCATCCTCGAGCGGATCGCAGCGCGTCCGTACGTCGGCGTCGCCGTCGAGCTCGGCTGCAGCGTCGGCCGCGTCCTCGCGCATGCCGAGGCCGAGCACGTGATCGGTATCGAGATGCACGTCGGTGCCCTGCGTCGCGCGCATCGCATCCTCGCCGGCGATCGCGTCGAGTACGCGCGCCGAACCGTGGGCCGCCACTACGAGCCAGCCACGATCCACGCCGGTGCGCTCGCGATGCCCACCGCCCGCTACACGCTGCTTTGCAGCGACGTGCTCGACCCGCCCCTGCTGCCCGACATCGCCGAGCGGGTCATCGCGCTCAACATGCTCGACTCCGTCGCCAACCCGCGCAACCTGCTCGCCGTGATCGACGGCCTGTGTGTCGCGGGCGGCGAGATCATCCTGGCGTGCCCCTACCAGTGGCAGAGCTCGGTGATGGAGGACCGCGAACGGCTGCCCGGACGGGATCCAGCGGCCACCCTGGTCGAGATCCTCCGCGAGGGCCGAGGTCTGAGTCGCCCCTACACGGTGGAGGACGAAGCCGAAATTGTGTGGACGTTGCGCCGAGATGCTCGCAGCAGCGTCACTTACCGGACCCATTACGTCCGGGCCCGTAAGGGAACGTAAATCCCCCTACTTCCGTATACTGTTAGCCCAGAGGGTTATGCCGGCTCCCCAAGCGCTCTTGTTCAAACAAGCCGCGAGGTTGAAGTTCACAAGCTTCGCCCTCAAGGTCCCTCCCAACTGGAAACAGCCCCAGGGGGACGACGCTGATCATTTCAGTCAGGCGTTCAAGCCCGAGGAGAAGACCAGCACGCCCGGCATGCCACCGCTGTTCCAGCCGGCGACGCTGAACAAGCTCCACACCGACTCGCAGAAGATGCACATCGCCAAGATCGGCGAGTTCATCGACAAGACGTGCGAGGCGATCTGCAACGCGTGGTCGGACTGGCAGATGAAGACCACGATGGCCGGCATCATGGTCAACGGCCCCACCGCCAGTGCCGGACAGATCGTCGGCCCGCCGTGGAACCTGACGATCCTCAAGGACGGCGCGAAGTCGACGCCCTCTCAGCTGAAGTACACGAACGTGATCGCCACCGTGCTCAGCGCCGCGTGGCTCACCTACACGGCAACGATCAAGATTCCGGGTCTGCCGTTCTATCCGGCGTTCACCGCGTTCCCATCGCCGATGGCGCCTCCGACGCCCAACGTTCCATTCCCCGTCGCAGCGCTCGCGCAGGTGCCCGTCTCGCTCGCGCCGCCGCTGCTCAAGACGCAGATGGTCGCGATGCTCGCCGACCCGACCGCGCCATTTCACAAAGAGCTGTTCGAGTCGATCATCGACGCGTTCGACAAGATGTTCAAAGTCTGGCAGCTGTCGACGATGGTCACGAACGTGATGGGCTCCGGCCCGGTTCCGACGTTCGCGCCGCCCTACGTTCCCGCCGGGCCCGTGCTCGGTGGACTCGCAACCATGGCACCAGGAGGCCTGAAGTAATGCCGCCGCAGGGAAGAGTCTCCGACATCTCCGTCGTTCCGGTCGACGTCCATGGCTGCCCAGCGTGCCCGCACCCGTGTGTGGGCCCGGCGACCAAGGGCTCGCCCAACGTCAAGGTCAACAAGCTGCCCGCGCTGCGCGTGACCGACACCGGCATTCACGCTGCGTGCTGCGGACCAAACACGTGGACCGCGAAGGCTGGGAGCGGCACCGTGTTCATCAACAACCTCAAGGCGCATCGCCTCGGGGATTCCGATCAGCACTGCGGCGGCATGGGGCAGCTCGCCGCCGGCTCGCCGAACGTCATCACCGGTGGCTGAGCGCTAGTTCGGTAGCACCTCGAGCAACGGCACGAGGCGAAACCACAGCGACCGCTCCGTGCTGCAGTGGCGGCACGTGACCTCGACGCGGCGCAGCCCGCGACTGGGCGCGTTGTGCTCGGCGATCCGATAGGTGCCGATCTCGCAACTCGGACAGTTGAGTGCACCCGCACGAACCTCGACGACAGATGCCGACGTGACCTTGAAGGGGAACTCGCGCGTTCCGAACATGTACTGATCGTAACGCTCGGCGCTTCTCGCGCTACCTCGCCGTTCAGGGAGCCGCGGGCGGCGACGCGGCGGCGGCCGGCGTGGGCGGCGGCATATCGGGCGCATCGGCGGGCGGCGTCTTCTTCACCTTCGCGCGCGACACCCATTCCTCGAGCATCTTCACGCGCGCCTCGAGCTCGGTGTTGCGGCGCTCCAGCTCAGCAAACCGCGCATCCCCTTCTTTGCGGTGCGACGGCCAGCGGCGCGCGGTCGACGCCCTGTGTCGTGCAAGCGCTCATCACCACTACCGCCACTACCCAGTGCGTTCGCATGTACAGACGTTAGCGTATGCGAGAAATCCCTTGGGCACATGCGATGCACTCGGTAACGCTATGGGCACCGCGAGAACCGGACGCGAGAAGAGGCGCGATCTCTCGAAGCACGAGACTCTCTACGTCGACCCCGATTACAACCGCCTGCGGACGGCGGCAGGGCTCGAGGACCATGACGAGCGGATCACGCGTGGCGTGATCGCGGGCGGTAGCTCGATCGAGACGCTCGGCGGTCTCGTCGCCTTGGTCGTGACGATCGCCGGCTTCTCGATCTTGCCGTTCCAGATGGCCGGCATCGCGGTCATCGCGCTCGGCATCGCCCTGTTCGCGCAAGGCCTCGCTGTGATGAGCCGGTGGCGGGACGCAGTGAAGCGGTTCTCGAAGACGCGTGGCACCCGTCCCCAGCTCATCGGCGGCGGCGTGAGCATCGAAGCCTTCGCCGGCCTCATCGGCATCGTGCTCGGCATCATCGCGCTCAGCGGCGTGAACCCGCTCGTGGTGCTGCCGGCAGCCGTCACCGTGTTTGGTGGCGCGCTCTTGCTCGGCGGGGCGACGCAGCCAGACCTGGTGTTCCTCGCACCCGAGCGCAATCCGAAGTTCGCCAAGCTCACCTACGACGCGATCCAGACCAGCGGTGGCATCATGGTTCTCGTCGGCGTCGCGGCGTCTGTGCTCGGCATCCTGGGCCTGCTCGGCGTCGGCCCGATCCTGACGCTGACGCTCGTGGCACTGCTGTCGATCGGCGCAGCCCTGCTGTTCGCTGGCGGTGCCCTGACCGCCCGCCTGGTGCGGCGACTCGCGCATCCCTGACGCTCCCTATTGCGCGTCGGCGGTCCCACGGTGATCGTCGGCCCGCGTGACAGAGGTCGACGTCCTCATCATCGGTGGTGGCCCGAGTGGCATCTCGACGGCGCTGCACGTGCACGCCGCGAACCCACGCATCAACCAGGTCGTGCTCGAGGCCAAGGCGTATCCGCGCGAGAAGGTCTGCGCCGGCGGCATTGGCGCGCGTGCGTTTCGCAAGCTCGAGGCGATCGGCGTGACCGTGCACTGCCCGATGGTCAACCTCAACGCGATCGCGCTGCGCATCGGCGGCGAGACCGTGCTCCTACGCGAGCCCGACCTCGGCGTCGTCGTGCGGCGCGTCGAGTTCGACCACGCGTTCGCCAAGGTCGCGATCGCGCGCGGCATCGACGTCCGCGACAACACGCCGGTATCGACGATCGCGATCGATCACGACCACGTTCGCGTCGAGACCGAGACCGGCAAGGTATTTCGCGCGAGGGCTATCGTCGGCGCCGATGGGGTCGCAGGCATCACGCGCCGCGCCGCTGGCTTCGCAGCGCACACGCTCCGCGCCCAGGTGGTGGAGCTCGATACCGAGGCCGTGTCGGGCGACTTCCCGCGCGACACGATCTTTTTCGACTTCTCGATGCGCGACCTGCACGGCTACGCATGGGACTTCCCGACCGTGGTGAACAACCAGCCGCTCGTGTGCCGCGGTGCGTACGTGATCCACAACCTCGGCCACGACTCGCCGAAGGCGCGCATCGACCAGTATCTGTCCGAGCGCGGGCTCGACCTGTCGAAGCACAAGCTCAAGCAGTTTGCCGAGCGCGGCTTCACGCCCGGCAGCGAGATCGCACGACCCCGCGTGCTGCTCGTTGGCGAGGCGGCCGGCATCGACATCGCGACCGGCGAAGGCATCGCGCAAGCGATCGAGTATGGCTACGTCGCCGGGCCATACCTCGCGAAGGCGTGCGCGCGCGACGACTTCGGCTTTGGAGGCTGGCGGCCGCACCTCGAGCACCGCCACGTGGGCTGGCAGCTGCGCGCTCGACACATCGCCTACGAGGCGTTCTACGGGCATCGGCGCGACATGATCGAGAGAATGCTTCCGAGGATGCAGCAGCTGATGCGGCTCGGCGTGCAGGACTTCGCGGGCAAGCCGATGTCGAAGCTGGCGATGCTCCTCGGCAGCGCGCAGTTCGTCTCGGCGTTCGCGCGCGAGAAGATGCGCAGCACCGACTGACTACTTGAGCGCTTGCACGACCGCAAACGCGATGCCGGCCGCAGCCATCACACCGAGGGCGATCAGCACGAACGCCCAAGCCGGTGTCTTGCCGGGCCGTGCAGCTCCGACCTCGGGCGGGGCAACCGGGGGCGTCGCACCGATCGGCGCCATCAAACCAGTCGGTCGGCCCTCGCGCAGGTCGGCCAAGAAGTTTCGGAGCTCGGGCAACGTCGGCCGCTCCTCCGCCGTCTTCGCCATCATGCGCGCGACCATCTGGGCGAGCGGCAGGGGAACACTGGGGACGACGTCCGATGCGAGCGGCGGTGGCGTCTTCAGGTGGTGGACCAGCAGCTCGGTCGGCAGGCCATCCCACGGCACCCTGCCGGCGAGCATCTTGTAGCTGAGGATGCCGAGCGAGTAGACATCGCTGCGCGGGTCGGCCGCCTTGCCGCGGATCTGCTCGGGCGACAGGTAGTGCGGGGTGCCCACGACAAACCCGGTCTTCGTCTTCGTGATCGAACCGGGCTTCCCATCCGCCAGCTTCGCGAGGCCGAAATCGAGCAGCTTCACACGCAGCTCACCGCCGATGTTCGCCAGGAAGATGTTGTCGGACTTCAGATCGCGATGAACGATCCCCTTGAAGTGCACGGCGGTGAGTGCATCACACATCGCGTCGAGGTGGTGCATCGCCTCCGGCGCGGGAATGGCGCCGCGGTCGATCTTCGCCGTCAGGCTCTCGCCGGTGAGCAGCTCCATCACGATGTACTTGCGGCCATCCGTGATCTGCCCGAGCTTGAAGATGTCGACGATGTTGGGGTGATGCATCCCGTTGACCAGGTGCGCCTCTTGCTCGAAGCGCGCGACCATCGCTGCATCACGGGAGAACACGGGCCCGAGGACCTTGATCGCGACTCGCTCGCCGCTACCGGGCCGCACCGCGGCATACACGATGCCCATGCCGCCCTCGCCAATCTTGCTGTGGATGACGTAGCCACCGACGTCGAGACCTGGGAGTAGCTCGTCCCCGGCAACCGCGTTGTGAACCTGTGTACCCATCGCTCGCTGCCCCCACCTCCATGCTACTTCTACCGCGCCACGATGAGCGAGCGGCCAGCGAAGCAAGTGATCGTCATGCGCAAGGATCTCAACATGCGCAAGGGGAAGATGATCGCGCAGGGAGCGCACGCCTCTCTTCGGGTCATCCTCGACGCAGGCCGGTCCGTCGACGCGGCGACCTATCAGGTCACGATGACCGAACCGATGGCCCAGTGGATGACGGGCCGGTTCGCGAAGGTCTGCGTCAGCGTGACGTCGGAGGAAGCGCTCGACGAGATCGTCGCGCAGGCCCGCGCTGCCGGCCTGCCCTGCTCATTGATCGTCGACGCCGGGAAGACCGAGTTTCACGGCGTGCCGACGAAGACGTGCTGCGCCGTCGGCCCCGCGTGGTCCGACGAGATCGACGCCATCACGGGCGCCCTCCCGCTGCTCTGAGCCATGCCTGCGCCGCGCGCGCGACATCCGCGGCCGGTGCGCCGACATCGATCGCGACGGGATCGCCAGTGATCCGCTGCAGCGCGCGCTGTGCGTAGTAACGAAGCAGCGGGTACTCGTGAGACAGCATCGGCACGAGCAGCGCGACCGCGGTCTTGTCCTTGACCTCGCCCCACACACCGATCGCGACGGCTTGCTCGTGAGGCTTGCCGCGCTCGAGCGTCGCGCGCAGTGCGTTGACCGACAGATCGTCGCCGTAGAGCGCCTTGAGCGGTGCACGGTCGTAGGTCTTGCTCCACCACTGCTCCATCGTCGACACCAGATCCTCGACGGACTTATCGGCGTGACACAGCGCGCACTCGAGCGGACGATCCTTGGTCACGCGCTTGGGCTCGGTCGGTGAGCCGATCCGGTGGTAGCGCACGAGCGAGTACTCGAGGCCCATGTTCTTCTTCGCCATGTGACACGCGATGCACGCGGTTCCGGCACTACCCGGCGCGTGATGCGTGTGCAGCTCGACGCCTTTCGGCGTGCTCATCTGCTTGTGGCAGCTCGTGCACAGCGTGTTGCCCGCGGGTGTCGCCTGCTCGGCCATCTTGGCCGGCGGATCCACGGCGTGTGGATCGTGGCAGTGCGTGCACGCCATCTCCGTCGAGCAGCCGCCGAGCTGGTAGTCGCGACCCTCACCGGAGTTCGTCGAGCTGCCCCCGGGATGCTGGTCGCGACGCTGTGCGCCCTCCCACGTCCACTCGTACTGCGTGAACAGTACGGTGTGGCACTTCGCGCACGCGCGGTTGATCCACTGTGCGCGCGTGCCCGTCATGCCGCGTGGCGGTGACACGCCGACGAGCGCGCTGCGCGGCTCGAAGCTCGGCGTCACCGACGGCTCGGCCGCATGCTCGCGCGCACCGTTGTGGCAAGCCTCGCAGCCAACGCCGAGCTCCACGACCGTCTCGCCGCGTAGGTTCTTCCGCATGGCTGTGGCAGCCGCGGGCAGCGCTGCACGCAGCCCGGGCACCTCGGGCTGCACGCCGCTCAGAAAGTTGATCTCGCTTGTCAGCTCGAGCTCGAGACCCGCCTCGTCGAGCGCCTTCGTGGACCACGTGCGCGATGGTGGCAGCACGCGATCGGAGAGCTTGCCTTGATAACCCGGCAAGCCCGGACCATAGAGCTCGTCGTACAGCATCGTCACGTACGGCAGCGTGTTGTGACAGGGGATGCACTCGCGCGACCACACGCCGCGCCATGACATGCGCGGGCGCTCTTTGACCATCACCGAGTAGCCCTTGTAGCGCCACGAGCCGGTCGAGAACACCCAGGTCGCCGGCATCACGTGCTCGAGGCCGTCACCACCGCTCGTCTCGATCCCGACGAAGTCCTCGCGGTAGCGCCCGCCGACGACCTTCGTCACGCGAAACGTGTGGTCGCCGCGCGGGCTCGCGATCTTGATGAACCGCTTGCCGTCGTCGGTGTACATCGTCGCGGTCTCGTCGCCGACGGTGAGCTTGGTGCCGGTGAACGGTGCCTTGATCGCCGCGCTCGCCGCATCGCGCGTCATGTTGCGCATCGGCGATGCCGCCCACCGCGCGTACAGCTCGTCGTGACACTCGGCGCACGGCTTGGACCCGGCGTAGTCACGCCGCAGCATGTTGCTGGCGATGATCGCACCGTCGGGCGTGACCCGCGGCGTCGGCGGCGTCTTGCTGCCGCCACAGCCGACCACGAGCACGACCAGCGCGAGCAGGCGCACGGCTAGCGCCGGCGACGACGACGCGCGCCGAACAGCGCGAGGCCGAGCAGCAGACCCGCCGGAGATGACGATGCTCCACCCGCCGCCGAGCAGCCGCCTTCGTCGATCTCGACGGGGGGCTCTTCCTCGATCACGGGCTCGGCACAGTCGACCGCGCAGCTGTCCGCGGTCTCGGCACCATCGCAGGTCGCGTCGCCACAGGTGGCGCGCCCAACCGGTGTGTTGAGCGGCTTGGTGTCGATGTACATGAGCGTGCCGGCGTGAATGCGGTCGACGACGCCGACTTCGATCGACGGGTCGAGCGCGGGGCAACCGTTGCTGCGGCCATTGCGCGCGGGATTCGAGTCGTCGACGTAGCTGGCCTCGTGGACCACGATCGCGCGGCTGCGAGCGTTGGTGTTGCCCATGCCGTTCGGACTGCCGTCGGGCGTGATGCCGTCGAGCCTCATCGAGTGAATGTGCGAGCCGTCGTAGATCTCGCCGGTGAGATAGAAGCCGAGCGAGCTCATATGCGAGCCCGACGTGTTGCTGAACAGCGTCGCGTAGCCATCGTTGTCTGGATCGCTGCCATCACCATGCGAGGTGTGGTGTGGCTCGACCGCGCCGGATGTCAGGTCGACGAGCCAGAACCGGTCCTTGCCCGAGAACAGCGACAGGTCGATCACGACGAAGTACTCGGTCTTCGGTACGTGCGCCTTGTTCGCGTCGAAGAACAGGATCGTGTCCTCGAGCAGGCCGCGCGGCACCAGGTTCGTGGGATCGAGGTGGTCGTAGCGGTGGACGATCTGCGCCCGCTCGGCCTCCCCCAGGCTCGGCAGCACGAACGCGCTGATATCGATCGCGGACTCCGTGGTCGCGAGATCCAGCCCGTCGGTGCAGCCCGCGAGGACGCACGTAGCCATAGCCACACCGATGCTCAGTGTCGACAGCCCCATCGCGGCCGAGCGTCGGCGAAGGGCGGCTCTGAATCAAGAGCGCCGGGCGGCTACCGGGTCGCGAATCGTCAGGCGGATCCGCGGACGCAGCACCGCGAACCGGAAGCAGTCGGCGACGGTGAACGTCGTGCCCAAGGAACAGCGTCCGATGCGCCGTGAGTGCTGCGACGGTCGCGCGCATCACGCGCGTAGCATCGGCGCACGCCGTGCGCGGCTGACACGACCTGTGGCGATCGGCCCCGTAAAACGCGGCAAACTGCGGGCATAGGCGCTGCAACCCTGGCGCGCATGCACGTGCACGCGATTGCGCCGCGACCGTCGGTCGACCGCCGCCGTCTCCTCGACAAGCTCCTCCGGGAGTTGCAGCGATCGGAGGTGCAGACACTCGAGCACGCGCCACGCGAAGCGCGGCGGATTGGGGAGTCGCCGCCGGTCATCGCCTTGCGAGATGTCGCGGTGCACGCGATGTCGCTGCGCCCCCGCCTGCAGCACGCACTCGACGGCCACGGCCTCACCGCGAACCGCAACGGGATCAGCGCGACGCTCTCCACCCTGCGTCAGCTCGTCACCGATCGCATCCATGATGCGGAGCGCGCGTATCGCGCAGCGCTCCTGGATCTCCGGCACGGCCTCGACGTCGTGCGTGTTCTTCGCGAGGTCGCGCGTCTCGAAGAGCTCTTCGGACTGATCCGCTGGTGCGACGATTGGCTGCCCGCACGCCGCACACTGGTCGCGCGCGTGGAGGCACAGCTGAATTGGTTTGCCGATCAGCCGTTCTCTCCCCGCGACCCCGAACCCCTCGACGATACGCACGCCACGAACAAGTGAGCCGGTGGCACGCCCATCGCAGTACTACTCATCAGACACACCAGGGACGATAACCACCGATCGCGAAAGCAATCGGTGTTGATCGAATCGCGAAGACTAAGTCGCGCGATGCAAAGATTCACGATGGCGAGGTCACGAGAATCCTGCGCTTGGACGTGTCTACATTTTACGTACGAATGAGAGTGAACACGCGCGAGTGCTGCTCTGGTACTTGCACTTGTAACTGCACTCGTACGAGCGATGGCGAGGCTCACACCTCGTCATCGCTACCCCTTTCGGGCTGCGTGAGGCGTGCGTGGGGTAGGCCGTACGTGATCGGCGCCGGGCTAAGGTCGCGCCATGCACGCTGAGTGGCAGCAGCTCGCCACCGCGCCGTCCATCGTGCTCGCGCTGGACTTCGACGGGACCCTGATCCCGTTCGCGCCAACGCCCCAGGAAGCGAACCCCGACGCGGATACGATCGCGCTGATCGAGGCTCTCGGCAGCTCGCCCGGCGTCACGGTTGGCATCATCTCCGGTCGCCCTCGCCCGCTGGTCGAGGATCTCGTGACGCGATTTCCCAGGGTCGCGTTTGCAGCGGAGCACGGCGTTTGGCGCCATGCGACCGGCGAGTGGGAGGCCGCGCTCGCGCCGGTGTCACAGCTCGACGAGATCGAGCGCGCCCTGGTCGGACTCGCGAAGCGCTACACGGGCGCCCTCGTCGAGCGCAAGACCTGCTCGGTGTGCCTGCACTGGCGGCGCGTCGAGGAGCCGTTCCATCACCGCATCACCGCCGCGGCGGAGGTCATCGTCGACGAGTGGCTCGAGACCCAGCCCTCGCTCGAGCGGCTGCCGGGCGTCGAGATGCTCGAGGTGCGGCACCGCGCTGCCCACAAGGGTTCTGCGCTCGCGTGGCTGCGCGGCCATGCTCCCGCGGGCTCGCCCGTGGTCGCGATCGGCGACGACATCACCGACGAGGACATGTTCGTCAGCCTGCGTGACGGCGACATCGGGATCCTCGTCGCGGCATCGCCACGCCGGACACAGGCCACGTTGCGCGTGCCGTCGATCGCGGCGGTGCATCGGTTTCTGCGCTGGATCGTCGAGGCTCGCGCGAGCCGGCCCGAGCCGCGCGTGCCCGAGGAGATCGTGACGGCGCGCCCGCCACGGCCCGCGAAACCGCCCCCGCTGATCGTCGTATCCAATCGCTTACCCGCACCGCCGAGTGGTGACCGCCAGCGCGAGGTCGGCGGTCTGGTGTCCGCGCTCATGCCCGTGCTCGAGCAGGTGCAAGGCGTGTGGCTCGGCTGGAGCGGCGCCGAGCGCGACCCCGGCCTCAAGCTGCGCGTCGAGCCCACCGAGACCCACACACGCGCGCAGTTCGATTATCCGCCGACGTGGCGCCAGCGCTTCTACGCGGGCTTCTGCAATCGAAGCCTGTGGCCGCTGCTCCACGGCTTCACGCGCGTCTACTACTCGAGCGACGAGTGGGTGTGTTACGTCGACGCGAACCGCGCCTACGCGCAGATGCTGCTCGAGCTCGGCAGCTCGAGCGCCGAGGTCTGGGTTCAGGACTTCCACCTGATGCTGGTCGCGCGCGAGATGCGGCACCACGGTCATCATGGCCGGATCGGCTTCTATCTTCACGTCCCGTTCCCGGCGCTCGATGTCATCGAGACGATGCCGTGGGCGGCAGAGATCGCGAGCGCCCTGCTCGCCTATGACTGCATCGGATTTCAGACCCAGCGCTGGGCCGACAACTTCGTCGCGACGGTGCGAGGCCTGCTCGGCGGCGAGGCGGAGCTACGTGCACGCGCGATCTCTCGCGTGATTCCGGTCGGTATCGATCCCGATCGATTCGCCGACGCCGCGAAGACGGGCACGGCAGCCAGCGCGAACGAGTCGATGGCGCTCGGTGTCGAGGCGATGCTCGCCGGACGCAAGCTGATCCTCGGCGTCGATCGGCTCGACTACTCCAAGGGCATCCCGGAGCGCCTCGAGGCGTTCGCGCGGTTTCTCGAGATCTACCCGGAGTGGCGCAACCAGGTCGCGTTCGTTCAGGTCAGCGTGCCGACCCGCTCCGACGTGCCCGAGTACGGCGAGCTGCGATCGCGGGTCGAGGCGCTCGTGGGCCGCATCAACGGGGCATACGGCGAAGCCGACTGGGTCCCCGTGCGCTACCTCTATCGCTCGTATGACCAGGAGACGCTTGCCCGCCTGTACCGCTCCGCGGCGGTCGGCATCGTGACACCGCTGCGCGACGGCATGAATCTGGTCGCCAAGGAGTACGTCGCCGCACAGGATCCCGAGGACCCCGGCGTGCTGCTGCTGTCCAGGTTTGCGGGCGCCGCGGAGTCGATGTCACTCGCGATGCTCACGAACCCCTATCACGCCGATGGCCTGGCAGCCGATCTCGACGTCGCGCTCCGCATGCCTCAGGACGAACGCCTGGCACGAAACACCGCGCTGCGCAGTGTCGTATGGCGAGACACAGCTGCCGCCTGGGCGACGCGCTTCCTCGACGAGCTGCGCCGCTAGCCACCGTTTCGTGTGAGGATGGGAGTGTGGGACGCGTTGGCCTCGCACTGCCGCTACTGATCGCCTGCAGTGACCCAGCGGTGCAGCCGGACGCCGGCGTCGATGCGATGCCGGACACCACCACCACGGCTGCACTCTCGATCGCGCCGGCGTTGTTCGACTACGGCGAGCTCGACCTGGGCGGCGCATCGATGCCCGAGCAGCTGTTCACGATCACCAATCTCACGGCTGCCCCCGTTGATCTCGCGAGCATCGCGGTTGCCGGTACGCATCCCGAAGACTTCACGATCGACACCAGCACCTGCGGCCCCACGCTCGACGCAGGCGCGAACTGCACCGTCACCGTCGTATTCGCGCCGCTCGGCAGTAGCCAGCGCGACGCGCTCCTCGAGGTCACGGGACCGACGCTCGTGTCCGCCTACCTCCAGGGCACCGCGCGGGTTCAGTCGCAGCGGCTGTTCTTCACGCCGAGATCGCGCGACTTCGGCGATGTCGGCGTCGGCGAGAGCAGCGCGCAGCTCACGTTCGACGTGATCAACGAAGCGATCGCAGCACCACTCACGCCGGTGATCGAGCCGAGCGACGCCTCGTTCACGATCGTCTCGACTGACTGCGCGGCAACCACGATCCCGCTCCACGGCACATGCAGCGTGACCGTGCAGTGGGTTCCGACCTACGGCGGCTTTCACACCGGGACGTTGATGGTCACGGCGCCCGGCGCGGGAACCTGGGGCGCCGGTCTCGCCGGCACGTCGTCGCGCCCGCTCGCGATCACGCCGACGTCGGGTGTGATGGGCTCGATGCTGGTCGGCCAGACCCAGCCGACGGCGCTGCGCACGTTCACGGTCACCAACAACAGCCAGGTGACGTCCCCACCGCTGACTCCGTCGTTCACCGGTCCCGCGGCCGCGAGCTACGAGGTCGCGTCCACGACGTGCACCACGCTGCAGCCCGACGAGTCGTGTGATGTGGTCGCGCGCCTCGACGTGGCGAGCACGACCCGTGGCTCGAAGGTCGCGCAGCTGGTCGTCGGCGAGGCGCGCGCGAACATCACGGGCAGCGTCTACACCTTGCTGATCACCGGGACCGCAACGTTCCCGAACACGACGAGCGGCCAGCAGAGCGGCATCCACACGTTCACGGTGATCAACGCGAGCGATCAGCCGACCGGCGCGATCACCACGATGCTCGGCACGCAGTTCTCGATCGTTTCGAACACGTGCGCGGCCGGCATCGCCGACCACTCGTCGTGCGAGGTCGGCGTGCGGTTCGCGCCGTCGAGCGCGGGCGCCAAGACCGCCACGCTCGAGCTCACCGCGACCGGCGCTGGCGGCACTGACAGCATGTTGCTGACGGGGACCGCTCTGTAGAACCCAGCACGAACACGTCCACATACCCGTGCACGTGCACGTGCACGTGCGATCGATCTTCCGACGAGGATGGTCGTCCGCGGCTCTGCTGATTCGAGCACGAGCACGAGCACGTGCACGTGCTCGTGGACGTGGACGTAGGACGAAGCCTAACCCCAGAGATCACCTGGGTCGAGCCGGGTACCCGCAATGAGCGAACCACTTGCGACAATGAATCTTCGTGACGCGATGCCTAGCGCGGCGTGCGACGCGACGGAGCGCATCGGCATGGCGTGGTGCGACTCGGCGGACGTACTGCTTTTGCAGCGCCCAACCAGACTCGATCGGATTGAAGTCCGGAGAGTACGGCGGCAGGTAGATGACGCGAACGCCGCGAGCGACACATGCAGGCACGACGCGCGGGTCGTGGTGAGCCTTGAGGTTGTCCATCACGATGACGTCGCCGCGACGGAGTTTGGGAAGCAGCTTGGTCTTGAGCCATTTGACGAAGCGGTCCTTGTTCGCCGTTTGAAACATCGTTGTGAGGACCACCCAGCCCGTCAGCCTGATCGCACCGAGCAACGTGAGGTTCTTGCCCCAGTTCATCGGCACACGGTCCACGAGCTCCTCGCCGCGCTTCACCCACGCATGGCTGCGGCTCATTGCGACGTTCATCCCCGACTCGTCGAGGAACACCAACCGATCGAACGGGACGCGCCGGATCTTGCTCAGGAACGCTTTGCGTTTGGCGACGACGTCCGGCCGCAAACTCTCCAGCGGCCGTCGGCGCTTTTTTTTACAACGTAGCCATGGCGATGCAGCGCTCTCTTCATGCTCGACACGTGAATCCGGTCTTTGCGGGAACGCGTGCGATTGAACTCCGCCGTCAGCTCACCTGCGGTCGCGTCACGCACTACGGCAAGGGCCACCTCGATCGCATCCTGGCTCACTATCGACGGTGTGCCTCCGGCTTTGGGAGTCGGCTTGACCTGGCCGGTGCGTCGGTAGAGCCAGACCCACCGCTTGGCCGACGCCTCGCCAACATCGAATCGCGAGGCGATTTCCGGATAGCTCTCGTCGCTCGACTCGTACGCCTTTACAACACGCAGTCGAAGTTCGATTGGGTGCGATTCCGCCATGCCGCACCAGATCAGAATCGGATCAACAATTCAAGTCCTCGGATCAACCGAGGCGAGCACTGGGGTTAGGTCAGCTCATATTCCGACTCGCACATACGTTCACGCCAATCGACGGCGGCACCCAATACGATTCGGTGATGCACCTCGGCTCAGACGCGTGGTGGTTCAA
>JBBQFU010000153.1:0-21903 GCA_038322185.1 Haliangiales bacterium
ACGTGCCGCGCGCTCGTCGGGGCGCGGCCGCTACGACTGGGGCCAGCAGGGCGTGATGGCGAGGACTGGCGATGCAAACGTGAAGATCACGCTCGCCGCCCCAGGCTCGGTGACCGGCAAGCTCATGCTCGAGAACGGCAAGCCGCCAGCGCTCGCCAACGTGCAGCTCGGCTACCAGCCACACGAAGGTTCCAAGCCCGATGGCTCGTTCACGCTGACCGACGTGACGCCCGGCAACTACGATCTGCGCGCGCGTGGTGCGGAGTTTGCCGAATTCACGAAGCAGAACGTTTCCGTGTCGCCGGGCAAGGCCACCGATGTCGGAACCCTCACGCTGATCCGCGGCCGCAAGGTCACGGGCAAGGTCGTCGATGCCGTGGGCGCGGCAGTCGCGGGGGCCAAGGTGAAGTCGGGCGACATGATGTACACGATGCAAGGCGCCGAGGATCAGCTCGCGACGTTCGAGGAGATGTACGGGATGAAGTCAGGTATCTCCGATCAGGACGGCAACTTCACGCTGATCGGCATCGGTAAGAAGAGCACCAGCTTGATGGCCGACCACGCGAAGGGGCGCTCCGACGCGGTCGCAATTCCCGCCGGCACCGATGACTTACCGCCGGTCACGCTCACGCTGCGCGGCTTCGGTCAGATCGTCGGCAAGGTGACGTCACAGGGCAAACCTGTCGCGGGCGTCGCGGTCACCGCGACACCGAAGGGCAGTGGATCTCAGGTCCAGGTGATGCAGACCGAAGCCGACGGCTCGTTCACGCTGGCGAAGGTCCCCGAGGGCACGGTGGTCCTCTCGGCGATGCAGCAGAACCAGATGACCATGTCGATGAAGTCCGCGAGCACCGAGGCCGTGGTCACCGCAGGCAACCAAGACGAAGGTCACGATCGATATCCCGGTCGGTGCGGTCACGCTGACCGTGCAGGTCCAGGCGCTGCCGAACAACAAGGTCGACTCCGCGCAGATCTTTCTGATGCGCGGCGTGGTTGCGATCAAGAACGCCAAGGAGCTGACCGAGGTGTTCCTCGGCGGCAGCGCGGTCGGCATGAAGTTCTCGCTCGGCGCGGGCAAGCCGCTGCCCGAGTTCGACGAGCTGGTCCCCGGCGGCTACTCGGTGTGCACGATCCCGATCACCGGTGACCTCAACGACACCACGTTCCAGCAGCGGCTCCAGCAGAACATGGAGACCCTGGCGGTCTACTGCAAGCAGACGACAGTAGGCCCATCTCCGACGAAGCAGACATTCGTCCACGACGTGCCGGCGATGACGCCGCTTCCCGCGCCCGCGCCCTGATCACCCGTTTCTCACGCCGGCACCGCGGTGTACTCACGCCGAAGTCGCCGACTCTGTGTGCATGGCGACGGAAGCAATCACCATGTATCAGCGGCGGACGAAGTGTTCCGTGCAGCCGCTGCGCTCGCTGTTCCTCGAGCCCGAGCCCCTGCCCCGGCTGTTTCCCGAGGTGCGCCCCGGCACGTATGCACTCGGTCCCGAGCTGGCGCGTGGCGGCATGGGCCGCGTCGTGATCGCCGAGGATCTGATCGTTGGCCGCAGCGTCGCGATCAAGGAGCTCTCGCACGCCGACTCCCCGCTGCTTGCTGCGCGGTTTCGTCGCGAGGTCCGGCTGACCGCGAAGCTCGCGCATCCGAACATCGTGCAGGTCTACGACGCCGGCACCTGGGCCGACGGCACGCCGTTCTTCACGATGCCGCTCGTTCGCGGCCGCACGCTGCAGCACGCGCTCGCCTACGCGCCGGACTTGACCGCGCGCCTCGCGTTGCTGCCCGCGCTCGAAGCCACCGCCACGGCGATTGCGCACGCGCACAAGCACGACATCATCCATCGCGATCTCAAGCCGGGAAACATTCTGCTCAGCGACCACGGCGAGACGATCGTGATCGACTGGGGTCTCGCGAAGCATCTCGGCGAGCCTGATCGGCTCGAGGACGATCCGCGCCTGCACGCGCTCGGTCATCAGCAGCTGACCGCGGCGGGCCAGGTGATGGGTACCGCGTCATACATGCCGATCGAGCAGGCCCTCGGCGCCCCCGTCGATGCGCGCACGGATGTCTACGCGCTCGGCGCGATGCTATCACCTGGTGACCGGCCGCCCGCCCTATCAGGGACAGTCGAGCGAGGTGCTCACCCAGCTGCGCGCAGCGGCTCCGCGCTGTCTCCTGCCGGTCGGCGGTGCGCCGGCGGGGCTGATCGAGATCGTGAACAGAGCGATGGCGCGCGATGCGGCCGATCGCTACGCACATGCCGGCGAGGTCGTCGATGCACTCGCCGGTCTCCGGACGAACAAACCGGCGCCAAACCGGAATGTCTGGCGCCGGCTATTCGGATGAACGGTCTGCTTAGAAGCTGTACGAACCGTTCACGTTGACGTCGAGCGAACCGCCCACGCTGGGGCTCGTGTACGGCTGCTGGTACTGGCCGTCGTAGTACTGACCGTCGTAGTACTGACCGTTGTTGTAGTACTGCTGGTCGTACGACACGTCCGGCTGGTAGTGACCCGGCTGCCAGGTCCACTCGAAGCCCGACCACGTCCACTGACCCGCGACCCAGATGTAGCCGGCCCTCGCCGGGTAGTTCTCCACGAGGAGCTGCGGGCGCTGGTACTGGTTGTAGTAGCGGTAGCGAATGACCGGACGCTGCACGTAGATCGGCTGGCGCACGACGCGGACGTGCGGGCGATAGTTCTGGCGGTACGTGGGCCTCACGATGGTGCGGCTGGCGCGATAGGTGGGGCGCTGGTAGTTCCGGCGCTCGACGCGAACGCCGCCGCTGTCACGGCCGCGCCAGCGGTCTCCGCCGCGGTCTCCACGGTCTCCGCGACGATCACGATCCGCGCTGGCAACGCCACCGAGAACGGTGAGCGCGATGAGAGAGGTGATGATAGTGCGACGCATGGCTTGTTCTCCTTGCCTTACGTTTACTGCATCACCGAGCCCAGTGGACGTTGCGTACTGTTAACGAATCAGCAGCTTTCCGAGGGCGAAAGCGCTCGGCTCAGTACCACCACCAATAGTCGCCGTAGACGTAACCAGGGAGCTTTTGCTCGGCGACCTTCCCGAGATCGCTCACCCGGTGTGCGGTGATCGCCTTGTCGCTCACGGCGTAAACGTAGTCGCCCATGAAGATGCTGCGGCGGATGTCGACGTATTGCCAGTATGCGTTCGGATCTTCCGAGTAGTACGGCGTGTGGTCGATGCGGCCCTTGATCGTGAGGCTGCCGGTCAGGTCGACGTTCACGAGCACGAGCTCCGAGAAGTAGCGGTACGTCGTGTAGCCGTTCACGTTGTCGTAGACCTGCTGGTAGGTCGACTGCGGAATCGCGAGGAGGTTCTTCGGCGCCCAGTACTGGAACGCCTTGTGGTCGTAGAGCGCCTCGGACCAGCCCCACGAATTCTGCGCCTCGACCGGCAGCGCGGACTGCAGGGTCGGGTTCGCGAAGTCGCTCACGTCGAACAGCGAGACCTGCGTGCGCCACGCGTTGGTGCCGTCGACGCCGATCGAGAGCAGCTTGCCGTCGGCGACCGGGTGCAGGTACGTCGAGAAGCCGGGAACCTTGAGCTCGCCGATGACGCGCGGGTTCGTGTTGTCCGAGAGGTCGAGCGTGAACAGCGGGTCGATCTGCTCGAACGTGACGAGGTAGCCCTTATCGCCCTGGAAGCGCGACGACATGATGCGCTCGCCCGGCGCGATGCCGCCGACATGACCGACGATCTCGAGATGTGAGCCGGTGTCCTCGAGGACGTAGACGTGGTTCGACGTCTCCTCCTGCGCCTCGTTCTGATCCACCCACCAGCGGCTCCACAGGCCCGACGTCGCAGCCACGCGGATGGCGCCCTCGTCCTCGTCGAGCGAGAACTGGTCGATGATCATCCCGTTGACGCGGCCCGAGCCCTCGTAGAACGTCTTGCCGGGAACCGAGATGTCGAACGAGTGGATGTTCAGCTGGTCCGGATCGTTGTCGTACCACCAGTACCACCACCAGTCGTGCGCGGCCTCGGCGAGGATCAGCCGATCCTGCGACGAGTAGAACGTGGCCCAGTTCGAGACCACGTGGTCGGAGTCGAAGTGCTGCGACTCGCCGAGCAAGTCGAACGAGATGATCGATGAGATGCCACGCGCGTGGCTGTCGGTCGGGCGATAGAACGAGCGGCAGGCGTTCTCCGAGAGGCTGTTCGTCGTGAACTCGCCGTTCGGCATGCGCACGTAGAGGTTTGGGATGAGCTCGGACAGCGACAGTGCGTTGACCAGCTGTGCGACCTGCTGCTTGGTCTGGGTCTTGTTCTGACCGTTGTCCTGATAGAGCTGCCACCAGCGATACGTGATCGAAGGCTCGATCAGCGAGTAGCCTGACATGCGGATCGACGAGTCGACCTTGCGCGCCGTCTGGTACCAGCCCTCGTAGAACACCTCACGCGCGAGCGTCGGCGCCGACTTGTTCGTGATGTCGAGCACGGTGATCTTGGTCAGCGTCGGAAGGCGCCAGTACCAACCGATGTCGTCCGTCGAGCCAACGACCGCGCGGAGCGGGTGTCCCTCGGGGAGCTGGTACGCATCGACGTGCGAGAACACGACGAGCTTGTTGTGCGCACTGTCGAGCAGCATCTGCGCGGGACGGCCCTCGATGTTCGTGACGCTCTCTGCGGTGAGCTCACCGAACTGCGGCACGCCCATGATGTGGACGCGGTTTCCGTTGAGCGAGTAGATGTGATAGCCGTCCGTCTTCACGAAGTCGGCCTCGTCGACACCCTCCTCCTGGTTGTTGGTGCCGGAGAAGTCGACGCCTTCCTGACGGCCACCGCTACCGTTGCCCGCACCGGCACCGGCATCTTCCTGGCCGCCGGTGGTGCCATAGCCCCAGTAGCCGGCCTGTTCGATATCGGCCCAGATCTCGTAGATCACGGTCTGCTTGAGGTCGGCCTCGAGCGCGTTGCAGTTGCTGTACTGCACGAGCGAGGTCGTCCGGGACTGCAGACGGCCGTCGGGACCGTCGTCGTCGGAACAGGCGGCAACGGCCAGCAGAGCGAGTGGGAGGGCAGCGCGAGAAAGCCTCATGACACCTGACCACAGCAAGAGCTTTGCCAACCCTAACTACGCGAAGCTGCAGGGCTAGAACGTCAGATCATCCACGTGTGGGATGAAGATAGCCTCAGGAATCTGAGATGATGCTCGGCGTGAGAGCCCTGTTGCTGTCGCTGCTCGTGGCCGGCTGTGGGGGCGACTCCGTCGACGATGGTCCATGCAGCCTGACCGACCCATGCGGCTCGTCCGCGGTTTGCGACTTCACCGCGGAGGGCGGCCCGGTCTGCATTCCAAAGGATGGCGACCTCGATGGGGACGGGCTCACCAACGACAAGGACTTCTGCCAGCACCAGCCGGGTGGTGCGTTCGACGAGGATGTCGATGGGATCGGCGATGACTGCGATCGCTGCCCGATCGCTGCGCCCCGCTCCACGCCCGACACCGACGCGGACATGGTCGACGCGCCGTGCGATCCGGCGCCGTCGATCGATGGTGACGAGATCCTGCTGTTCGATGGCTTCCAGAACGGCCTCGACTCGCGCTGGGAGGCCACCACGGAGACCGCGTGGAAGGTCCAAGGCGGCGAGATGATCGCGACGCTCGCCGGGCTGCCCGAGCAGGAATTCATGAAAACGAACGTTGTCGGCAAAAATACGATCGCCGTGGAGGCGTCGTTCCGGGTCGACAAGGTCGAGACCGGCGCGACACGGCACCTCGTGGGGGTCTACGCTTCCGATCCGCGCCCCGCCGGGGTCGCCGAGATGGCGTGCTATGTGACGAAGGCCGATGCGACGCCGGGCACCGAGCTCGTCGTCGTCGAGACCAACCACGGTGCGATGAACATGGCGACATCAGAAGCGTTCAACAGCGCGAACATCTACCGCGCCGGTGCAACGGCGATGGGCACACGGGCTGGCTGCGTGGTGCTCACCAATGGCGTACCGCTCGGAACGCTGCAAGCGAACATCACAGCGGACCAGCTGTCGCAAATCGCGCTGACCGCGCACGCAACATCGGTCCGTTACCAGTACATTCTTGTGGTCGGACGCTAATGCCAGACCCCGCACCACCCTCGGAAGCCGCGATTGCAACCCTCGCACGCGACGCGTCGCCAGCCGAATGCTGGGCAGCGCTCGAGACGTTTGTCGCGCGCTGGTACGGGAGGACCTTGCACGAGGCTCCGCCACCTGCGAACGGCGTCGGCCCGCCGCTCGTGCGCCGGCTCGGCGCGCTCGCGCGTCAGGTGCCGGAGCTGTTCCACCAGAACGAGCTCGTCCGGCTCGACAAGCTCGCCGTCAAGGACGGACGCGTGGTGTTCCTCCTCGAGAATCAGGAGGTCTGCGTCTGGGCGACGGAGCCCGAGGGCGACAACGCGCGCGTCTGGTACCACAACAACCATCCAAGCGAGCCGTGGCTCGAGGAGCCGGTGCGCTTGCCGTGGTTCCTCATCCAGACCGTGCTGTTCGAGGCCGTGATCGGTGCACCGTTTGGCGCCTCGATCACGACTCGCTCGCGCGCGCTCGTGGATCAAGTGCTGGGTCGCGTGGATCCGCTCGGCGATACCAAATGGCACTGGTCCGGCGCCCGCTTCTACGGCCGCGACAACGCGCTCGTGGTGACGCACGAGCATTCCGGAGGCGAGCAGTGGGACATCTTCATCGGAGCACGTGCGCCATCGGCGCTCATCCGCTTCCGCGACCTCGTCACGAAGGACTGGTCGCGCGCGGATCTGACGTGAGGCTCGCCGGATGCATGCTTCTACCGCATGCCCCGTGAACCAAAATCCCCGAAGCGTCCGACCGAGAAACGTGTAGAGAACCCGATGTCTGGTCCGTCCAATACGGAGGACGGCAACGACGCGGGCACCGAGGTTCGGCAGCCCAGCGATCGCGAGAACGAGCGCGACGACGGCCGCGCCAACGAGGCGAACGCCGACGGCGAGGGCTACGAGAGCGAACGCTCCGGCGCGGTCTGAGCGCTACTGCAGCTCGACGACGAAGCGCTGGCGTACCGCTTCGCCACCGTGATGTGAGACGTACAGCAGATCGGCGTATGCCGAGGTAGGCGCAAGCAGGAACCACAGCAGCCGAGACACGTTCGCCTCATGATTTCGGCCATCATAGCCACATCGCGCGTCGGCTATCATGAAGGGATGGACCTGACGAAGACGCAGTTCGGCGACCTGCGCAACGAGGCGACACAGGTCGTCCGCGTCACCACGACACAACATCTCTACTTCGTCGCTTTCCACACCGAGCGCGGACGTCGCTACGTGGTGCTGCGAGGGCAGCAGGGCTCTGACCGCGAGAACGTCGTGATCCGAGACAGCGACCCGCGCGTGGGAGACAAGTCGATGTTCGATCTGCCGCTCGCCGAGTGGATCGGTCAGGTGATGGAGGTCGCCACGATGCGCACGAGCCACATCACCCACGCCGAGATCGAGCCGCCGGCGAGCGGATCGTTACGCTCGAAGCTGCCCAAGGCGCAGTTCGACCTGCCGCCGGGTGTGGAGGCGTCGCCACGCATCGCGCACGGGCTGAGCCGCGGCACGAACGTCGTGGGCACGCAGGCGCGGCCGGTCAACCCACAGCCGACAGCCGAGCTGTTCCGCAAGCCGGAGCCCGCAAGCGAGGTCGCTCGCCAGGTCGTGGTGGGTGACAAGCAGCTGCCGTATCCGCTGCGCCATGTTGTCTACGCCGAGAACATCGTGGCGTTCATGCGATCGATGTATCGGCGCGACTCGCTGTTCCAGGACATCGCCCACGATCCCGAGCTGCGCGGCCGCTACCTGGGCGCGCTCGACGAGATGGAGGATCTGCTCAGGCTGCTCCGCCGCCGCACCGGCAAGTAGCCGCGCGGTGGTACGGTTCAGCGATGCGTCCAGTCGCCGAGCTCGTGCTTCGCTCCGCGCGCTTTCGCGGTCTGTTCTCGGATATCGACGACACGCTCACGCATGACGGCGTGATCGTTCCCGACGCGTACGCGGCACTGGTCCGCGCACGCGCGCTGGGGCTGCGCGTCGTGCTCGTCACCGGCCGGCCGGCGGGCTGGGCCGAGGTCCTCGCGTCGCTGTGGCCCGTCGACGCCGCGATCGCCGAGAACGGCGGCATCGCGTTCCTCAAGCACGGCCGCCGGCTCGAGCGCCTCTACTTCTCGCCCGCGGATCCCACCGAGGACGCGCGCCGGCTCGCCTCGCTCGCCGAGAAGATCCTGCGCGAGTTCCCGTATGCCCTCCGCGCCGAGGACAGCGCGCTACGCGTGACCGACGTGGCGTTCGACATCGGCGAGACGCAGCACCTGCCGGCTGACCAGATCGCGGCGCTCACTGCACGCTGCCGCGAGCTCGGCGCGCGAACGATCGTGTCGAGTGTGCACGCACACGCCTGCTTCCATGCCGCCGACAAGGCCCAGATGTCCGCGCGCGTCGCTCACAAGCTGTGGGGCGAAGCCGAGGCCGAGGTGGCGCAGCACTACGCATTCGTCGGCGACTCGCCAAACGATCAAGCCGCCTTCGCGTTCTTCGACGCCGCGATCGGCGTCGCGAACGTCACGCGCTACGAGGCGGAGCTCAGTCCACCGCCGCGCTACGTCACGCAGGCATCCCACGGTAGTGGCTTTGCCGAGGCGATCGAGCTCATCGCCCGGCATCGCGAGCCCCTTCCCTAGCGAATCTGCGCTCGCCTCGCTGTGAGACTCGGATCGGAGTGGAGGCTCAGCGCAGCTCGAGGATCTCGAGCGTCAGGTTGCCGACGTTGTTGTCGTAGAAGGTGTCCTGAAACAGCGCGGTGATCGTGGCACCCGCCCCGGTCCACTCGATCTCATAGATGTGATTCGGGCTGTAGGGTCCCCAGTTCGGCTGAGTCTCCTGGTCGGCGACCACGACGTCGTTGATGCCGAGGCCGATGTCCTCACAGCACCCCTTGTCCTTGGGCGCGGTGAAATCGAAGTAGTCGGCATCGCCCGGATGCGGGTCGATCACGTTCGACAGCGTGCCCGATGCGCGCAGGTGATAGACGACACCGTTGGCGAGCACGGTGGTCGACGTCTGCGCGGTCGAGCTCGCGCTGTTGATCGTCAGGGTCTCGATCACCTGCCACGTGGGCGGCGCATCCGGCGGTGCGTCGAGACTCGAGTCGGGATCACCGATCGTCGCGTCGTCGACAGCGGGCGGTGAGCCAAGCGTTCCAGGCTGGAAGCTGCAGCTCGCGCCAATCACCAGCAGCGCCCACCGCATCCCTCGATCATACGCGTATGCTCGGCGCGCATGGGATGGTTCGACAAGCTGCTCGGTCGCGAGTCCAAGGAGCCCGCGGGTCCCGAGGACCTCAAGAAGTCATGGAAGAAGGGCTGGGAGTCACACGGTGACGAGCCCAAGCAGATGGCAACGACACTGGCCTACCTCGAGGCCGTGGGGCGGGCGCTCGAGGTCGAGAACCTCAAGGTCGTGCCACGGCCGGAGGACCGCACCGTCGATCTCCGCGGCAACCTGCGCGGGTTTCCGCTCAAGGTCACGGTGAGGGCGTACGGCTCCCTCGAAAACTGCGTGTTCAAGATCGGTGACACGCGCCACCAGTACATGGACATCGAGTACGACCCGGAGATGGCGGACAAGCCAGCCGACGTCGAGGACTTCGAGCCCGACGACAAGCGGATCTTCGTTGCACCACGCGTATTCTTCGAGGGCAGCGACGCGGAGAAGGAGGAGGCCGAGTTTCGCAAGTTACCCGAGGAGCTCCAGGAGCGAGTGACGCGCGAGATGGTGCGGCTCGGCATCCGGTACTTCCGGTCGCGCAGCGACGAGTTCTATGCCCTTATGCACGGCGGCAACGTGAACGAAATCGACGACCCGGTGCCGTGGCTCGTCGACACGTTGAAGCTTGCGCTCGACGTCACGCTCGCGCGCGGTCAGGTGCCACCGGGCAAAGAAGCGACCGTCGCCAAGCAGCAGCAAGAAGAGGAGCCGAAGCAGCAAAAAGCGTGGGTGCGCCCACTCGCTGACTCGATCGCACGTCAGCTGTTCGGCGCGAAGATCGTCGAGAAGCCGGGCGAGCAGGAGACCGAGATCCGCTGGGTCGAGGGCGGCGTGCCGGTTCGCATCACGATCGACTACGCGTTCGATGACTTCGACATCGAGGCGCGTGCAGACGGTGTGACCGGCGATCTGATGCTGGAGTACGACCCGGACGTCACCATCGAGGCCAAGGGCGACAGCAACGATCCGTGGGACGAGATCGACCACCACGTGTTCTTCGCGAAGTCGGTGTTCGTCAACGGTCGCGAGGCCGTTGCGCGTGCCCAGGCGGCGATGCTGCAGAGTCTGGGTACGACGCTGCTCGGCGAGGTGGTGAAACTGCTCGAACAGAGCCAGGGCAGCATGTGGCTCGACGATCAGGTGCTGTATGCGTCGATGTTCGATGCGCACGAGGTCAAGGACGGCGGCAGCCAGGTCATCCAGGCCGCCAAGTTGATCGCGCGGGTCGCCAAGGCGTTGCCACGCGGCGGCTCGGTTCCCGTCGGTGCCACCGCGGTGCGCTGCACGTACTGCCACGGTCTATGGTTCCCGTCGCCGATGCTTGTGACCTGCAGCCACTGCGGCGCACGCGCCTGATCAGGGGATCGGCGTCCACTGCACCTGCAGATGACGGCCTCGGCCACCATCGGTGTGGCCCTCGGTCGGTCGAAAGACTGCGTGAGCGCGCACGACGCCGGCCGGCAACGCCGCGAGGGTCACCTCGAGGAGCGCGTCGAGCTCGTCGCTGCGAACGCGCTCGGCGGGCAGCGCCGGATGCGTCTCGATTGTCGTCTCGCCGGCATAGAACGCCTCCTCCCAGCGCATCCAGATCGCCCACGACTCGAGCGCCAGCTGCAGCGTGACATCGTCGATCGGCTGCAGCTCGAAGAAGTCCTCGAGCGTGTCGGCCATGTCGTTGAAGTGCGACGTGGAGCGATGCGGGCGACCATCGAAGTCGGCGATGCCACCACGCGGACCATCGTAGTAGTCCGTCATCGTGTACACGCGCTCGAACGGGCGCATGGCTGTGCTCAGCGGTGCTGGAGCAGCTGCAGGATCGGCTGCACCGCGTGCTGCTCGACGAGCGGACCGACGGAGTAGACCTCTTCGTAGTGGTCGCCCTCGGCTTCCTTGATGTAGGGGTTCGACGGATGCAGCGCGTAGTTGTACGCGGGCACCAGGTAGCCGATGTAGCTCTCGGCGCAGCCGGCGAGCACCGGATACTTCACGCCGTCGTGAGCGAGCACGAGGTCACGCATGTACGGCGGCGCCGGCGCCTCGTCGAAGCGCGGCGGGTTCGGCTTGTTCGCATCGTAGAGCGGCCAGCCCCACGACCACGAGCCATCGTAGCCGCCGACCCATAGCTCGGGATGGAGCTCACCGGGCGCGGTCACCAGGCCGAGCGGGCCGACCTGGATGAAGGTCGTGCGCAGCGGCAGCCACGGCTGGTTGTCCTCGTCGATCGGATTGTCTCTGTTGTAGCCGCGCAGCAGGTTGTCGTCGGCGCCGAAGATGCCGACGAGGATCGCGACGTGGAACAGCGTGTTCTCGAGGCGCGCGTTGTAGGTCGCGCTCTTGACCGCGAGCGGCAGCACACTCGTGGTCTCGCCGGTGTCGCGCAGTGCGATCAGGGCACGCGCGGCGCTGTTGCGGCCGAGCAGCTGCTCCATGTGATCGTCTTCTTCGTCGTACAGATCGCCGTTGGCTTCGCGCAGGTGCGTCTCGTGGAGCGAACCGATCTGGCCGCCGAGCGCGCCTTGCACGAACACGGTGACGCCGCCGAGACCCGCGAGTGCGTCCGCCGAGTAGAAGGTCTCGCCCGCCGTGAGGCCCTGCTCTATCGCGGTGCGGAGATACGACGGGTAGTGCGCCGTGATCGTCGCCGCCTTCGTCGCATCGCTGCGCGCGACCTCGGGATGGTTCGCCCAGTTCACGAGCGTGCCGATCGTCTCGGTCGGTGCGCTCACCTTGGTGAAGCGTGCGATCGTGAGCGTCGGATCCATGATCACGGGATCACGGATGTCCATGTTGAAGTCGATGGTGGTCGACGTGGGATTCGTCGGGTCGTTGATCAGCTTCGTCGATGCGATCTGTAGCTGCGCGGGCTGCGCGGTCTCGACAGCTTCCTTGATCGCCTCGACCGCGGCGTCGTGCATCTTCTGGATGACCGAGGGCACGCGACCGGAGACCGCGACCGACGGGCCCCACAGTCCGATCGTGTCTGGCGTCTCGTGCGCGTGCGTCGCGCCGATCACGATGTGATCGATCGCGAGGCCCGCGAGGCGCGGGTCAGCGCGGATCAGATCGAAGTCCGTCGACAGGATGCCAATCGCGTCGATGTACGCGATCGCGACCGAGACATCGCCCTCGCTGAACGCGATCGCGCGGACCTCGATGTCCGTGGTCACGCCCTTCGCCGGACGCCCGCCGCCGAACAGCCAGACGCCGTCGAACTTGCCGTTGCCGTTGAGGTCGGTATACGGCTCGACCATCTGGTACTCGTTGTCGTTGTTCTCGTCGGTATAGGTCTCGTAGCCGGTCGGGGTCCAGACGCGCTTGGCGGCACCGACCTTGAGCACACCGTCGCCCGTGGTCTCGCAACCCGGACCACCGGGGCACACGAGATCGGGGGACTCGAAGCCCTCGAGCCGCGCATCGACGCCGGCATCCGGCGCAGCCTTGCCGTCGCCGCACGCGGTGGTGCACGCGAGCGCGGCGATCACGACAGACCGCATCCTCATCATCGACGGGGTGGTACCCCGGGTCAGCGAGGAGCGGCAAGACCAATCGGACAGCTCACGCCGGTGCCACCAAGGCCGCAGTAGCCCCCGGGGTTCTTGCCCAAATACTGCTGGTGGTAGTCCTCGGCGTAGAAGAATTCCGGCGCCTCGAGGACCTCGGTCGTGATCGGGCCATGACCCGCTGCACGCAGGCGGTCCTGGTACATCGCCTTCGACGATTCGGCCGCCGCGGCCTGCTCGGGCCCGAACGTGTAGATGCCCGAGCGGTACTGCGTGCCGGCATCGTTGCCCTGGCGCATGCCCTGCGTCGGGTTGTGACTCTCCCAGAACACGGCGAGCAGTTGGTCGTAGCTGACCTCGGCGGGGTTGTAGATCACGAGCACGACCTCGTTGTGGCCGGTCTGCCCCGAGCACACCTCCTCGTAGGTCGGGTTCGGCGTGTAGCCCGCGGCGTAGCCGACGGCCGTCGAATAGACGCCCTGGGTCTGCCAGAACTTCCGTTCGGCGCCCCAGAAGCATCCCATCCCGAACATCGCGCGCTGCATGCCGGCCGGTAGCGGCTCGACGAAGCGGTTGCCGTTCACGAAGTGCGTGCCCTCGACCGGCATCTTGGCGGTGCGACCACGCAGCGCCTGGCTCGGCTCGGGCATCTGGGACTTCTTGCTGCTGCTGAAGAACATGGCTGCAAGTATACGGGGCGGACTGCGTTTGGTTACTGCCCTCTGGTAACGTGCGGCATGGCCGGCGTTCCAGGTCTAAACCTCCTCGGGATCTCCGGTAGCACCCGCAAAGCCTCGCTCAATCGCGCACTGCTTCTGACGATCGCCGAGGTGCTGCCGCAGGAAGCCAGGCTCACGCTGTGGGACGGGCTCGACACGCTGCCGATCTTCAACAGCGACCTGGCCGAACCGGCAGCTGTCATCGCGCTCAAGGCCGCGATCGCAGGTGCCGACGGCGTGATCATCGCCGTGCCCGAGTACAACTACTCGATCCCCGGCGGCCTCAAGAACGCGCTCGACTGGGTGTCGCGCCCGCCGGCCACGTCGCCGCTGCGCGGCAAACCCACTGCGATCTGCGGGGCCGCGACCGGGATGAGCGGCACGATCCGCGCGCAGAACCACCTGCGCCAGATGCTCGTGTACAGCGACACGCCGGTGATGAACCAACCCGAGGTCCTGATCCCGCGCGCCCACGAGCGCTTCGATCAGACCGGCAAGCTCACCGACGAGTCCACGCACCAGCTCCTCGAGCGCTACGCGACGGCGATCACGGCTTTCATCCGCAAGCAGCGCTTGCTCGCGACGTGATCGACCCGCGCCTGCACGATGCGCTGAAGTCGCTCGGGCTCGACGCGTACGCCGAGCTGCTCGCTCCCTACGCGACGCTCGAGATCGCCCTCGTTCACACCGACGACGACACGGCCCTGATCGGCACATCGCGCATCGGGGGCGCGCCCGATTTGCCCGGCCTCGCGTGGCCCACTCACCAGTCGCCGCTCGCCGAGGTCGACGGCTGGCCCGACTACGCGCGCGCCGAGGTCGATGTGCAACGCGGCCGCGGCGCGGTGTGGGACGAGGCCGACCACCTCGTGATGCCGCTGCCGTTCCTGATGCAGGTCGATCTCGCAGCGACCGATCATCGCGATCCCCGGCTGCCGCGCGACGGCCTGCTGTCCTTCTTCGCGGCGGTCGGGACCGACATCGCCGATCCGCTGTTTGCGAAGCGCGTCGCCTCGACCGTGATCTACTGCGAGGCGGATGTGCCGCTCGTGCGCCGGCCACATCCACCGACAGCAGATCCGCCACCGACCCGTGGGCGCTGCCTGCGCGCGGAACCAGCCATCTACTGGGACGTGCCGTACGAGGAGCTGCCTCGCCTCGAGCAGGCGCTATCGAATGACGCGTTCACGAGCCTCGTCGCCGATACCCGGCGCGAGCGTCACGCGCTCCTGCCTACACCGAACAACGAGTGCGTCGGCCCGATGCCGCCCGTCGGCGAAGTCGCCCTTCTGCATCTGCACGACGACCACAGCGTCGAATTTCCCGTGGGCGATGCCGCCTGGCTCACGTTCGCGATCCGTGAGATCGACCTCGGGATCCGCAAATTCGAGCGCACACGCGCCAGCGTGTTCATCGGCTGATCAGTGTGCGCCTACGTCGCGGTGACGTGCTGGAAATGCGTAACCCGAACCGTACCCGAACCAAACGGCGCCCGCTCGGAAGAGCTTGCTACGCTGTGAACATTGGGCGACTTCGATGGACCTGACCGCAGATACACGCTGAGGCAGCGGCTCGCGTCGGGGAGAACGACGGAGCTCTACCTTGCCGCTGCGCATGGCAAGCACGAGTTCGAGAAGACCGTCGTCATCAAGCGACTGTTGCCGCAGTTCGCGCTCGACGCTGCGCATCGCGTGGTCTTCGCAGAGGAGGCCAAGCTCGGTGCACGCCTCATCCACGCCAAGATCGCGCAGACGATCGAGCTGGGGCGCAGCGACAACGCCTTGTACATGACCATCGAGTACGTCGACGGCATTGACTTGATCTCCGTGCTGCGCGAGCTCGCGATGCGCGAGCGCAAGCTCGAGTCACACACGGCTGCGTGGATCGTGCACGAGCTGCTCGACGCGCTCGATTACGCCCACAACTTGAGCCACGATGGTAACCCGCTCGGCATCGTTCATCGAGACGTCTCGCCGGGCAACGTCCTGCTCAGCGTGCGGGGCGACGTGAAGCTCATCGACTTCGGTATTGCTCGGGCATACGGCTCCGAATCGGGTGGAGATCGGTCGCGCGCGCCGAACGGCCGCACCGGCTACATGTCGCCCGAACAGGTTTCGACGTCGGCCACCGATGCGCGCAGTGACGTGTTCTCGGCCAGCATCATCCTTGCCGAGCTCCTCACCGGGCACCCACTGTTCACCGCCCCGACCGAGCTCGAGCTGCTGATGATGGTGCGCGACGCCCGGCTTGATCAGCTCGACAAGCATGGCGCCGGCATCGACGCGGGCCTGATGGCGATCGTGCGCAAAGGACTGAGCATGTCTGTGGTCGGGCGCTGGCAGACCGCAGCCGCCTTTCGCGACGCGCTGAGCCAGTGGCTATTTTCAAATCGTCAACGCGTCAGTTCGCAACAGATCGCCGATATCGTGGCCGACTTGCGCGACCCGCTGGCGGTCGTCTCTCGAACCACGACGCCACCCGCCCTGCCGCGAGCGCTGTCGGTGTCGATCCCGCCGCGCCGCGTTGCGCCGGCACAACCGGCTTCGGTGGTGCGCAAGCTGGCTTCCACCGCAGCAAACACAGCATCGCCCCCACCCAAGCTCGCGCCTGACGCGCGACCAGCCCGCACATCCACACGCGGCAAGCTGCACGCCGCGCGGGCGCAGCAGATCGCAACTCCGCCGGAGCCGTTCAGGCCAAGCTCGCGCGAGCGCCTCGGTTCCACCCAGAGTCCGCGTCTGACGCGAGAAAAACCCGCGAGCAAGTCCTCGAACGTCACGGAAGTCTCCGATGGCGTCGTCGATTCGCCGGCGCCGGATCGGATCAGCCAGGCGATCTTTGGTTTGCTCGAAACGTCGCGGCGTACGCACTGACAGTCAAGACGGTCAGGGACGCACGACGCAGCCGCCGATGACGTCGCCGTTCCACTTCGCGCGCAGCGCCATCTTGAAGTCGCCGAGCTCGAACACGTGCGAGACGTGCGGGGCGAGCTTGCCGGCCGCGGCCCACTCGAGAATCTGCTTGAGCCGCGGCGGCCGCAACGACGGATCGTGCTGCACCGAGATCACGGTCGGGCAGCCGAGCACGTCGACGCCCTTCATCATGATGAGGTTCGTCGCGAGCGGGGCGGCCGTACCCGGCGTCGCGGCCCAGCCGACGATCAGATAGCGACCACCGAAGCGCAGGCAGCGGATACTCTCGCGCGCGAGCTCGGAGCCGACGCCGTCGTAGATCACGTCGACACCCTTGCCGCCCGTGAGGTCCTTGACCCGTTCGCGCAGCGCGGCAATCGTCGAGATCTCGATCACGTGGTCGGCACCTTGCCGGCGCACCGCGTCCAGCTTGAACTGCGTGCGACCGGTCGCAATGACCTTGGCGCCAAGCAGCTTCGCGAGATGAACCGCGGCGAGGCCCGTGGAGCCCGTCGCGCCGTGAATCAGCACCGACTCGCCCGGCTGCAGGCGGCCGCGCGTGACGAGGCAGTGGTACGCGGTCTCGTAGTTGCCGAGCAGGTTGCACGCCTGGTCGAACGACAGCGATCCGGGGATGCGATGAACCGCATCGCGCGGCGCGATCGCGTAGCTCGCGAAGCCGCCGTACATCTGGTAATCGCCCGACGAGCGCGGGCCCACCATGAAGCCGTCGACGAGCACGCGGTCGCCCGGCTCGAGATCAGTGACCTCGGTTCCCGCCCACGCCACGACACCGGAGTACTCGAGGCCCGGTGTGTAGGGCGGCTTGGGGACGTGCTGGTACTGGCCCGCCGCCATGATGAGATCGACCCAGCCGACGTGCGCGCTCTTGATGAGGATGAGCACGTCGCGCTTGCGCAGCGCGGTCGGGTCTGGTCGCTCCATCGGCATCAGCGAGGCGAACATCTCGAAGGTCGAGAGCGGGTCATCGCCGATTCGCGACACGACCACGCGCTTGCCTGCGGGCGGCATCGCCATCAGACGAACGAGTCGTGATAGGCGGGGTCTTCGATCGCCATCGCGGCCTGCGTGACCTGGAGCGGCTCGAACGTGTCGCACATCACCGCGATCTCGTCGGTGCGTGTGGTGCCGATCGACTTCTCGTAGGCGCCCGGATGCGGGCCATGCGGGATGCCCATCGGGTGCTGCGAGATGCTGCCCGGGCCCACGCCCTTGCGGGAGGTGAAGTTGCCGTCGGCGTAGAAGATGATCTCGTCGCAGTGGGTGTTCGAGTGCGGGTACGGACACGGAATCGCATCGGGATGAAAGTCGACGAGCCGCGGCACGAAGCTGCACACCAGCGCGCCGCGTGCGGCGAAGGTCCCGTGCCACGTGGGCGGCAGGTGAATGCTGGAGACGCGCGGCTGAAACGCGAGGATCGGGAAGGCCCACGGATAGACCGCGCCATCCCAGCCGACGAGATCGAACGGCGAGCTATCGATCGCGAAGCCGTGCCAGCGGTCGCCCTGCTTGACGGCCATCTCGCGGATGCCCTCGTCGAACGGCTCGCGCAGCTCCGGGCGCTTGAAGTCCCGCTCGCAGTACGGCGCGTCCATGCGCAGCTGACCGACCTCGTTGCGCCACTGCTTCGGCAGGTGCAAGCCACCGGCGAAGCCAAACCAGAACCAGTGCTGCTCGCCTTTGATCTCGACGAAGCGGTGCAGCAAGCCGCGCGGCACGAACACGTAGTCGCCCTGCGTGAACACCACGTCGCCGAGCTGGCTGCGCAGCGTGCCGCCCCCGCGATGGATGTAGACGAGCTGGTCGGCATCACCGTCGACGACGTAGACCGGATCGTCGGCGGTGGGGAACGCCACGCCCGAGATCACGTCAGAGTTGAAGTGCAGCGCCACGCGCGCGTCGACCTGCGGGCCACCCTTGCGCGAGACACCGTTGGTCAGGAAGTGACGCTTCGCGAGCACCCGCTCGCCCGGCGGGCCCGGCGGCGTCCAGCCGTGGCGCGCCTCGGCGATGCGCTGCGTGTGCGGCCGGCGCAGGTGATACATGATTGTGTATGGCCCGTCGAAGCCGTCTCGCGTGAAGCACTCCTCGTAGCGCAGCGCGCCGTCAGGGCCGCGCAGCTGCACGTGGTGCTTCTTCGCCACGTCACCGACCTGCATCCGATCGAGCATCAGATCAGCCCGCGGTCCCGCTGGTCGCGCTCGATCGATTCGAACAGGGCGCGGAAGTTACCCGCGCCGAAGCCACGGTCGCCCTTACGCTGGATGATCTCGTAGAAGAACGGTCCGGCCTTCGCGTCGCCGTAGAGGCCCGAGGCCTCCTTGAGGAAGATCTGCAGCATGTACGCGTGGTCGTGGTCACCGTCGACGAGGATCTCGAGCTCGCGCAGGATCTCGATGTCCTCGTCGATCGCGTTGATGCCGGTGCTCTTGATGCGCTCCGGCAGCATGTCGTAGTAGCTGCCAACGGTCGGCATGAACGTGACGCCGTTACCGCGCAGCGCGCGCACGGCGGGCACGATGTCCTGCACCGACAGCGCGACGTGCTGCACGCCGTCGCCGCGCAGCTCCTCGTTGAAGATGTTGATCTGCGAGCTCTTGAAGAACGGCCGCGAGGGCTCGTTGTTCGCGAACTTCGTGTTGCTCGCGGGATCCCACATCACGATCGACTTGAGCCCCGAGCCGGTCTTGCGTGCCGGATCGACATCGGCCGTGTGGAACTCGACCTGCCACAGCTGCTCGAAGCCGAGCACGTGCTCGAGCCACAGCAGCATCGGCTTCATGGTCTGGAAGTTCGACGTGACGTGATCGATCTCTTGGAACCCGAACCGGTTGGTCTGCGCCGGCTTCGGCAGCGGCGTGCAACCCGGGAACAGGCCGGTGTAGCCACTGCGCTCGCGGAAGCGGAACGTGCAGTCGCCGAATGGGGTGGTGATCGAGAACTGGCGCAGCGTACCGCCGTCGTCTTTGAACGTCTGGACGTCCTCGATGGGCGTTCCGCCGCGCTCCTCGAGCAGACGGAACGCCTTGTCGGCATCCTCGACCTCGAAGATCAGCGTGCCGACACCGTCGGGGTGCTTCGACAGGAAGCGCGCCGCGCGACCGCCCTCGCCGAGTGGTGTCGAGCACACCACGTGGATGTTGTTGGCCGAGAAGCACGCGGACCGTTGCTTGCCCTTGGCCTCGAGCTCGGGCGAGCTCCGCCACGTCTCGGCGAAGTCGAGCTTGCCCGTGTAGAACTGCCGCGACCGCTCGAGGTCATTCACGTAGTAGTGGATGCCTTCGAGCCGCTTGATACCGAGGGATTCGAGCTTCGCCATGGTGCGTCCTTACTTCACTGCGTCGGGTTGGCGATCGGGGGCGGCATTTACAAAGGCGGGGAGTGCGAGGCAGTTCGCCTCGATGCGGAGCAGCCGCTCGAGCTTTGCGATGTCGACGCCAAACCGGCGCGCGCTGGTGAGCTGCGGGATCAGGAAGCAGTCAGCGATCGACGGCTCATCGCCGACACAGAACCTGCCGGCGACATCGGTGCACGCGCGCTCGAAGGCCGCGAGGCCGCTGGAGATGAAGCTCTTCGGCCACACGGTGGCGTCGCCGCCGAACGCGGTGACCTGCGTCGTGGTGGTGAGGTTTTGCAGCGGCTGGATGCCCGAGTTCACGATCTCGGCGAGCATGCGGGTGCGCGCGCGCAGGTACGCGTCGCGCGGCAGGATCGGCTTCGCGGGCCAGCGCTCCTCGATATACTCGAGGATCGGCAGCGACTGCGTGATCACGCGGACCGTGCCGTCGTCGTCGGTGAGCTCGAGCGCCGGCACCTGCGCCATCGGGTTGCGCGCGGTGTAGCCGTCGGCATGCTGCTCGCGCTTGAGGATGTTGACGATCACGTACTCGAACGGCAGCTCCTTGAGCGCCATGCCAATGCGCACGCGCTGACTCGCAGACGACCGCCAGTAGTTGTGCAGGACAATCTTCATCGCGTCGCTCCCACCACCCGCTGATCGATCTTGCCGAACGGGCTCACACCCTCCGCGTCGAACGCCTCGATCTCGATCCGATCGCCGACGGCCATGAACGGCGTGACCGGCTTGCCACCCTCGATCGTCTCGATCATCCGGCGCTCGGCCAGGCAGGAGATGCCCTTCTCGCGATCGGCGTTCGACACCGTGCCGCTGCCGAGGATCGTGCCTGCCGTGTAGCGGCGCGTCTTGGTCATGAAGTGGATGAGATCGAAGAACGAGAAGTGCATCTCGGGGCCGGCGTCGCAGTTGCCGACCTGCTGCTCGTTGTAGAGCGAGCGAACGCGCAGGTGCGCCCGGCCGCCGCGCCATGACTCGCCGAGCTCGTCGGGCGTGACCGCGAACGGCGCGAACGCGGTGGCCGGCTTGCTCTGAAAGAAGCCGAAGCCCTTCGCGAGCTCGTCGGGGATCAGGTTCCGCAGCGTGCAGTCATTCGCGATCATCAGCAGGCGGACGTGATTGCCCGCGTCGGCCGCGCTCGTGCCGATCGGCGTATCGCCGAGCACCACGCAAACCTCGGACTCGAAGTCGAGGCCCCACGCAGGGTCGTGCAGCTCGATCGGATCGTGCGCGCCGAGCATGTCGCCCGAGCCGCCCTGATAGACCAGCGGATCGGTCTCGAGCGTCTTCGGCGGCTCGGCCCCACGCGCCTTGCGGACGAGCCGGACGTGATTGAGAAACGCCGAGCCACCGACCCACTCGTACGCGCGCGGCAGCGGTGCGCCGAGGCGAAGCGGATCGATCGCGCTGCCATCGAGCGAGCCACTGTCGAGCTGGCTCGCGAGCGCGCGCAGCTGCGGCTCGGCCGCATCCCAGTCATCGAGTGCGCGCTGAAGCGTAGGCCATGCTTCCGGAGATGGGAAACCAACCGCGCCATCACGGCGGGCGACCAGGAGCCGGCCGTCTCGGGAGCCATCGCGCAGGGTTGCAAGCTTCATCGTCGAGCGGACCTTATCTGAAGCCGTGCCCCCTTCCAAGCAGCAGAATCTCTAGGATTCGCGCGACAATCGGGAGGTGCTACTGCGCGGAATCCTGCTGTTCACGCTCGCGGGAGCGGGCGCGTGCAGGCTCGGCTTCGAGTCAGCCGAGGTGACCCGGCAGGCCGACGCGAGCATCGATGTCGCGGGGAGCCCGCCCCCGGGGGACGCGGGCTGCGAACCAGTCGCCTGTGCGGCGGCGCAAGGCATGTGCGTCGACGGCGCATGCGAGCTCGTCGCGAATTCGGAGAACAGCCTGCGGTGTCCGGACGCCATGCCCTGCCGTCTCGTCTGCAACGGCTATCGCTACTGCCGTGACGGCGCGAGCTGCGCCGGCGCGACCTGGTGCGAAGTTCTGTGTGTTGGGTTCCGCGCCTGCCAAGCCGGCGTCGACTGCGGCGGGGCGCAGTGCGAAGTGACTTGTAACGGCGAGGAGGCCTGCGAGGCAGGCATCGGCCTCAG
>JBBQFU010000154.1:0-21723 GCA_038322185.1 Haliangiales bacterium
GCACCGTCGCTTACCCGGAGACCACCCAGTACCGCTGGACCGAGAGCTCTCCCGCAAGCCGTGTGCGGGAAATCCGCAAGCACGGTTTCTACGGGGGTCGTACGGAAACTCTAAAAGAGGGAAAGTAGATCTACCAATGGCTGCCAAGCATCCGGTGACGATGGCCGTGCGCGCCTTGCGCGGGGCCAAGGTCGAGTTCGAGCCGCATCTCTACCCGTGGCAGCCTCACGGCGGGACGGCCGCATCGAGCGAGGCGCTCGGCGTTGACGAGCACACGGTGATCAAGACGCTGATCTTCGAGGACGACAGGAAGCAGCCGCTCTGCATTTTGATGCATGGCGACCGCGAGGTCTCGGCCAAGCAGCTCGCGCGCGCGATCGGCACCAAGACTGTGGTGCCGTGCTCCCCGGAAGTGGCTGACCGCCATTCGGGCTACCAGATCGGCGGAACCTCACCGTTCGGGCTGCGCAGGCAGATGCCGATCTACATGGAGCGCACGATCGCGGAGCTGCCGCGCATCTACATCAACGGTGGTGCGCGTGGCTTCCTGGTCGCGATCGATCCCCGGGCGGCGCAGCGCGTGCTGCAGCCGACGCTTGTCGATGTCGCGACGGAGTAGGATCGCGGCATGGTCGCGGGCATCGCCTCCGGCGGTGGTCCGGCCGCTCGTTGAACGTCTGTCTCGACGGCGGCAGAGCTGGTCGGTTTTCGACACATCCGCCCAATGACGTCGCGGACTTAGCCGCGGAGCACTGCTTGCACACGTGCGGCCCGATGCGCGCGTTGTTCCTGGTTCCCGCTCTCCTCGTCGCTGGGTCCGACCTCTCGGAGGCGTGCCCGTCGGCGGTTGCTCCGAACGACGTCGGCACCGATACCGACCCGTCGACCAGCGCGTCGTGCATGCAGCAGATCGACTTCAGCCTCGCGCGCCGCGTGTTCGAGGTCACCCACGTCGTTGGCGCCGGCGGCGTCACGCGCAGCGGCCTCGGCAGTGTCGCGAGTGCGTTCGCGGCACTCGAGCTCTCGTACGGTCTGCAGTTCGGCAGCGATCCCGACCAGCCGAGCTACGAGATCGAGGTCAGCGGTGGCGCAGCGCTGCACCACTCGGAAGGCACGAACGGAGCGACGGGTCTCGTCACCCAGGCAGCGCTTCGCCTTGGACCCGCACAGCTGATCGAATCCGTGATCGACAGTGGCCGCGGCAACTTCGCGCCGTTCCCGCTCACGCTCGAGATCTCGCACGCCGGCGAGCTTGCCGCTCGGCCGCGCATGTCAGCGCGCCCGGAGCTCGCGAGGTCGCTCTATCACCGCGAGCGCGTCGAGTTTGCGTCGCGCATCCTCCGCGTCGAGGGTTCGGGGACGAAGGCACAGGACACGGCGCCGGGGCTGACCGAGCAGCGCAAGCCGACAGCGTGGGCGATCGACGTGATCCCGCTCTATGCCGGCCTCGATGTCGCGCTCCAGGATTCGACGCGCATCGACGCGACGGTCGGTGGCTCGCTACTCGGTGTCGTCGAGCACTCGATGGGCGCGAAGATCGATTTGCTCCTGCTCGAGCACCGCCGCATCGACCTCGCGATGTACGGCACGACGAACATCGACACCGTGTGGATGCTCAAGCTCGAGGGCACGGATCCGCACACCGGCTCGCAGTACCAGCTCGGCTGGGGCGAGGTGATCGTCACCGACGAGCTCGAGGAGCTCGCGCCGTTTGTCGACCCCGAGTCGGGCTCGCTCTCGATCGGTGGCGCCGGCTGGTTCAGCAAGCAGCGGGCGTGGGGCGGCTTCGGGATGCAGTACAAGCGCGAGCCGTACGTGGCGATGAATGGTGAGGCCGGCCTCGAAGATCGGTTCAGCGCCGAGGTCTACGTGCCGCGCGCGCTCAACCTGATCGCGCGCACGTTCGTCGCGCGCACCAAGCGGATGGTCGCGGACGTCGAGCGCAACGACACCACCGCCGGCGTCGAGCTCGACGCGACCTACACGCGCGGCGGCTGGAGCACGAAGGCGGGCGTCGAGATCGGTCGCACCTATTACACCGCGCTCGACAACACGCTGCCGTCCTCGGCGGGCTTTGGCGCAGCGTTCGATCTGACCGTCCAGCACACCGGCTCGCGCAGCTGGACCAAATAGGGGTCCGACCCCTATTCGCAGCTCGGGAACTGGTTGGCGCCGGTCCGGGTCACGTCGTCGCCGACGGCGATTCCAATGTCCTCGACGACGTGGCCGCGCGTATCGGTCACGCGTAGCGAGTATGGGCCAGGGCCGAGGCCGTCGGTCTCGAGGAAGTAGTTGTACTCGACGCGGTCGAGCATCTGGTACGCGCCACCGACCTCGGCCTCGAGCGTCGCGATCGGATAGCGATGGTTGCGGATCTGGATCGCCGCCCAGTATTGACTGACGCCATCCTTGAAGTGATAGGCGATCGGTCCGCTCACATTGCAAGCAACCTCGTGCCACGTGATCGGAACGCGGCCGGCCGAGAGCGGCGACAGCATGCCGAACGCTTCGGGGCTGAGATCGAGATCGCCTTTCGCGCAGCCGGGGCACTGATCGACGATGCGGACGGTGACGGTGCCCGTCGGGCCGGTGACCTCGACGCATGCGCCGCACCAGTCGGCGGTGCCGTAGTCGACCGCGTTCATCGCGGCGACCATGAGATCGCTGGGCGTCGCTGGGAAGCTGCAGTTGCCTGTGCCGTCGGCCGCGTAGTAGGTCGCCTCGCCCGAGGCATCGGCGGGCGCGTCGGTGCAGCTGCCGCCGGGAAGCATCGTGTCATCGCCGCTACCGCCGCAGGCGCTCATGGCGACAACGACGAGCAGGCTGCGCATGGCGCCGATCATATCGCGACCGGCTCGAGGTCGGCCCACGTCTTTCCGGCCTCGACACCGACGACGAGCGGGACCTCGAGCGGCGCGAATGCTCCGCGCATCGCTTCGGCCGCAATGCGAGCGGACTCGGCGAGCTCGTCCTCGCGCACCTCGAATAGCACCTCGTCGACGACCTGGACGAGTGGTGCGGCGTGCAGGCCCGCAGCGCGCAGCGCATGGTCGGCGTCGAGTAGGGCGCGGCGCGCGACATCGGCGACCGAACCTTCGTGGGTGGCGCGGCGGGCGAGGCGCTCGGCGTAGCTGCTGAGCTGCGGATCGAGGGACTCGAGGCCACCGATCGGCCAGTGGCGGCCTGCGATCGTGGTGATGTAGCCACGCTCGTGCGCGAGGCGGAGCTGCTCGTCCTGGAACGCGCGCACCAGGGCGTAGCGCTGATCGAACTTTGCGATCAGCTCCTTGGCCGCGGCGGGCGTCACACCGAGCTGAAGGCCGAGCGCGCTCGGACCTTGGCCCGCGAAGGTCGCGAAGTTGATCACCTTGCCGAGCTGGCGGTCGTCGATGGTGATCGCCTCGACCGGTTTCTCGAGGACGGCAGAGGCGGTGAGCGTGTGCATGTCGGCGCGCGCACGCAGCGGCTCGACGAGCGCGGGATCCTTCGTGAGGTGTGCGAGGACATGGAGGCCAAGCTGGTTGAAGTCGACCGACATCAGCAGGCAGCCGGGCGGCGCGACGAATGCGCGGCGGATCATCGCCATCTCGGGCGTGCGGCCGGGGACGCGTGAGAGATCGGGCGCCGTGTTCACCAGCTCGCCCGAGAATGAGCGAGCGGGGTGCGCGCGCGAGTGCACGCGGCCGTCCTCGTCGATCAGGCGGCGCAGTGAGTTGAGCCAGCTGTCGCGCAGGCGACGCAGCAGGCGCCAGCGCAGCACGAGCGATACGATCGGATGTGCGTTCTCGATCCGCTCGAGTGCCTCGATCGCCGTGCTCCACCCGGTCTTGGTGTGGCTCACGATCGGCAGCTTCAGCTCCTCGAACAGCACCGTACCGAGCTGTGGCCCGGAGTTGATGTTGAACGAGTGGCCAGCGAGCGCCTCGATCTTCTCGGTGAGCTCGGCCTCGATCGCGGCGAACGCCTCGGTCGCGACGTCGAGCGCAGCCGGATCGACGATCACGCCCGTCAGCTCCATGCGCACCACGGTCTCCGACAGCGCGCGGTACTCGGCGAGCAGCTTGCCGTCGAGATTCGGTGCGAGCTTGTTCCAGATCACGAAGGCCGCGTCGGCGCGCTGGCCCGCGCAGCGCGCCGCCGCATCGATCGACAGCGCACTCCACGCCTTGCGACCCCGACCCACGCCACGCACTGCATCGTCCTCGGGAAGCGCACGGCCGAGCACGTGCTTGGCGACCACGTTGAGATCGTGCGGCGCCCAGTTGCTCGGTTGGGACAGATGCGACGTATGCATCGAGTCACCGGCGACGCCCGCGAGCTCGATGCCCATGCGCCGCAGCGCAACGACCACGCCGGTCAGATCGTGACCGAGCTTGCTCGCCGTTGCATCGGCGAGCCACGCCGCGAGGACGGGCCATGCCGCGCTCGCCACCGGTACGTAGGTCGCGTTCCCATCACCCGCCGTGATTGCGATCCCGGTGAGCGCCGCACGCACCGGCGCGGGATCCTCGAGTAGCGCGTGGATCGCCACGGTCTTGCCGGCCACGCGGGCGAGGACCATCGCCAGCGCATCGGCTGCGTCGCACACCTCGGTTTGGATCGTATCTCCCTCGGCCGCGAGCAGCTCGGCAAAGCCAAGGCGATCGAACAACGCGTTGAGCTCGGCGACCGGCAGCGGCGCAAACGCGAGGCCGTCGAGCGCTGCGGGCAACGCGCGCTTGGTGTCCAGCGTCGCCCGTGCGAGCTCGCGCGGCGCATCCTCGCCGGCAGCGCGCAGGGCTTTGCCGAGCCGGCCCTCGAGCGTGTCGAGCTTCGCGAGCGCTGCCTCGACCGAGCCGTGCTCTTCGATCAGCGTGGTCGCGCCTTTCGCGCCGATGCCTTTCACGCCGGGCAGTGCGTCCTGGTCACCAACCAGCGCGAGCCAGCCCGCGACCTGCGCGGGACCGACGAGGAATCGCTTGTGCACGATGTCAGCGGTGTAGCGGACGTCCTTGTTCGAGTCGTACCACCACACGTGATCGCTCACGAGCTGCGCGTAGCGTTTGTCGCGCCCGACGATGATCACGTCGTCGCCGCGATCACGCGCGGCCTTCGCATACGAAGCGACCACGTGGGCCTCGTCTGCTGCTTCGACCACGTGACAGCCGAGCGCGCGCAACAGATCGGGGAGGGCAGGGAGCTGCTCGCGCAGCAGCTCGGGCCAGCTCGCGGGCGGAGCAGCGGCGATCACGGCCACCGCGCGCGCGGGCAACTTGAACGTGAGGACCCGCGAGATCGCGCGCGCGACCGCGAACAGCGCGTTGACCGGCTCGCCACCACGGCCGCGCCGGTCGAGCGGGATCACCTGGAAGCCACTCGCGAGCGTATTGGTGGCAGAGACGACCAGCGTGCGATCCATGACGGCTCACATCTGGAGAGCCGGCGAGATCACGCTGCTGGTCACGGTTTCGATTCCAAACACGTAGATCACGCCGTGGCCTCCGCCTCCGCCGCCACCGCCGCTGCCACCACCGGTGCCGGGGAATCCCATCGTCCCTCCCGGGGTCGAGACCGTCGAGCCGCCACCGCCGTTACCACCATTGCCGCCATTACCCAGGTCGCCGGCGCCGCCCACTGACGGGTACTGTGTGTTCGAGAAGTTCACCTCGCCGCCGTTCGAGCCGCCGCTGGCGTCGCTGGACCCGCCGCCACCACCGGCACCGTGCGCGATGAGAGTTGCGCCGGTCAAGGTGATCATCGGGGCGTCGAGCACGATCATCCCACCCGACCCGCCACCGCCAGCCCCATCACCCGCCTCCGCACCGCCGCGCCCAGCCATGCCCGACGCGTCGATGGTTCCGGTGTTGATCACCAGCTGCGTTCCGGCGATCAGGTAGACCGCACCGCCACCCGCGCCGCCCGAACCCATCCCGAAATTGCCACCATCGCCGCCAGGACACCCACCGCGCAACTCGCGAACCACGGGTACGGTTGTGACCGGGCCGCCGGCAGCACCGTCGCCCGCGCCGCCGCCGCCCCCATTGCCACCAAACGTTCCGCCGGCACCTCCGCCGCCGGCGATTCCGCCGGTGACACCATGTCCCGGCATGCAGCTCATCGCGTTTGCACCTGGCCCGGTGCGATACCCTCCAACGCGCGTGCTGTTCACTTTCAGCGTTGCCGCCAGCTGCAGCGTCTCCGTCGCGACCAGTACAAGCGGTCGGTCACCGTGGACGAGGGTGGCGCTGGTGATGGCGATGGTCGTTGCCGCGATGATGCACAGATCGGGTCCCCCTGCATGCGGCTGGGTCTGCTCGCACACGGCACTGTCGGTGTCGATATCCCCGATGTCGACCCAGGCGTCGTCGCTATCGGGCTGCAGACACACGGAGATGAAGCCGCCGGTCTCGGTCGTGCCGCCGTAACACGGCAGCCCCGAATCATCGGCATCACCGGCGAGGTCGTCGTCGCCGGCTCCCCCACCGTCCGTTCGTACCGAAACAGCGTCCAGGTCGAACACGATGTGACAACCCGACAAGCAGCAGGCGAGAGCAAGCGCGCGTAGCACGCGGCGATTGTACTCGCCTACAGCGACGAGTGGCGACGCACGAGGGCGAGGATGTCCTCGCCGAACCGCGCGAGCTTGGCAGGCCCGAGGCCGGGAATCTGGGCGAGCTCGTTCATCGACGCCGGGCGCCTGGCATCGATCGCCACGATCGTCGCGTGCTGGAACACCATGTAGCTCTTCCACTTGAGCTGACGCGCCTTCTGCTTGCGATACGATTCGAGCGCGAGCTTGATCCCGTGGAACGTGCGCGTCGGCTTCGACGTGCGTGCAGCACGCGCCGTGCGCGGCGTGCTCCGTGTGGTGGGCAGCGCGAGCATCGGAAACTTGCGGCCGCGACGCACGAGCGTGCGGTCACGCAGCAGCAGCTCGATCGTGGCACCGATCGCCTCCTCGCTCTGGGCCGCGAGCGCGCCGTGCTGTGGCAAGTGCATCAGGTTAGCGGCCACGACGCCCTTCGCCTGGCTGCCGCGCAGCGCCTTGACGAGGTTGCCCTTGCCGACCGCGCGATCGACATGTGCGAGCGCGTCGAGGATCACCTGCATCTCGCTCGCGGCGAGCGGTGCGACCACCTCGCGCGGCGGCAATGCGCGCACGCTGTCAGGATCGACGCACGCATCGCAGCGCTCGCACGCCGCGTGCTCGTCGGTCCCCGTGAAGTGCGCGCACAGCAGCTGTTGCCGGCACTGATTCGCATGCGCATAGCGCTCGATCGCCGCGAGTGCGGACTCGAGCCGCGGATCGGCCCCCGAGCGGCCGCGGTCCGAGAGCTTCCGCTGCGTGACCATGTCGGCCGCCCCGAACAACATCAGGCACGCGCTCGGCATGCCGTCGCGTCCCGCTCGCCCTGCCTCCTGGTAGTACGCCTCGACGCTGCCCGGGGTCTGGAAGTGGATCGTGACGCGCACGTCGGGATAGTCGACACCCATGCCGAACGCGCTCGTCGCGACGAGCACGCGGGTGCGGCCAGCCGCGAACGAGCTGTGCATGCGGTCGCGCGCGAATGCCGTGCGGCCGGCGTGGTAGTGACCGACCGCGAACCCTACGCTCTTCAGCTCATGGGCGACCGACTCGGTCTTCTTGCGCGTGCTGCAGTAGATGATCGCGCGGCCGGGACCGGTGCGCCCGCGCAGGCCCGCGCGCTCGAGCGCCTCGATCGTGGCGGCGAGGCGTTCCTCGTCGGTGCGCGCGTGCTTCACGCTGAACGCGAGGTTCGGCCGCCGGAAGTCGCCGCGGATCAGCGCCGGATCGCGCAGTGCCAGCGAGCGGCCCAGCTCCGCCATCACGCGAGGCGTGGCGGTGGCGGTCAGCGCGATCACCGGCGCATCGACCACCTCGCGCAGCTCGGACAGCCGCATGTATTCGGGCCGGAAGTCGTGGCCCCACTGGCTCACGCAGTGCGCCTCGTCGATCGCGACCAGTGCGATCGGGGTGCGGCCGAGCAGCCGCTTGAAGCTGTCGAGCGTGGCGCGCTCCGGCGAGACATAGAGCAGGGCGAGCTCACCGCGCACGAAGCGGCCGATCACGTCGCGCTGCTCGTCGTCGTCCTGGTGGCTGTGCAGCGCGGCGGCTGCGATGCCGCGGCCGACGAGCGTGTCGACCTGATCGGTCATCAGCGCGATCAGCGGCGAGACGACCAGCGTGGTCCCGCGTCCCGCACGTGCCAGCGCGATCGCGGGCACCTGGTAGCAGACCGACTTGCCGGCGCTCGTCGGCAGCAGGACCAGCGCGTCCCGCCCGGCGAGGACTGCGTCGATCGCCTCGGCCTGGCCGGTGCGAAACCCGTCGTAGCCGTAGACCTCGCGGAGGACTGCACGCGGATCGGCCATGTCCCCAGGTAACACGCACCTCTGACGTGCGCGCGATTTCGACCCTACGGCTCGACGACGTCGATCTTCATGCTCTCGAACGCGGCGAGGACCTCGCCCTTCTCGCGGGCCGGGACGTTCAACTTGTCGAGGGTCTTGCCGAGGTCGTCCATGAACGCGGTGAAGTGCTCCTCTTTGACATTCATCCCGGTGTGCGACTCCTTCATCGACTTGCCGCTGTACGAGCACGGACCGCCGGTGATCGAGCAGATGTGCTCGACCATCGTGGCCTTGAGCTTCGGGATGTCGGCGTTCGTGAAGAACATGCTGATCCGCGGGCCCGCGCCCGTCATTGTCACGAACTCCTCGACCACGGCGGTGATGGCCGGTGTGCCCCCGAGCCGCTCGTAGAGGGTCTTGTCGGCGGCTGCTGCGCTCCCCGTACCGTCGGCCGGCTTGGTCTTGCCGCCGCAAGCGGCGAGGATGACGCTGAGCAGAATCGTGGCAATGCGCATGGGCCGCATCCTACATGACGTGCATCGGGCTATCATGGCGGCTCCTTGACCGTCGTCGGGTCTGAGACAGTTATCGGGGGACGCTTTCGCGTCATTGCTCCTGCCGGCAGCGGCGGGATGGCGACGGTGTATCGCGCGATCGATCACCAGCGCCGCCGCGTCGGCGAGCTGCTGGCGGAGATGTGCGGCAATCCGGTCTCGTCGCCGTGTGACGAGGTCGCGAAGGCAAAGCGCGATCCGCGCCGCCTCGGTGAGGAGATCGCGATCGCCTTCCTCGAGCTGCTGCGCGCCGAGACCAAGGCCCGGCCTGTGATGCTCGTGCTCGAGGACATTCACTGGGCCGACCCGGCGAGCTTACGGCTCGTCGAGCGCGCGTTGCGCGAGCTGCACGAGCGGCCGCTGTTCGTGGTCGCGCTGTCGCGGCCGCTGATGGACGACAAGCTGTGGGCGGGCCACGCGCTGCGTTTGCCGCTCAAGCCGCTCAGTCGCAAGGCCTGCGAGCGCCTCGTCAATCAGGTGCTCGGCACCACCGTCACCGCCGAGGTTGTCGCGCGCATCATCGAGCAAGCCGCTGGCAACGCGCTGTTCCTCGAGGAGCTGATCCGCGCCGTCGCCGAGGGCAGGCGCGAGCTGCCGAGCACCGTGCTCGCGATGCTGCAGTCGCGTATCTCGAAGCTGTCTCCCGACCTGCGCCGCGTGCTGCGCACCGCGAGCGTGTTCGGTGCGCGGTTCCGGCGCGATGGGATCGCGGCGCTACTCAGTGACGAGCCGGTCCACCGCGCCGACCTCGATGTGTGGCTCGCCGAGCTGGTGCGCCTCGAGATCATCGAGCCGCAGCACGACCTGTTCGCGTTCCGTCACGCGCTCGTCGTCGACGCGGCCTACGGGCTGCTGACGGGAGAGGATCGGCGCTCGGCGCATCTCGCGGCGGCAGCTTATCTCGACGTGGAAGGCGGTCACGAGGCGATCGAGCTCGCCGATCACTATCAGCGCGCGGATGCGCCCGAGCTCGCGGTCCCGTGCTTCGTGCGCGCGGGCCTCGAGGCCAACGGGATGGGGGACATGCAGGCGGCACGCACGCACTTCGCCGAGGCGTCGGACGCGCTGCGCGGCCTCCCGGACAGGCCGGAGCACCGGCGCACGCGCATCGACATCCTGCTGCAGCAGGTCTCGATGAGCGTGATGACCGAGGTCGCCGACCTCAACCTCGCGCGTGTGATGCAGGCGCGCGAGTTGCTCGAGACCGTCGACCGCGATGACAGCGATCGCCATCGCGAGCTGATGCTCGATTTCCTCTCCGCGCGCGTCTACACCTACTCGGGCAACCTCACCGACGCGCGCATTGGCTGCGAGCGCGTGATCTCGATCGCCCGTGAGCTCGGCGACGACAAGCTCGTGAGCTCGGCCACGCAGGCGCTCGGCAACGTCACGCTGATGCAGGGCAACGTTCGCGACGCGCTGCCGCTCCTCGCGCCGGGTGCCGCGCAGGTCGAGCACGTCGCGAGCGAGTACGATCGGCTGCGCTTCATGGGGAACTACGCGATGGCCCTGACCATGGCCGGCCGCTATCGCGAGGCGATGGCGGTGCACGATCACGCGCTCGCCTATGCCACGGCGAGCAGCAACTCATCGGGCCTCGCGGTCGCGCTCGCCATGCGTGCGTTCTCCGAGCGATGCGCCGGTGATCCCGCGGTGCTCGGCACGATCGAGGTCGCGCGCGAGCACACGCTGCGCAGCAACGAGCGGCTGCTCTACTATTTGCTCGTGCGTCACCACGCGTGGGTCGAAGGTGTCGCGGGCCGGCCCGATGCGGCGCGCGAGCATCTCGAGGAGGCGCGTGCCGTCGCCGACGAGCTCGGTGGCAAGGCGCCGTACGACGACATGTTCATCGGTGGCGACGCGCAGGCCGCGCTCGTCAACGGCGATGTCGACGGCGCGATCGCTGCCTGTGCCGAGGCCGTCCCGCAGCTGCGTGACGAGGGCTCGCGCTCGGTCATGGCCTGGCAGAGCAAGTGTGGGGCCTCGCGCTCGCCGCCAAGGGCGCCGCTGATGCCGAGGTGCATCTCGCCGCCGCCCGCGAGATCTTCGAGCGTACGGGCCAGCGCATGGCCACGGCGAGGCTCGACATCGAGTGGTCTCGCGTCGCGCGTGCGCGTGGTGATGCGGCGCGTGCCGATACGCTGCGTGCATCGGCCGCGGCTCTCTACACCGAGGCGGGTGCACTCGAGGTGCTCGCGGTGCTCGATGGCGGAGGCTAGCGTGCGCGTACTCCTGCTCGCGGGCTTGCTCGCATGCGGCGACGACAAGCCGAAGAAGCAACCGCCGGCGCCAAGGCCAGCGGTCGCCGCGGTCAAGTCGATCGTCGGCCCGTCGGGGCCGGTCGAGATGATGCCGTCCGACGGTGCGCCACTCCTCCCGCTCACGCTCGACGGCTACGCGAAGGAGTTTGCGGGCAAGACGTCCGTGGTCGTCGCCACGCAGTTCCCGCCGGGCCTGTCCAAGCTCGCTGGAGCGGGCGTGAACTTCTTCGCGCGCGGCAAGAACGTGAGCTGGGTGATCGATGGCGAGCCGTCGCGCGGTTTCGCGCTCGCCTTCGACGAGAATGCGAACGGGGATCTACGTGACGACCCGAAGCATTCGTTCAAGAAGGTCGGCGACGCCTGGGAGCTGATGCTGACCCTGGAGATGCAGGCGATGTTCTCCGACGAGCCGGTCCCCACCCCGGCGCGGATCCGATTCCGCAACGGTGAGCTGCGGATGCAGAGCGCGGCGGTCCGGCGCGGCACGCTCCCACTGCCGAAGGCGCCAATGCAGTTCGCGCTCGTCGGCGAAGGCGGTCAGTTCGGGCTCGACCACCACTACATCGCCTTCGATCTCGATCGCGACGGCAAGGTCGATGTCGAGGCGCTCGACAACCCCGAGCTGTTCCACGTGTTCGAGAAGACGATCACGATCGACGACATGAGCTACGCCTTCGAGGTCGGTGCCGATGGCGGCCAGCTCGGCCTGCGTCCGCTCAAGGACAAGCTGCCCCCGCGTCCGCCGCTATCGACCGGGACGCCGGCGCCTGACTTCGCGGTGACCGATCTCGATGGCAAGCCCGCCTCGCTGTCGGGGTTGCGCGGCAAGATCGTGCTCGTCGACTTCTGGGCGACGAGCTGCGCGCCGTGCGTGAGGGCGCTGCCGCGGCTCGCCGCGCTGCGCGCGAAGTATCACGCCAAGGGCTTCGAGCTGCTGTCGGTCGCGGCGCCGTCCGACGAGGTGCGCGAGGTCCTCGGTGCACATCGGGCCGGTATCGCATCGATCGACGAGCCTGCGCAGGCGGCCTATCGGGTCGACCGCTATCCGATGCAGTTCCTCGTCGGCCGCGACGGCAACATCCTGTGTAGCCGCTGCCAGCTCGATCGCGTCGAGCAGCTGCTCGCGGAGAACCTCGAGTAGTCTGACGCTACGGGGTCGCGAAGGCGACTTCGTTCTGATCGCTGCCGTGCTGGAACGAAAACGTGGTCCCTGACATCGTGTACGTCAGCGTGACGCTGCGGGTCTGCGGGCACGTGAGATTGAACGTGATCATGTTTCCGCTGGTCGTGTACGTGCCGCAGAAGTGCATCTCGGCCATCTCCGACGATGCGACGGCGCTCTCGACCGTGTTGCTCGCAAACCGATAGACCTCTTGCACCGTCGTGCCGCCAGGCGTCGATGTTCCGAAGTCGACGACCGACGTGACCTTGTACGTGCCGTCAACGATGGCACCGCCCGTGAAATCTGGCCGGGCGGCGGGGTTGGCAGTCTTGGTGACCGTTGCTGGAAGCGTGAGGGAGTTACACGTGCTGCAGCTTGCAGCCGCATCGCCGGTGGCTGCGTCATCGCTGCTGCAGGCGGCGAGACCAACGAGGACGGAAAAAGCGAGGCCAAGTTTGAACATTCAAGCCACCGTCCCATACGGTCTCGTCGAGCGACATCGCATGGACATGCGGCCTTGGGCGCGCACGAGGTTCGCGCTACCGTCGGCCCAGGATGAACGACACCGGCAACGCGCTCCACCGCGCCATCAGCGGCCGCATGCTGATCGTCTTCATCATCGGGGACATCCTGGGCGCCGGGATCTACGCGCTCGTCGGCAAGCTCGCGACGCACGTCGGCGGCATGATCTGGCTGCCCCTCGCGATCGGGTTCGTGGTCGCCGGGCTCACCGCCAGCTCGTATGCGGAGATGGTCGGCAAGTATCCGCGCGCCGCCGGTGCAGCGCTGTACACGCACCGCGCGTTCGGGCGGCCGTTCCTGACGTTTATCGTCGCGTTCGCCGTGCTGATGTCGGGCGTGGCCTCCGCCTCGGCGGCTGCGATCGCCTTCGGCGGCAAGTATCTCCAGACCTTCATCTCGGCACCACCGACGCTTGCGGGCCTGGGCTTCCTCGCCGTGATCTCGCTGATCAACTACCGCGGCATCTCGGAGTCGGTGAAGGTCAACCTGGTGCTGACGATCATCGAGGTCAGCGGCCTCGTGATCGTGATCGTGCTCGGCGCGATCGGCGTGTTCCGCGGCATGGGCGATCCCAGTCGCGCGATGACGCTCGACGCACCAGACGGCATGTTCTTCGGCCTCATCGGCGCGACGGCGCTCGGCTTCTACGCACTGATCGGGTTCGAGGACTCGGTCAACCTCGCCGAGGAATGCGAGGACCCGCCACGGACGTTTCCGCGCGGCCTGTTCCTCGGCGTTGTGCTGACCGGCGTGATCTACGTGATCGTGTCGTTCATCGCGGTCACGCTCGTGCCGCCCGCCGAGCTGGCCGGCTCCAGTGGTGCGCTCCTCGATGTCGTCGCTGCCACGGGCGTGCGCTTCCCGCCCGAGCTGTTCTCGATCATCGCGCTACTGGCGATCGCGAACACGGCGCTGCTCAACATGATCATGGCGTCGCGCCTGCTCTACGGCATGGCGAACGAGAACATCTTGCCGGCCGCGTTCGCGCGCGTGCATAGCAAGCGCAAGACGCCCTACGTGGCGATCCTGTTCACCGTGCTGATCGCGGCGGGCCTGGTCAGCGCCGGCTCGTTCAAGAACCTCGCCGACACCACGGTGCTGCTGCTGCTGCTCGTGTTCGGCCTCGTCAACATCTGCGTGCTCGTGCTGCGCAAGAAGACCGTCGAGCACAAGCACTACCGGACGCCCACGTGGGCGGCGGTGCTCGGCGCGATCACGGCGCTGCTTCTGGCGAGCCCGCTCAACCGCGTCCGCGATCCGGAGGTCTACCTGGTCGCGGCGGCTCTCGTCGGTATCGGCGCTGTGCTGTGGTTCGTGAATTACCTGATCACGGGTCGTAAGGTCACCGAGATCGATCCCGAGAAGCTCGTGAAGTGATGCGGTCAGCTCATCGTCTTGCAGTGAGCTGACAGCTCGCTGATCACCACGCGGATCGCGGCGGTCTGCGGCACGTCGTAGCGGCGGACCAGCGCCACGCGATCCTTGTAGAGCGGCAGCGGCGGTGAGAGCGAGTACAGCCGCTTGCGCGTGTTGTGCTCGGCCACGCGGCGGGGAAGGATGCCGACACCGACCTCGTCGATCACCAGGCTCTTCACCAGCTCGAGGCTCGAGCAGGGGAGCAGGCGCTTCACGGTGATCCGGCGCTTGGGGAGCTGGGCGAGGATGTCCTGGCTCTGCATCAGCTCGGGCACGTAGATGAGCGGCAGCTCCTCGATGATCTTCGCCGCTTCGCTGCGGCGCCGGTTCGGCAGGCAGTGAAACAGCTCGACCGAGTCGTCGAACACCGGGACGATCACGAGGTCGGGCTGCGGGCGCGGGTTCACGATCAGCGCGAGGTCGACCCGGCCGGCGGTCAGCTCGCGCTCGACCTCCTGCGACCGGCCGTTCCACAGCTTGAGCTCGACGAGCGGGTAGTCGCGGAGAAACCGCGCCATGAAGGAAGGCAGCGAGTAGGCGGCCAGGCTCTCGTGCACACCGAGGATCACGCGGCCCGACGGCTCGGCGTGCTCGTTCGCGATCTGAGCGACGGCGTTGTCGAGCGCCTCGAACGCGAGGCGGGCGCCGGCGGCGAGGACCTCACCGGGGCGCGACGGCGCGATCCGCTTGCGCGTGCGGACGAGCAGGGTGGTGCCGACACGCTCCTCGAGGCGCTTGATCGCGAGGCTGACCGCCGGCTGGCTGATCCGCAGCGAGCGCGCAGCCTCGGTGAAGCTGCCGGTATCGAGGACGGCCAGGAGCGCGGCGAGTGACGAGACATCGAGGTCGCGCGCGACCAGGTTTGCCATAAGCCGTAGTTATACTGTCCATATCTGTCATTCTCTATAGATATTCGAGCGCCCATAGTAGGTAGAGGCATGCACTCGATGGCTCGCACCACTCTCCTCGCTGCCGGACTCCTCGCCGGTTCCCTGTCCACTGCTGCTGCGGTCCCGGCCTGGAACGAGACCGTGATCCACGACACCACGACCAGCGTCGAGATCGCGCTCAACGACGACTCGGTGCTGTGCTCGTCGGCGGACTACGGGGCGCTGTTCCTCAAGATCCTGATCCCCGACCTCGCGAAGCTGACGCTGCTCGACCATCAGAACACCGGTGCAGGAGCGCCGTGCGTGGCTGCGGGCAGCTGCCAGCCCGGCAACATGCCGAGCGACATCATCAACAGCTCACACCCGACCGAGACCGTCGCCATCAAGGTCCTCGCGGTGCGCGCCGACCAGAGCGACTCGGACGCGCAGACCTGCGAGACGTTCCTGATCGAGAAGGTCAATGTCACGATCCGCGGCGTCGACTTCTTCCATCAGCGCGAGGCCCCGCTCGGGTCGCGTCCGTTCGCGGATTGCGTGACCTCGACGGTGGTGCCAGAGCCGGAGCCCGTCACGCCGGAGCCTGTCGACCCCGATTCCAAGACGGACTACGGCCAGGTGATCGAGGAACCCTCGGGGGGGTGCTCGGCGACCCGCTCGGGCTCGTCGGGCCTGATCCTCATGCTAGGTGCCCTGGTTGCGCTTCGTCGTCGCCGCGCGGCGTAGGCCGTAGTAGGTTCCGCGCGTGTTGGTGACGCGCGTAAGCCTGGTTCTCTGGGGTCTCGCAGCCTGCTCGTCCGACGGTCCGACGTGGGACTGGCCCGAGCAGACACCGGCCGAGCAGCAGATGGATGCCGCGATGCTCGAGGGCGCGCGAACGTACGCGTTCCAGCCGGGCAAGCACACACAAGGCGTCGTCGTCACCCGGCGCGGCACGCTCGTCGCCGAGTGGTACGAGGACGGCCGCGACGCGACGAGCTACGCCGGTAGCTGGTCGGTGGGCAAGAGCTTCACGAGCGCGCTTGTCGGTATCGCGATCGACGAGGGCAAGATCCCCGGCATCGAGGTACCGATGGTCGACTACTTCCCGGAGTGGGCGGGCTCGGAGCGCGAGCAGATCCGCCTCGAGAACGTGCTGCACATGGCGAGCGGTCTCGACTGGGAAGAGATCTACGAGGTCGAGCGCGCGAACGAGTCCGATGTCGTGCAGCTCGTGTTCACCACCGACAGTCCACTCGCGTATGCCGTCGCGCGGCCGCAGCTCGTCGAGCCGGGCACGCGCTTCAACTACTCGAGCGGCGACACGCTGTTGCTGTCGGGCATGTTGCAGAAGGCGACCGGCAAGCGGGCAGGGGACTACGCGCAGGAGAAGCTGTTCAGCAAGCTCGACATCGAGGGCGCCGAATGGTGGCGCGCGAAGAGCGGCGAGACGCTCACGTACTGCTGCCTCGACATGACGTCACGCGACTTTGCGCGCTTCGGTCTGCTCTACATGCAGCGCGGCGTGTGGGACGGCGAGCAGGTCGTGCCGCAGGCGTGGGTCGATGCATCGCTCACGTCGTCGTCGGTCTATCGCGGCTACGGCTACCAGTGGTGGCTCGAAGGCGTGACCGACACGTCGCTGCCGCCGGATCTGTTCATGGCGAACGGCCACGACGGTCAGTACATCTATGTGATCCCGAGCCTCGAGCTCGTGATCGTGCGCAACGGTCACTACGACAAGTTCGTCGGCCCGGCGATCGCGGAGCCGTCGCTGTTCCTGCGCTATCCGAGCGATGGCCTCACGCCCGAGGGCGGCACGATCGGGCCCGACAGCTGGTCACACGCCCAGTTCCTGAAGCCGATCCTGGACTCGATCCAGGATCGTTAGGCGCGCGCCCAAAAATCGACGTCCAGGACCGTCGGGGAAATGCTTGCAACACCAATAGTTGCAGCACAAAGCAGTTTCTCGGGAGACGCTTCTGACATCGCGGGTGTTATGGTCGTGAACGCATGGCTTCCGCCGACGTCTTCGCAAGTACGTCCGACGACCAGATGGCCGCTCAATTCGAGCGGGTCATCCGTCGCGTCAAGAGCTCGATGAACTACCGCGGGTCCTACAGCACGCGCGACATCCTGGGATCGCTGGTTGCGCGGTGGCTCCATAGCGGCGAGTGGGATCGGCTCAAGGTGTTGCCACCAACCGAGCGCCACATCGGCGAGAGCGTGCGGCGCTTCATCCTCGACCGGATCGATCAGCTGCGCCGCCGCGGTGATCACCAGGACATCCCCGAGGATCTCCTCGTGGTGCCCGACGAGCAGATGCTCACCGAGATGATCGAGGCCGCGGAGCTTCGCGCATGGATCGAGGCCCGCATCGAGGATCTCGAGCGTGGCATCGTCGATCTGCGCGTGCGTATCCCGGTGGTCAATCCGCCGCAGGTCGGGCACGCACTGCGCCTGCACATCGCAGGCAAGACCCAGCGCCAGATCGCGGGTGAGCTCGGCATCTCTCTCGGCGCCGCCAACAAGCGAATCCTCGAGGGGACCAACTACCTCATCGTGTTGCAGGGAATCGAGTCAGGGCTCACCGCGTGACGGATCTGATGGTCCGCGACAAGCTCGCGCGGATCTTCGCGCGGCCGGAGGCCGAGTGGTCCCGGCGCGTCGAGCACGAGTTCCCGGCCGATCCCGCCATGCGCATGCAGGCGCTGCTGTGGCTGCACGCGGAGAAGGAAGCCCCCGAGCTCGAGGGTGCACCGCCTTCACTCGGTGACGCCGCCGACGAGCGTTACGAGCTCGCGGTGCGCCTCGACAGCGGCACGACCTCGTCGGTGTGGCAGGCGTTCGACCGCCGGCTCGGCCGCAACGTGGCGATCAAGGTGTTTCATCGCCACGACGACGGCGAGGCCCTCGATCAGGTCCTCGCCGAGGCGCGTGCAGCGAGCGACGTGATCTCCGAGCACGTGGTGCGGGTGCTCGATGTCCAGTACGGCGACGGTCACCCGTACATCGTGATGGAGCTGGTCAGCGAGTACGATCCCGAGAAGGAGGAGGTCGTGCGCGGCACCACCGCGGCAGCGTCGCGGCCCCGCAACGTCGACGAGGTTGCGCGCTGGGTGATGCATGTCGCGCGCGGCGTGCACGAAGCGCACCTGCGCAACGTGTTCCATCGTGACCTCAAGCCGAAGAACGTGCTGATCACGCCGAACTCGCGGCGCGCACGCGTTGCAGACTTCGGTCTCGCGTTCAGCGGTACGAGCCCCGACGTCGCGCACCCGACGGTCACGCTGCTCAAGCGCGGTCCGAGCGGGCCGGTCAGCGTGCGCGGCACGCCGGAGTTCATGGCGCCGGAGCAGGCGCGCGGCCTGCCGCTCACGCTCGACGCGCGCAACGCCGACGATCGCGCGGTGCTCGTCGCGATCGACGTGTGGGGACTCGGCGCGATCGCGTATGACCTGCTGATGGGGCGCCCACCGTGGCTCGCCCGCAAGAGCGACGATCTGTCTGCGTGGGAGATCGCAGCGTCGACGGAGCGACCGCCCGCCCTCGAGCGAGATCGCGATGGTGACCGCGTGTCTGCGAGGCTGCGCCGCGTGATCGCGAAGGCGATGGCGATCGATCCGCAGGCTCGCTACCGCAGCGCGGGTGCGCTGGCGAACGAGCTGCAGGACTTCCTGACCCGCAAGCCGACCACGCTCGATCGCTCTCGTCTGCTGCGTGTCTCGCTGTGGTCTCGTCGTAACCCGCAGCTCGCGCTGACCGCGCTCGTCGCCCTCGGGCTCTCGGGGTTGGCCGCCGGCACACACGTCACCGTCGCGCAGCTGCAGGACGAGCGAGCCACACTCGACGCCAGGGTGAAGTCGCAGAAGGCCGAGAAGCAGGCGTTGAGCACGCAGGTCAACGAAGCGCGCGCGCACCTCGAGCAGACCCAGCAGCGGCTCGCGACGGAACGCGACAATCTGGCGACCCTCGAGAAGTCGCTCGCGGAGGAGCGCCTCTCGTATCAGGCGCTGATCGATGCCAAGGAGCAGGCGCTCGTCGACGCGACGCGCAGCACGCGTCAGATCCTGGAGCGGCTCGAGGCCGCGCGTCGCGAGCACCGGGTGGCGAACGATGCACGGGCCGCATCCGATCGAATGGTTGCCGAGCTGCGGCGTGAGGCCGACAAGACCGCCAAGGAGCGCGACAAGATAAGGCGTGAGCGTGACTCTGCCCGCGGCGAGCGCGACGCCGCCCAGCGTGAACGCGACGCGGCGGTGGCCGAACGGGACGGGATCGAGCGCCAGCTGCGGACCGTCACGAACGACCTGGAACGCCTGACACAGCAACGTGCGGCCCGCCGCTAGGCCATTTGGCGCGGCTTTTGCGTGAACACGGCGTCGATCCGGCCGTCCTCGTAACTGATGTCCGGTTCTATGACTTCTCCGGCCTTGCAGGGGAACCGGTGGCGGATGCTCGCGCGGGCGGAACGGCTCGCAGTCCTGATCGACCTCGACGGGACATTGATCGAGTTCGCGCCCACCCCGGAAGAGGCCCGTCTCGACCCTGAAGGTGCGCGGCTCCTCGAGGCGCTCGTTGCGACCGGTGTCCGCGTCGTGGTGGTCTCGGGCCGGCCACGGGCGTTGATCGACTCGCTGCGTCCGCTGGTGCCCGGTGCCTGGTGGGTCGCCGAGCACGGAAGCTGGCGCTGGGATCCCGAGCTGAGCCAGCATCCCCTCAGCGAATCCTCGGAGCTCGAGAGCCTCGTCCGCATGCTCGCGCCGGTTCTCGACGCGGCTGGCGTTCGTGTCGAGCGCAAGTCGCTGTCCGTGTGCGTGCACTGGCGGCAGGTGTCTCCCAGCGCTCAAATCGAGCTGGCCGCGGCGTTGGAGGTCATCTGCGACGAGTGGCTCGAGGAGCACCACACGTTCGAACGGATCGGCGGCGTACAGATGCTCGAGGTGCGCCAGCGTGCGGTGCACAAGGGAACGGTCGTCAACTGGGTTCGCGACCGGTCACCTGGCACTCGCATCATCACGATCGGCGATGATCTGACCGACGAGGATATGTTCGCCGAGCTCGATGATGGCGACGCATCGGTCAGCGTTGGCCCTCTCTGCCTGCAGGCTGACGCCTACGCCAAGGACATCGGGACCACTCGCGCGTTCATCGACTGGGTCGCGTCGACGCGCCTCGGCCAGGACCGCGAGTTGCCGATCTCACCGGCGATCAATTCACGCAAGCGACATCGCTTGCTGGTGATGTCGAACCGAACCCCGGCCCCGCCGCAAGGCCGCACCAAAGAGGTCGGTGGTCTGATCTCGGCGCTCGAGCCCGCGCTTCGCGACGAGCACGGCATCTGGCTCGGCTGGAGTGGCCAGACCCGCGGCCACGATTCGCGCGTGGTGATCGACGCGACCGAGCAGCCAGCCCGTGCCCGGTTCGACTTGCCGGCGAGTGTGCGTGAGCAGTTCTACGCGGGCTTCTGCAACAGCGTGCTGTGGCCGCTGTTCCACGGGTTCCCGCAGCGCGTGAACAGTACCGACGGTGCGTGGGCCGCCTACGTGCAGGCCAACGAGCGTTTTGCGCGGCACGCGATGGAGCTGACCTGGCGCAGTGCGACGATCTGGGTGCACGACTACCATTTGCTGCTCGCTGCGCGTGCGCTGCGGTTCTACGGTCACCAGGGCCCGATCGGTCTGTTCCTGCACATTCCGTTTCCGAGTCCGGAGGTCCTCAACAGCATCCCGTGGGGCAAGGAGATCGCGTCCGCGATGTGCGAGTTCGACCTCGTCGGGTTCCAGACCCAGCACGCGGCGACGAACTTCTTGGCCTCCGCGAACCGGGTGGAGCGCACCAAGCCGCTTCCCGCGGTCGGTGTGTTCCCGGCGACGATCGACCCGAAGATCTATCAGGAGCCCACCGAAGAGGTCCGCGAGGTCGCGGGGCTGCGCACCGCGCTCGGTGATCGGCGCCTGATCCTCGGCGTCGATCGGCTCGACTACTCGAAGGGAATTCCCGAACGTCTCGCCGCGTACGAGCGGTTCCTCGACCGCTATCCCGAGTGGCGCCGCCGCGTGTCGTTGCTCCAGGTCTCCGTGCCCACGCGCGCCGAGATTCCCGACTATGCCGAGTTGCGCGAGCGTGTCGAAGGCATGGTCGGTCGCATCAACGGTTATTTCGGCGACACCGACTGGGTGCCCGTTCGCTACCTGTATCGCTCCTACGACCAGCACGTGCTCGCGCAGCTGTACCGGCTCGCGGATGTAGCGCTCGTGACGCCGCTCCGCGACGGGATGAACCTCGTCGCGAAGGAGTTCGTCGTCTCGCAGGATCCGGCGACGCCCGGCGTGCTCGTGCTGTCGCAGTACGCCGGTGCGGCCGAGACGCTGGCGAGTGCACTGATCACCAACCCGTTCCATCCCGAGGGCCTCGCCGCGGATCTCGATCACGCGCTGCGCATGCCGCAGGCGGAACGCATCCAGCGTCATCGCGTGATGCTCGGCGCACTCGAAGCCGAGGGCGACGCCCGCGCGTGGGCGCAGCGATTCCTCGACACGCTCGCGCCACGCCGGCTGCACACCGTCGACTAGTTAGAGCTTGCCCGG
>JBBQFU010000155.1:0-21582 GCA_038322185.1 Haliangiales bacterium
CAAGCTTGAACGTGCCCTGCTTCCACTCGAGCATTGCCATCACGATCGTACGCGGGTGGCTCCGGTCGATCGACCAGCCGGCATCGATGACGCGACCGTCGACGATATCGATCCAGCCGGCGTGACCCGCCGACACCACGATGCGCCCGGTCTTGCGCTGCTGCTCGAGCATCGTCATCACCGCGGCGAGATCGACATCTGCGAGCGAACCGGCGAGCGACATGTGCTCGGCACGACGCGGCTGCTGCGCAACACGGCACGTGCGCGCGATCATCTCGAGCATCGTGAACGGCTTGAGCACCACATCGGCTGCACCGCGCGCGAACGCGGTCCCGATGTCGCCTGGATCCTGAGTCATCATGATGACCGGCACGGCAGCGAGGGTGTCATCGCACGCGATCCGCTCGATCAGCTTGAGACCATCGACGATCGGCGTGTGGCGATCGACGAGCATCAGCTGCGGCGTGCGGCGCATCGCAAGCCCGAACAGCTCGGCGGCGGTGCTGGCAGTCGCGACCGAGAAGCCGGCATCGCCGAGCGCGGTCGACAGGCGCTCGAGCATGCGTGGCTCGGGGTCGGCGACGAGGATGTGACTGTGCTCGGGCTGCTTGGTGCGTGCGCTGCGCAGCAGGGACTCGACCGCGAACGCGAACGCCTGATCGTTCGGCTCTCGGAAGCGAACACCGATGCCGGGCGTGCGGCTGAGGGCCCGGGCCTCGGCAGCATCGATACAGTGCGTGACGCGCGCCGGGTTGAGCACGCGCTCGCCGTGATGCGTGAACGCGACGACGACGGGCGAGCCGAGCGCGGGCGGCGAAGCCATCGACACGAACAAGCCGGTGCGCGACAGATCTTGAACCGAGACGCGCTCCCACCGGTGCGAGTGGTAGAGCTCGATGGTCAGATCCAACGCGTATCGATCGGAGAGTCGCGGCACAGTGCGTCTTCGTACCGAGTTCCGTCGGGCACAGATAGTGGCTATCCGCGCTTGCCACCCCAGTCGTACCCGATCACCTCACCCGCGGAAGGTCGTCCAGTTCGATAAGCATGACGCTGTCTGCATCACGCCGCGTGCCACTCGCACCTACGCGTCACCCCGCGGGATTAGCGGTTTCAGCTGCATTCCTCGGTAGGCGCAGCTGCAAACTTGCCCACGCACCCAGCTCCGGCGAAGGAATGATCATGGAGCCTGCCATCCACGATCTGGTTCGCGAGCTGGAGCCCACACGTCCGCGGATTCTCGGTCTAGGCATCGACATCGATGTCGACTGCGAGCTCGAGGTCGTCGACGACCTGATGCTCGACCCCTGGTTCTTCAAGTCCGAAGAAGAGATTGCCGAGATCGCAGACGACCCGACCGCAAAGATCATCGAGATCAAGATCGGTACGGTTGGCGAGGACGCCGTTTACGGGACCGGGTTCGACGCCAAGCGCTGGGCCTTCTGATAGGCGGTCGCGCCGACGAAGGCGAGCGTGGTGACGTAGTCGACGGTGCGAATCGAGTCGTCGGCCATTGCCTGGACGATGAAGGCCGTCGGCGAGTAGTTCAGCGGCATCTGCGCGGATAGCTGCATCGCGGCGCCTGCGAGCTGCTCGGCGGGCGCGCCCGCGAGCGTGCCCATGTAGAACTGCTGCAGCGGCATCATGAGCGGGGCGACCATCTCGCTGACCGCACGGTGACCCGACGACAGCTTGGCGGCGTCGGCGGTCTCGAAGATCTTGCCGACGTTCGCGAGGCGGATCGGCTCGGGCATCGCCTTGAGTCCGATCAGCGGACCATCGGCGAGACCGACCTCGGTCGCGTTGCTGCCGACGAGCGGCATCGGTGCGAACACCTCGTCAACACACGCCGCACCCTCGGGGCCGGCGTCGCGAATCTCCTGCGGGCTGCAAGCGGACAGCGCGAGCATGTGCCACGCGAACTCCGAGCAGTACATCGGCTGCTTGGTCGTGGTGTCTTGCTCGAGGATGATCTTGCCGAGCGTCGTCACCGTCTGGCGCGTCGTCTTGCCCGCGCTCGCAAAGGCCGGGATCAGGTAGTCCGACTGGAACTTGATCTGCTGGCGCGCACCGTTGATGCGCGACAGGCCGCCCTTCAGCGTCTTGACCCAGCCGCGCAGCTGCGTGCGGCGCGCGTCGTCGAAGCCGCGCGGGCGCATGATGTGGAGCGCGTCTGCGCCGGCATCGGCGGCGCCGTCACCGGCGTAGTGCGCGGAGTCGAACTGACCGTTGTAGACGGAGTCGAGCGGGCTATCGAGGTTGTACGCGACGCCGTTGTCCGTGTAGACGAGGCCAGCGTGGGTGACGCCCATCTGGATGTGCGGGTACGCCATCGTGCCGGCGAGCTCGGGGCGGAACGACAGCACCAGGTCGCCGTCCTGCAGCACGCCTGCGCGAGCGAGCTTGGCGGCCATGTCGCGGCGCGCCTGCTTCTTGGCCGCGAGCGACGAGCCCTGCTGGATCGCGATCACCCGAAGGCCGACGTCGGAGGCCTGCATCGAGCCGTTCCAGATCGTCGGGTACGGATACGCCGCGCGGTTGAGCGGAAGCGCCGATGCCGATTTGGGCACCGAGAAGTAGAACGGGACGTCGAGGAGACGATTCGGGTCGCTGCTCGTGGCGGCGTCGCCCTTGCCGATGTCCTCGCGGATGTACTCATCGGCCTCCTCGTCGGTCGCGCAACCAACGCTCGCGACCACGAGCGGCTGGACGGCGAGCAACAGCAGTGCGCGGCGCAGGTCGATGGCTTTCATGCTCACTGCAAACAGCAAGCAGCACGCCAGCCCAACGTGGCGTGATGATTAGGCTCGCTCGTGGCAGCCGGAGTTGCCTGGCGAAGTCGGGATCGCCGAAACGCCCCCCCGCTGGGGACAACTGACCCTAGAAGATGACGGCGTTGATCGGGGCGACGTTCATGCCGCCCGGGTAGCCGTACGACACGTTCTCGGTGAACGACGTCGTCTGCGGCGTGCCCCAGCCCCAGACCCACAGGCCGAACGGGGCATCGCTCTTGATCTCGTGGCGGCCGGTCGAGCACGCGCCGACCGCGGCGAAGTTGCCGGTCATCAGATCCTTGCGCGTAAACTCGTAATCGCCGTTGCCGATCGGCTGCCAGCCCGCGAGCGGACCGGCGCAGTCGAGGTTCACGTCCTTGAAGTTACCGTCCGTGCCCTTCGCGCGGATCACCACGAGGTTGCTCTCGGGGTAGGTCGGGTCGGCGAAGAACACGTACTGGCGCAGGTACTGCTCGGGCGGGACGCTCGTCACGAAGTCCGGATCGCCGTAGCCATCGGACACGTGCTGCGAGCTCGTCATGTACGTGAACATCATGAACGGGTGATCGTTGTCCTGTGACTCGACTGTGAACGGGGTGCCGGTCTGGAAGATCACGCTCTGGCCTTTGCTCAGCGTCGCGGGACCACCGACATCGGTCGAGTAGGTGAGCTGCGTGTTGTCGGCCGCACCGACGATGCGCCAGTACGTCGAGGTCTCGCTCGCGACGCGCGGGCGGTACATCACGCCGACGTATTTTTTTCCGAGGGCCTTCACGGGCGGAATCATCTGCTCGCCGTGATCACAGAACGAAGTGCCGACCGGCATGTTCATGCAGGTCTGGCCGGCCATGAAGCCGATCGGTTTGGTCGAGCTGATCGCGCTGCCGGTGAGCTCGGTGGTCTGTGTGATCTGCGCGTGCTGACCCTTGTTGAGCGTGATGTTGATCGGTTGGCCCGCGCCACCGCCGGGAATACCGTTGCCGCCGGTGACCGTCGCCGTCGGATCGAGCGTGACGACCGTGTTGTCCTCGGCCGCGACGATGTTGAGCGACGGATAGCCCGCCGACTGCGCCGAGACGTTGACCGCGACGTAGTTCGTGTCCCACACGCTCGTCGGTAGCAGCAGCGATGCGGCGGTCACGGCGACCGAGCCGCCACCGTATGGATTGATCTGATACGCGACGGTCGGCACGTCGGTCTTGATGCGGAATGCTTTGCCGATGCCGGTGCCGCCGATCTGCGCGTTCGCGGTCGACATCGCCGGCGTGACCGGGCAGTTCGGCGCCGAGCCCTGCGAGCCGCCGAGGAACAGGATCGCGACCTGGCCGGGCGGGACGCCTTGAGCCGCGTCGTAGGTGCCCTGCGTGAGCGTGGGGCCCGAGCCGCTCGGGATGCGCGTGAACGTCTGCGTGTCGAGCGTCTGGCCGTTGAACTCGACCTCGATGTGCGCGGGCGAGCTCCACGTGTTCGCGACGAACACGGCGAAGCAGTAGCCGGTGGTCATCGTGTCCATCAGCGTCGCGTAGTAGTCGCAACCGACCGAGCGATGGTTTGCTTCAGCGGCGGCGCAGGCGTCCTGACACGTGTACGTGGTCGGATCGCAGGCGTTGCCGCCGTCGCACGACTCGATCACGTTGCCGTTGCAGTCGACGATCGAATGGAGATCCGCCGAGCACTCGCGACCGCACGCGGCATCGGGGCCCGACGTGTCATCGCCACCGCCGCCACTACGTGGATCGGGGCCACAAGCGATCAGGAACGTGATGCATAGCAACGCGAGCTTCATCGGTCACCCCCTCGGCAACGGGCGAACCGTAGTCGCGGTCCCCCGAGCGGATCAACCGGAATCCGAGGCGGGGGACCGAATTTGCAATCACGGCTCGAGGGCGCTGTTCTTCCGGATGTGGCGGATGGGGATGGTGAGGTCCACGCGCTGGCGGCGAGCGGCAGCGCACGCGACGGTCAGCGAGATGTCCTCGACGAAGAACGGGCGCACCACGAAGTCGAACGCGCCCTGGCGAACCGCGGCAATCGCCTCGTCGAGGCTCGTGGCGTCGGTCACGACCACGATCTCGGTCGTCGGCCGCCGGCGCTTCATCGGCCGGACCAGGTCGAGGCGGAGGTCCGCGATCACGACGTCGAAGTCGTTCGCGTAGGCGAGCGCAGCGTCGCGGTCTAGCGCGACCTCGACGCGGAACCCATCCTGGGCCAGCGCCTGGCACAGCAGCTCCCGGCTTGCGGACTCTCGATCGGCGACCAGTACCGAACCAACCATGCATTCTGGCTCGACCGCTTTTTCGCCCCATACAGGCCCTGGGCTATCTGGCTGTCATCTATAACGATGGCCATGGCCAGCTACGAAAAGCGCACCTGGTGGTCGCGGCACGGACTCACCGAGCGCCTCACCGACGACGCCTTCCTCGAGGCCGCGGTCACGAGCGCGTTTTTGGTCGCGGCCGCCGACGGCAGCCAGAGCGACACGGAGTACGACGCACTGCTGGACCGGCTCGAGATCCTGGGCGGTATCGACCGCGACAAGATCGACCAGCTGCTGACCGGCGTCTCCAATGACGTCGAGGCGTCGGGCTTCGAGCCTCGAATCGGCCATCTCGCCGATCTGATCAAGACCCGCGAGGCCGCAGAGGCTGCGCTGATGCTGGGCGTGGCCATCGGCCTGGCCGACGACGACTTCTCGAACGAGGAGCGCGAGGTCGCGATGCAGATCGCGATGTCGATTGGTCTGGGCAAGGTCGACCTCGACGGTCTGGTCACCGAAATCCGCGGCTAGCCGCGCGCCGCGTGTGGGTTTCACACGCCGGCTAACCGACCAACGTCGCGATATCTCGCGACTAACTCACGCCTTCAAGATTGATCCGCGCGAGCCCACCGGTGCACGCTGGTAGTCGGGTTCGCCAAGCACTGTCGCGCTGAAGCAACAGTCCCTGGTGGTTAGCGGCATGTAGGTGCCGGTGGAGTCTGGGGATTCAACATGGCTGGAGGCATTCACCACGGCGGCTCGGGATCTCGCGGAGATGGCAACGGTCGAACCAACGGCCAGGTGCTTGCTCAACGTTCCCCCATGCGAATTGCACTAGCCTTCGTTGCTGCGGTTGCCGTCACTGGTTGCGCGTCTGACCCCGCCGACAACAACCCGGACCGCTCGGGCTCGGGCTCGGGCTCGGGCTCCGGCTCGGGTTCGGGTTCGGGCTCTGGCGACCCGGAGCCGGTCTGCGGTAACGGCATCCCGGAGCTGGGCGAAGAGTGCGACGACGACAACGCGGTCGACGGCGACGGTTGCGAGACCGATTGCACCGAGACCCCACCCCCGCCGGCCTCGAACGGCGCCTACCAGGTTCGCAGCAACATCGACATCACGGTCGAGGCGCTCCTGCCGCAGACGGCCGCGGACCTCGTCGGTATGTTCCGCGACTTCGAGACCAACCCGGCCGGTACGCTCCTCGACGTCGCAGAAGCCGCGGGTGTCCCGGCGCTCGCCAAGCTTCGCGATGCACTGCCGAGCTACGTCGAGGACAAGGTCGAGGGCTGGATGAACGATCAGATCGTGCAGCTCACGATCAACGGCACGCCGGTGACCGAGATCGTCGGTGGTGTCGTCGACATCGCCGAGCTCGCGCTGACCAGCTTTGCGCTCAACAGCACCCTCTCGATTACCGATGGCGTTGCGGTTCACACGCTCACGACACTCGATCTCACCCCCGCGGGCCTCGACTACCAGTTCGCGCTCGATGAGGTCCCGGTGGGGAACGTGCTCTCGCAGACCACGACGTCGACCACGACCTCGACATCGCTCACCGTCGGTGACCACACGTTCGGTCTCGCGTACGGCGAGTACATGTGGGCAGCGTTCGAGGCGTACTTCTTCGCCACGTACGGTGCCTCGATCTACTACACCCTCTCCGATGCGATCGACTGCCCGGCGATCGCAGCCGCGGTTGCCGCGAAGTGTTACCAGGGCTACTGCGTCGGTCACTCGAGCGAGATTCGCCAGATCTGTTATGCCGCGGTCACCGAGCTCGTGAACAAGGCCTACGACGAGGTCATCGCGCTCCGCTTCGACTTCATCCACTTTGCCGCCGGTACCTCGACCATCGTCGATTCGAACAGCGATGGCACCGTCGACGCGCTCACCGCCGGTGAGTGGACCGCCGAGATCAACGCGGGCCAGGGCCTGCGCTCGGTGCCGGCGACGTTCACCGCGACGCGCTAGTCACGCAGCGCGAACTGTACCGAACCGCCGAGCCGGATCGCGAAGAAGCGACCGAGCTCGGCCGTCGCGATCACGGCGATGATGGGATAGCCGCCCGTCGTCGGATGCTCGGGCCCGAGCACGATCGGCTGACCGTCACCGGGCACCTCGAGCGCGCCGATCACCATCGGGCGTGACCGCTCGCGATAGCCCGCCGCGCGCGACAGAGCTGCACCCGCGAGGCGAGTGCCGACGCGGTCGCTCGAGGGCAGCACGCGATACGGCGCGCTCACGAGGCGGGCGAGCGCGTCGCTGGCGAACGCATCGAGGTCGGGCCCGGCAACGAGCGTGACCGTCGAGGATTCGTTGAACGAGGCCGGCCGCGGGTCTCCACCCGAGGCCTCGCCACTGCGCACGATGTCACCCGCGCGCAGCGGTCCGCCGAGCTCCGCGCACAGCAGCGTCCCGCGGCCACCGAGGATGACCGGTGCGTCGATGCCGCCGCCGATCGCGAGATACGCGCAGCGACGCAGGCCGCTCTCGATGGTGAGCTCGTCCCCCGCGACAAGCTCACGCATCTCGCCGCGATCGGTGGCGACGTCAATGTCGGCCTCGGCCCGCACGACGAGCTGACCTTGCACCTCGAGGCCCGCAGCATCGTCCGGGTTCCGGACTGCGCGGTTCGCGGCGACCAGCAGCTCGGGAACCAGGGCGCCACCTGGCGGCACGGCGAAATGCATCGAGCCGCGTCGACCGAGGTCCTGCACGGTGACGAGCCCGATCGCCTTCACGACGACGAGACTCACGGCGTGAACCTCACGCGATCACCAAGCGCGAGGAGCGCGCCATGGCCGCTGAACATGCGCGTACCGACGACGCGGCCGATCAAGTGCCAGCCGCCCGATCCTGCGAACGGATACACGGCGGTCTGCGCGCCCGCGATGGCGAGCGAACCGGCGGCGACGCGAGGTCGTGGCGTCACGCGGCGCGGCAGCTCGAGCCGCGGGTCGAGACCATCGAGATACGCGAATCCGGGCGAGAACCCCATGAGCGCGACGGTGTACTCGCGCGAGGAGTGCACAGCGATCACGTCGGCGACGCTGAGCCGTGTCACGCGCGCGACATCGTCGAGATCGAGGCCGTCGTACACGACGCGGAGTACGTGCTCGCGGCCGGCGTCAGCATCGTCGACGAGACCGCTCAGCCTGGCGATCGCAGGATCGATGTGCTCGATCGACGACCGCGCCTCGGCCGGGCTCGCGAAATACACCGCGATGTCCTCGCGCGCGACCACGACATCGACGACGCCGGGCCACGTTCGGAGCTCGCGCACGAGTGCTCGCGCTGGCACGACGGGGCGCCAGAAGCGGATCGCGCGATCACCGAGCCAGTCGAAGCTCGGCATGGATCACGCTAACTGCCCGCAGCGTTGATCGCGGTCCGGACGGCGGTCACGATCGCGAGCGTGTTGGGGGTATCGGCGTGGCAGCAGATCGTGTCGCACGAGAAGTCGGCCACGAGCTGGCTCACACGGCCCGCGGCGGCTGCCGGATCGGTGATCACCGCGCCGGGCTCGCTGCGCGGAACCAGCGTTCCATCGGGGCGCGCACGCCGATCGGCGAACCCTTCGCGCAGGTACTCGCCTTGCGCATCGGCGCTGATCTGCAGCGCACCGTTGGGCGGGCCTATGAAGCTGAGGCGACGACGAGGAAGCGATGCCACGTCGAGCGCCTGACGTGCGGCGAGGACGAAGGTGAGCGCGAGGTCCGCGTTGAAATCGGCGTCGTGATAGAGCGCGCCGTGCGGCTTCACGTACTCGACGTGAACGCCGTAGTGCGCCGCGATCAGGCGTAGCGAGGTGCACTGCGCGACGATGTCGTCGAACAGTGCGCGACGCTCCTCGCGATTCGTCGGCGCGCGCGACACGCGACCGAAGTTCGCGCGGTCGGGATACGACGGGTGCGCACCAAGGCGAGGCGTCAGTAGACCGGCGCGCTGCCGGGCGGCGCAGAACTGAACGACGCGCGTCATCGTGGCGGTGTCACCGGCGTGACCGCCGCACGCAACGCACAGCAAGTCGGCGAGCGCCCACAGATTGTCGGGCTCTCCACCGTGCTCGCCGGCGTCGAGATTCAGCAGCACCACCTGGATATTGTAGTGTAGGGTCCCGGCCCGTGAGGCACCTGCTGGTCATCGGACTTCTGGTTGGTTGCGAAACGGCCCCGGGTGGCCCGGCCATCGACTACCCCTACGAGCCCATCGAGGCCGAGGCGCAGCGCGCTGGCGACCCCGCAAAGGGCTACGACTACCTGATCAACGGCGGCTACGTGACCTGTGGCCTGCCGCAATCGATTGCTCCCGCGGGTGACGCAGCCGACCGGATGCCTGGCCGGACCGGTGACAACACGAACCTGCCGTACTTCTGGAGTGCAGCGACGTCGCGCGAGGGCGTGCGGGTGGTGTCGGCGAACTGCCTGATGTGCCACGCGGGCCGCATCAATGGCGAGCTCGTGGTCGGGCTCGGCGCGCACGATCGCGACTTCACGAGGGACCAGGTCGGGCTCATCGAGCTCGCCGGCGGCCTCATCAGCGATCCCACCGAGCACATGGCATGGGAGCGCTTCCGCGATCGCATGGTCGCGATCCGCGCGTACCAGAAGACCGCGACGATCGGCGTGAACCCGGCCGACAGCTTCACCGCGGTGCTGATGGCGCATCGCGATCCGGTCACGCTGACGTGGTCGAACGAGCCGCTGCTCACGCTACCACCGGAGATCGTGGTTCCCGTCGACGTGCCGCCATGGTGGCGCATGGCGAAGAAGAACGCGATGTTCTACACGGGCAGCGGCCGCGGCGATCACGCACGCATCATGATGGCCGCGTCGCTGCTTTGCACCGAGGATGTCACCGAGGCGACCGCGATCGACAAGGCGTTCATCGACGTGCGCGCGTGGATCACGGAAGGCATCAAGGCGCCGAAGTGGCCGTTCGCGATCGACATGAACCTCGCCACACAGGGCGAGCAGCTGTTCATCGACAACTGCGCGCGCTGCCACGGTACGTATGGCGAGAAGGGCGAGTATCCGAACCAGCTCGTCCCGCTCGACGACATCGGCACCGATGCACTGCTCGTGCAGGGCGAGACCGAGTTTTCGGGTCGCTTCGTCGAGTGGTTCGCGCAATCGTTCTGGGGTCAGACCTCGCGCATGGAAGTAACCGACGGCTACATCGCGCCGCCGCTCGACGGCATCTGGGCGACCGCGCCGTTCCTGCACAACGGATCGATCCCGACGATCGAGGCCCTGCTCGACGTGAACAAGCGTCCCGCGTTCTGGACGCGCACGTTCTCGTCGACGGATTACGACCAGGCTGCGGTCGGCTGGAAACACACGGTGCTCGATCACGGCCAGGCCGAAGAGCCGTCGGCGAACGGCAAGTTCAAGATCTACGACACGCGACTGCCGGGATACGGCAACGGTGGCCATCGCTACGGCGACGATCTCGACGAGACCGAGCGGCGCGTGCTGCTCGAGTACTTGAAGACGCTCTGACCCACACGACCCGACGGTGAGAGGGCCTCACGTCGCTGGCAAAGGTCGGCGACTAACGGGGTGCTTACGCGGTTTGCGCAGATCTTGCGTGTAACCTCGTGTTCATGGGGGCATCACACGTCGTCGCGGCGTGCGCGCTGGTATTGGCGTGCGCTTGTGGAACTGGAGACACGCGGATCGATCCAGGTGATCTCGAGCTACGCGATCTACTCGGCGTCTCGCCGGAGGCCGCCGGGCGCTGGGATCTTGACCAGCGCGAGTCCGCGCGCCAGGTGCTCACCGACGCGCTCGCCGCCAGCGGCGAGGTGATCGCGATCGAGATGGGCAACGGCACCACGGTCGACGAGCAGGTCGCACGATCACTCGCCACGCTCGACGCGCGACGCTTCGCTGATGGCGACAGCGCACTCGGCTTCGTGCACGTGACGATCGCAGGCGGTTCGATCGCAGGCGCGACGCGCGGTGCACCGAACCTGCGTGCGTTCGCCGAGGGCAAACAGGGCGCGCCGGCGATCCAGCTCGATCTGACCGACACGTGGCAAGCGCTGCCGCAAGCGAGCCATCAGCTACTCGCCGCACTCGCGAGCGATGCAGGCGCCACCGTCGGTGATCGCGTTGTCGTGGTGCCGGCACCGCGGCTCAGCGTGATCGCGAGCTATGTCGCCGGGTCGCCGTCGCGACTGCTCGTCAATCCGGTGCTGCTCGCCGCGATCGATCCGCACGCGGAGACGCTGACCGAGGTCGCGCCTGCGGGCGCCGCGGCGCTCGGTGGTCGCGGCGAGATCAAGCCGACGCAGCGCGAGCCCGGCGTGCTCGCCGCGGGTAACCCATACAGCTTTTATGGCTCGGTCGCGGAGTGCGCGTATGCCCAGCGCTCGCGCTGCACCGCGTGTGTCGCCGCGGGCGACTGCATGCCGGTCACGTCGAGCGAGGGCGTCGCAGAGTGCAACGCGCTCGATGCCGACGGTGGCATTGGCTACTTCCTGATCTGCGTGAATCTGTCCCTCGCGATCTCGTCGGTCGACGATTGCACTGCGGACCTGCGTCCCGGCTGCGCGCGCGACACCAACGCGGCGAGTGACCTCGACCAGCTGAGGGCCAATGTGATCTTCCTCGACGACTCGTCGTGCGCCACCGGCCTCGACGCGTGCCTCGCCAAGATCTACGGCGAGTCGGACAACGACTACCCGCAGCCGGGCATCGACGCTGGGGCAGATCCGGTCGCCCCGCCGCGCGAGACGAACGTGACGTGCAACGACTCGTGCGACAGCGACAAAAGCAGCAACTGCGAGTTCTCGCCGACCTGCAACTGCGAGGGCCCGAGCTGCGGCAACTCGCTGTCGTGTGACAGCACCTGCTCGAGCTCGAACAACCAGAGCGGCTGCAATGACAACTGCGACTCGTGCTCGTCCAGCGGCGACGACACCGGCACCTCCAGTGGCGGAAGCTGCGCCGGCGACTCGGGCAGCAGCAGCGGCGGTGGAGACTGCGGTGGTGGAGACTGCGGCGGCGGCGGCGATTGCGGCGGCGGCAGCTGCGGTGGCGACTGCGGTGGCGGCGACAGCGGCAGCAGCGGTGGCTGCGACAGCGGCGGTGGTTGCGGCGGCGGGGACAGTGGTGGTGGCTGCAGCGGTGGCGGCGGTGGCGGCGGCGGCTGTCAGGTCGCGAAGAAGCCACCGAGCGCTGCGTTCGCGATGGCGCTGTCGCTGTCGTGGGCGCTGCTGCCGGTGCCGCTGGCTGCGATGCTCCGTCGCCGGTCGAAGCGACGGAAGGCCGCGCTGACACCGGAGCCTACCGACGAGGAGGTGAAGTCGTGAGACCGCACCTCGTCGCCTGGCTCGATAGCTTCTTGCCGTACAACATCGCTGCGCTCGTCGCACCGAGCTGGTTCACCGCGGTCGGCCTCGCCGGTGCGGTGACGCTGCTGCTCATGGTCGCGCTGTCGAAGCGCCACAAGATCGATACCCTCGCGGTGACGAGCGTGGTGCTGTGGGCCTACGTCGCCGCGATCGTCGCGGGCATCGTGGTGCCGATCTTCATCGACGCAATCCAGCAGAAGCTCAGCACCGGGCATATCCGGCTGCGCTGGTCAGGCATGACCTCGTTCTGGGGGTACCTCGCCGGCTTCGTCGCGGTGATCGTGGTGTGCCGCGATCACCGCGTGTCGCTCGGCCGGCTCGGCGATCTCGCCGCGGCGCCGCTCGGCATCGCGCTGCTGTTCTCACGCCTGGGCTGCTTCCTCGGTGGCTGTGACTACGGCAAGGTGACCTCGGTCCCGTGGGCCGTGCGGTTTCCGAAGGGCAGCTCCGCGTGGCACGACCATGTGAATTCGGGGCTCGTACCGGCGACGCGTGCAGAGTCGCTGCCGGTGCATCCGACGCAGCTCTACGAGGCGATGCTCGGGATCTTGATCGCCGTCGTGGCGCTGTGGGCCTCGCGGCAGCAGTGGGCGAAGGACAAGGCGGGCCGCGTCGTCACGCTCGCGATCGCGATCTATGCGATCGGTCGTATCGGGATCGAGACGCTGCGCGCCGATATGGGGCGCGGCATCTATGGGGGGATGTCGAGCGGGCAGATCTTCTCGATCTGTGTGCTATCGGCGATCGCGATCAGCTGGCTCGCGCGTCGTCGCGTGGCGCAGCCGGTCATCGGGGCGGCGGCCGCGGTGGTGCTGATGATGGCGATGGGCGTCGAGGATGCGCATGCGCAGGCGAAGAAGGCGCCCGCGAAGCAGCCGGCCCCTGCGCCGGCTCCTGCGCCGGTTCCTGCGCCGCTGCCTCCGGAACCGCAACCGCAACCGCAGCAGCAGCCGCAGCAGCAACCGTATCCGCAGCAGCAACCGTATCCGCATCCGCAGCAGCAACCGTATCCGCAGCAGCAACCGTATCCGCAGCAGCCGTATCCGCAGCAGCCGTATCCGCAGCAGCCGGCGAACTACTACGGGCAGCAGGGCTACTACCCGCCGCCCCCGCCGCCGCCCTATGTGCCGCCGGACACGGCCAGCTCACGCTATGGGCGCGCGAACGACGGCGAGGTGATGGCGGACTTTGCGGTTGTCGGAACGTTCGGCGCGATCAGCCTGATCGATCGGCAGAACATCGATAGCGGCAACGGCGTGATGTTCACGCTGCTCGCTGGCGTCGCCGGCGGTGGCGGCGTTGGCTATCTGCTCACGCAGAAGTACCAGGTCGATGCGGGTGCCGCGCACGCGACCACGCTCGGCATGTTGCTCGGCATGGCGAACGGCGCCCTGCTCATTCAGCCGACCGGCTGGGATCGCAGTGAGTCGATCCTGAACCTCCTGTTTGTGGGCAGCGCGCTTGGAACCGCGGGCGGTTTCATCTACGGCCAGACCGCGGACCTCACGACCGGTCAGTCGCTGTTCGTCGCGAACATGGCGCTGCTCGGGACGGCCACTGCAGCGCTCGGCGCGATCACCGGTAGCCGCGACGGCCAGTTCGGTGGCGCCGAGAACGGGGCGCTCGCCCTCGGCCTCGACGGCGGTACCGTCGCGGGCGCGATCATCGCCCCGATGCTCGACTGGTCGCCGCGCCGTGCCCGCGTCGTGATGGCGGGCACGATCATCGGGGCGTTCGTGGGCGGCATGATGTCGGGCCTGATCGCGCAGCCCAATGAAGGCCAGTCCAGCGACGAGAACGGCGACATCGTGGCCGCCGCAATGACCGCCGGCATGTGGGGCGGATTCGGCCTCGGTGTCATGATGACCAAAGGAAATAATCCGGATCCGAAGTTCACCCAGCCGGTGAAGGCAGCGGCGGCCGCCGGGCCAACTACCAGTGTTGCGCCGTGGATGGGGCGATCTGGCACGCTTGGGTTGATGGCCGGAGGGTCGTTTTGATCTAGAGGCGCAGTCACTTGCGCGACTCCCGGCCCACGGGCGACATTACCGTTAGATGGTGCCCTGCCTTCTCTGCTCGTCACCCCGTTCGATCGGAGTCCTGTGCACGTCTCACGGTGTCGCCATTGCTGCGCCTGGCATCACGAGCGAACAGATCTTCTCACGCGTGCAGAGCGCAACCGCTGCGCTCGTCGACGCGTGGGGCTGTGCTCACGCAATCGCAGATGGTAGCCGCGTAGGCCGAGACCCGCGGGTCGACGTTGCCGTGCTGCACGCCAGCGTCTCGTCCGAGCACGCCGCGATGAAGCACGCGAACAACAAGTGGTCGATCGTCGACAACTCGAGCCGCAATGGCACCGAGGTCGAGGGCAATCGCATCACCGAGACCGAGCTCGCGAGCGGCGCCACGATTCGCCTCGGCGACGTGAAGTTCTATTTCTGGCCCGACGTGTTGCCGAAGATCGAAGCCCCGCGTGGCGCCGGCCGCACGGCGCCCACGCGCCGCGACGAGCTCGTGTTCAGCGCGAAGGTTGTCACCCCGCGGGGTCATCAGCTCGATCTGCGCCAGCGCGTCGATGGTGGCGTACTGCGCATCGGTGAAGCATCGATCGAGCTCGCCGCGATGGAGTTTGGCCTGCTGCAGCTACTCGTCGAACGCCGCCGCACCGTCGCCGATGCCGAGCTCGCGTACGTCGCGTGGCACGAGATCGCCGATGCGCTGTCGTTCCGCTCGGTGCAGGCCGATAGCGAGAATGTTCGCGAGCTCGTGCACCGCGTTCGCCGCAAGCTCGGCAGCGTGCAGGCCGACGACTTGATCGAGAGCAAGCGCGGCGTTGGCTACCGCCTCGCCGGTGAGCCTGGCTGATGCGGCGCGCCGCGATTGCTGCGCTGTGTCTCGTGCTCGCGAGCTGCGCGACGATTGTCGCTGGTGGCCCCGACGATGTTCCGGTCTCGACCAATCCGCCGGGCGCGTACGTCTATCTCGACGGCCAGATCGTCGGGCAGACACCGATGGTGATCACGCTCGATCGCACGCGCTCGCTCGGCGACATCCGCATCTACTACCCGGGCTTCAACCCGGTCGTGATCACGCGCTACAAGCACGTCAATCTGTGGATCATCGGGAACTTCTTTCTCGGTCTCATTCCGATCGTCGTCGATCTGGTCACCGGTAACTGGCAAGCGTTCGACGATGACGAGATCTCGATCGCACTGACGCCAGGCCAGGTGCCGCCGCCGTACGGCGTCCCGCCGCAAGACCCGCGTCAGCCGCAAGAGCCGCGACCGCCGCAATCGACGTACTGATCCGAGCTATCCTCGATCGCGATGGTCGAGCCACGTCGGACGGGGAACCCAACAGATCGTCGGCGTCGTCAGGTGCGGTGGGCCAAGCGGGTACGTCGCCTCGGACTGGCCTGGCAGAACGCGCTCGAGATCGCGCGCGCCGGGCGCCTCACCGCTCCGTATGGATTTCCGTTCGAGGTGATCCACGAGGAGAGCGTGTACAAGCTGCGCCGCTACGAGCGCACGCCCGAGGCCGGCAACGCGCCCATTGCTGCGCCGCTGCTGCTGGTGCCGCCGCTGATGATCGCGTCCGAGGTCTATGACATCTCGCCCGACGTCAGCGCGGTCGCCTATCTGTCGCGCCAGGGCGCCGACGTGTGGCTCGTCGACTTCGGTGCGCCCGAGCGCGAGGAAGGCGGCATGAGCCGCACGCTCGACGATCACGTGCGCGCGGTGTCCGAGGCGATCGATCGCGTGCGCACCGCGACCGGCCGCGACGTTCACCTCGCCGGCTACTCGCAGGGCGGGATGTTCTGTTACCAGACCGCCGCGTTCCGCAAGAGCGCAGGGCTCGCGTCGATCATCACGATGGGCAGCCCGGTCGATCTGCATCGCCAGCTGAACATCGACGAGAACGTGACCGAGCGTCTGGTCGCCGGTGTTCGCGCCGCGATCGGCTGGCCGCTCGCACGCATCGAAGGCTTGCCCGGCATGTTCACGTCGACGGGTTTCAAGATCCTGAGCGCGCGCAAGGAAGCGAAGGCGCTCGTCGACTTCGTGCGCAATCTCCACGATCGACAGGCACTCGAGAAGCGCGAGGCCAAGCGGCTATTCCTCGGCGGCGATGGCTTCGTCGCGTGGCCTGGCCCGGCATTTCGCAAGTTCGTCGACGAGGTGATCGTCGGCAACCGCATGGCGTCGGGTGGATTCGTGATCGATGGCCACACCGTGACGCTCGCGGATCTCACGTGCCCGATCCTGTACTTCGTCGGTAACCGCGACGAGATGGGGCGGCCCGGCAGCGTGCGCGGCATCAAGCGCGCCGCCCCACGCGTGACGAACATGCACGAGGTGATGCTCAAGGCCGGTCACTTCGGTCTCGTGGTCGGCTCGACGGCGCTCACGGTGACGTGGCCCGGCGTGATCTCGTGGATGCGCGGCGAGCTGCCGCCGACCGCGGTCGATGTGCGAGTCGACAAGCTGCCCGACGTTGCCCCCGACGAGGAGGCCGAGGCCGACGACGAGCACGACGACGACAGCCCGCTCGAGCTCGCCAGGGAGCTCGTCGAGAAGACCGTCAGTGCCGCGCTCGAGCGCGTCGAGGAGCTCGGCGAGGATCTCGGCGCGTATCTCGACAACGCGCGGTGGCAGCTGCCGCGGCTCAACAAGCTGCGCAACCTGGGCGATGACACCGTGATCTCGCTCGGCAAGACGCTGTCCGATCAGGCCGAGAAGATCGGCGACAAGACGTTCTTCCTCTGGCGCGGCCGTGCGTTCACCTACGCCGAGACCAATCGCCGCGTCGACGCGATCGTGCGCGGCTTGCTCGCGTGCGGGATCAAGAGCGGCACGCGCGTCGGCGTGATGATGAAGTCGCGGCCGTCGCATCTCGCGCTGACCGCCGCGTGCAGCCGCCTTGGTGCGGTGTCCGTGATGCTGTCGCCCGAGACGATCGACAGCGTGTTGCCGCGTGCGCTCGATCTCGGCGAGGTCGAGGTGCTCATCGTCGATCCCGAGACCGCGGCGCGCGTGCGTGCGGTGACCTCGATCAAGGTGATGGTCCTCGGTGGCGTCGGCGAACAGGGCGAGCTGCCGCCGGGCATGGAGCGGCCAAAACGCGAGATCCCGCCGGGCGTGATCGACATGGAGACGATCGATCCCGAGAGCGTTACGCCGCCTGCCTGGTACAAGCCGGACGGCGGCCGCGCGCGCGACCTCGCGATGATCTTCGTGACGAGCGGCAAGCACGAGCCGCTGCGCGCGACCCGCATCACGAACCGGCGCTGGGCGTTCTCCGCGCTCGGCGCGGCCGCCGCGGCGACGCTGACCACGCGCGACACCGTGTACTGCTGCCTGCCGCTGCATCACCCGTCCGGGACGCTCGTGGTATCCGGCTCCGCGCTCGCCGGTGGTGCGCGCCTGGCCCTCGCCTCGCGGTTCGAGCCGACCACGTTCTGGGACGAGGTCCGCCGCTACGGCGTGTCGGTCGTCTACTACGCGGGCGAGATGTGCCGGCAGCTCGTCGATGCCGACCCGGTGCTCGGCGAGAAGAACAACCCGGTCCGGCTGTTCGCGGGCTCGGGTCTGCGGCCTGATGTGTGGCGTCAGATCGTCGCGCGCTTCGGTCCGGTCGGCGTGCTCGAGCTCTACGCCTCGACGGAAGCCTCCGCCGTGATCGCGAATGCGTCGGGCAAGAAGGTCGGCGCGCTCGGCCGTCCGCTCCCTGGCAGCCCCGAGATCGCGGTCGCCGCGTTCGACTTCGCGACCAAGGATCTCGTGCACGACAGCACCGGTCGCCTCGTGCGGGCGCGGCTCGACGAGCCCGGCATGCTCGTCGCGAAGCTCGCGCGTGCCGGTGCCGACATCGCGCATATCGATCCACGGCGCCTGTTGCGCGATGCGTTCGAGCCCGGCGACACCTGGTTCATCACGAACGACCTCGCGAAGGTCGATGCGATCGGTGACTACTGGTTCGTCGACAAGCCGAACCACATGATCGTGACGCGCCTGGGGCCCGTCGCATCGACGCGCATCGAGGATGGTCTCTACGATTGCTCGGATATCGCGCTGTGCGTGGCGACCGGGCGGCCCGATCCTGAAGACGCGAAGGCGCAGATCCCGATCGCGGCGATCCAGCTCCACGATCCGAACGCGCTCGATCTCGACGTGCTCGCGAGGGCGGTGCAGGCACTGCCCGAATACGCGCGGCCACGCGAGCTGCGCGTGATCGACGAGGTCCCGCTCACCGACGGCTACCGTCCGATCAAGTCCAAGGCGTTCGAGATGCCCGCGCGTGCGACCTATCAGTGGAACGCACTGACCCAGCGCTACGAGCCACTCGCGCGCGCCGCCGCGGCTGGCTGACGATGTCGGGCATCGCGGGTGACACGCGTGTGTGGATCGACGGCCGCGGTATGTGGCCGATCAGCGAGCTCGTCGGGCAGACGTGCGCGATCGCGACGCACGCGAATGGCCTCGCCTTCCAGCCCGCGCAGGTCGTCGAGGCCGGCACGCGCTCGCTGGTGCAGATCACCACGCGTGAGGGCATCGTGCTTCGGCTCACCGCGGATCGCCGCGTGGTCACCGATCATGGCGACGTTGCCGCCGCCGAGCTCCGACCAACGGGTCGGCTCCAGCTCCTCCACGCGCCTTCGCTGGCCGTCAACGTCGACGCGCCGAAGGTCAAGCTCGCCGAGATCGTTGGCTGGATCACCGCGCGCGGCAGCATCCGCGACGGCGAAGCGAGGCTCGCATTTGGTCCCGAGGACTCAGGCGCGAGCGAGCGGTTGACCGCCACGCTGGCAGCATTCGTTGGAGGGAATGCGAGCTCGCCACTTGGCGGCGAAAGCCTGAACTACGAGCGTCGCCTGTGTCAGATGCTCACCGGGGTCGGCATCGACGGAACGTTGAGGCACTCGTTGCCCGAATGGGTCTGGCGTGGCTCGAACGAGGTCGTCATCGGCTACCTGCGTGGCGTGTTCTCCGCGGTCGCACACATCGACGACGCCGAGCTGCAGATCGTGTTGCCCGCGCACTCGATCTTCGAGGACGATCCATCACTGTGTCGCGCTGCGCAGCTGCTGCTCCTGCGCTGCGGCGTGCGCAGCGCGCGCAGTCCGGGCCGGCGGCACGAGCGCGACCACCTCGTGATCTCGCGTGGCAGCGTGGCGACGTTCGCAACGACCATTGGCCTGTTCGCTCCGCCGAAGCTTGCCGCGCTCGAAGCGCTCCGAACGTCGATCAAACCACTCGGCCCACCCACGGCCAAGGACGACACGCTCCGTGCGCCGAGGTACGTCGAGGATCCGGACAACGAGGACTACGACGACGACGACGGGCTGATCGCGGAGGCGGATGTCCACCGGGACAAAGCGCTCCTGAAGTATCGCGCAGCCGCCGATCGGCGCGTCGAAGCTGGCTGGGTCAGCGTCGCGTCCGTCGAACGTGATGTCGAGGACGTCGTGTTCGATCTCCGCGAGGCCCTACCGTTCTTCGCGAACGGCGTGCTCGTTCGCTAGGGAATCGGTTGCGCGCCGACCTGCGTGAGCAGCTCGTTGACCGCGTTACGCGCGATCTTGCGCGGCAGAACCGCGCGGAACCCGCCGGAGCGGATGTGCATCTCGGCAGGCAGCATGAACAGCGCCGCGATGCGGGCGAAGATGCCGATCGGCAGCCACGCTTGCATCTGCATCGAGCCTGCACCGTCGTAGGAGAACTGCGCGCGCATCGCCGCGGTCCAGAACCCACTGCCCTTCTGGAACATCTTCACGTTGCCGGTCTGCGGCTCGCGCGGGTTGAAGCCGTTCTTCTTCGCCCAGGCCGCGATCACCGGCCACGGGTCGCCGTTGACCCCATACACCACCACGCTGCGCTTGTTCTCGTCGACGGGCTGGTGCATCAGGGCTTGCGTCATGGAGGCCCATATACCATCGGAAAATCCCCGATGCGTGAAGGTGCGAGGACGGCGGTTGAATCCCACCTCGAGGATCGGGACACTGGATCGGTGTGGCGTGTGGTGCTCCTCGCGGGACTGGCTGCATGCCGCATCGGATTCGACGACGCGACGAACGGATCGACCGCTGACGGTCCCGCCGGCGGCGGTGACAATGATGGCGGCACCACCGATCCCGACGCGCTCGGTGGGATGCCCGGGCCCGACGCCTTCATGCTGGCGCCGACCATCACGCTCGCAGCCGGCACCGCTCACACGTGCGCACTGACCGCGGCAGGCGCGGTGCGCTGCTGGGGTGACAACGCATTCGGCCAGCTCGGCTACGGCAACACCACGCGCATCGGCGACAACGAGCTGCCATCGGTCGCGGGCGACGTCAGCGTCGGCGGCACCGTCGTGCAGATCGTCGCGGGCGAGGCGCATACCTGCGTGCTGTTCGATACCGGTTCGGTTCGCTGCTGGGGCGACGGGATGTACGGCCAGCTCGGGTATGGCAACACCGCCCGCATCGGTGACAATGAGCTGCCGTCGTCGGTCGGCTTCGTCGATATCGGCGAGCCCGCGATCCAGCTCACTGCAGGGATCGGGTTCACGTGTGCGATCACGGTCTCGGGCGGCGTGCGCTGCTGGGGGGATGGTCAGTACGGCCAGCTCGGACACGCGAACACCGCGGACATCGGCGACAACGAGACACCCGCCTCTGTCGGCGACGTTCCAATCGGTGGCACTGCGATCGCGATCGACGCCGGGCTCGCTCACGCGTGTGCCGTGCTCAGCACGGGAAAGGTTCGCTGCTGGGGCGACGGCATGTTCGGGCAGCTCGGCTACGGCAACACCGCTGCGATCGGCGACAACGAGCCCGCATCGGCGGGCGGTGATGTGCCGCTCGGCGCTGATGCGGTCGCGATCGCAGTCGACGAGGTTCACTCGTGCGCGATCACCACGACCGGCTCGGTCCGCTGCTGGGGCGACTCGCAGTTCGGTCAGCTCGGCTACGGCAACACCACGACCCGCGGCGATAACGAGCCGGCATCGACGGCCGGCGAGGTGCAGATCGGCGCGGGTCTCAAGGCGGTCGAGATCGAGGTCGGCTACGCGCACACGTGCATCCGGCTCGATACCGGCGCGATGCGCTGCTGGGGCGACGGCTTCTACGGCGCGCTCGGCTACGGCAACACGACGATCATTGGCGACTCCGAGCCCGCATCGGCAGGCGGCAACGTTCCCGTCGGCGG
>JBBQFU010000156.1:0-21515 GCA_038322185.1 Haliangiales bacterium
CGGCGTGAAGCCCCAGTAGAGCAGCGCTGCATACTCGGTCGCGCCGACGCCCCACGCGAGCGCGCCCGACGCGCCACCCATGCAGGTGTGGGAGTCGGTGGCCTGCACGAGGTCACCGGGATCGATGATCTCCTCGCGTGCAACCTGGTGACAGATGCCCGGCGACACGCCATCGACAGCGCTGAAGTTCCGCACGCCGGTCTTCGCGGCGAATGCGCGCTGCAGCACGCGCAGCTTCTCGATCTTGTCGGCGAACTTCGCCATCGACGGCACGCCGGTCGCGTAGATCAGGTGGTCCTCGAACACGGCAAACTTCGTCGGGTTCTGTAGCTTGTAGTCGCCGTACTCGTCGGTGAGGAACTTGTCGACCTGCGCGGTGGTGAACTCGTGCGAGTAGCCCGCATCGACCTTCACGAGCACCGCATCGTTGGGCTTCACGTGCGTGCCCTGGCCGGGCAGCAGCTTGTTCGCGAGGATCTTCTCCGCGATGTTCATCGGGCGCGGCGCAGTGCCCGGCGCGGGAACGCTGATCTCTTTCTTCGCGAGGCGCGCGCAGAACGGCAGCAGCCCGCCGCTCTCGATGATCAGCGCGGTGATCGAGTCGTGACCGCGGGTGAACTCGGCGAGCGGGATCGACTCGCCCGCCTCGAGCCGGCGAAGCATGTCGTGGTCGCCCATCAGCTGGCCGATGTTGATGTTGTTGCGCGCGTGAATCGGCGCGAACGAGCTGGCGATCGCGAGCTTGCTCCCCGAGAACACCTCGCACTGCGCGGCCTGCTCGCGACTGGAGCCGACGCCCTTCTGCGCGCCTGCGACGATCACCTCGAAGTTTCCGTTGGCGAGCGCCTCGGGCGGAATCAGTCGTTCACCTGCGATGATGAGACCCGCGTACGCATTCTTCGCGATGTCGTTGGGGTCGAAGTCGAAGCACACCCACGCCGGGGTCATCGCGTCGGTGTTGATATCGTCGAGCAAGTCCTCCGCACGGACGTGGCTCATCTCCAGCGTGAGCGTGCCTGCGAGCTGCTGGCGGACCTGTTCCGGGTCCTTCGTCAGATAGAGGACGCGCTTGCCGGGAGTCAGCGCGAAACTGCGATCCATCACGACGGACCGTACCACGTCACCGACGAAGCGGACCTCGCGTCAGAACGGCATCTGCGCGCCGCTTCCCTTGCCGCTGGGCGGGTTTGCGGGCTTCGTCGTCGTCGGCTTGGTGGTCGTCGTCACCGGCTTGGTCGTCGGCTTGGTGGCCGGCTTCGTGGGCGTTGTCGGCTTGGTCGTCGTTGGCTTGGTGGTCGTCGGCTTGATCTGCGTGATCGCCGGCTTGCTGCCGGGGGCTGGGTGTCCGCGGGCTTCGTATCCGCGATAGCCGGCGTGTCGACGGTCTTGTCGATCGTCTTGTCCACGGGCGCGACCACCGGCGGGTCCGGCACGACCTCCGGGGCCTTCGGATCTGCGATCGCGGGCTGGTGGCTCTCGGCGTCGTCGGCAGGCGCATCGCCACCGCGCGTCACGACGAACCCGCCGAGGCCCGCACCGACGATCCCGAACGCGACGAGGAGCGGCACGACCCAGCGATGGCGCCGCGGGTTCTCCGCGATCGTGGTCATCGAATTTGCGACCGCGGTGTCCGAGCTCGCGAGCTTGTCCATCCCGGGCGTGCTGATGCGCCGCGGCGTCGGCGTGTCGCGCAGGTGGTTAAAGTCGTCTGCCTTCGCCGGGAATGGACCGAGGCTCGGCGGGGTGGCGCCGCCAAACGGCAGCGGCGTCGACATGCGGTGGTGCTCGATCGCAGCCTCGAGTGCCTCGCGCGTCTCTGCCGCGCTCTGGAAACGCTGGGCCGGATCCTTCAGCAGCAGACGATCGATCACCGCGGCGAGCGCCGGCGGCACGCCCGTCATCGGCGGGGCGGGCTCGTGACCGTGCGCCGCGATCAGCTCGTGCGGCGAGTCCGACGTGAACGGCAGCCGGCCCGATCCGATGAGGTACAGGATCACGCCGAGCGCATAGAGATCGGCCCGGCCATCACACGGCTGGCCGAGGGCGAGATCCGGCGGCATGAACGCGGGTGTGCCGAGCAGCGCGCCGGCATTGGTCATCGTGGTCGCGGCGGTGTCGGGCGCGACCGACTTCGCGAGGCCGAAGTCGAGGACCTTGACGTGGTCGCGGCCCTGCGTGAGCAGCATGATGTTCGCGGGCTTGAGATCGCGGTGAACGATCTGCAGTGCATGCGCGCCTTCGAGCGCATCGCAGACCTGGCCGCCGATGCGCACGAGCCGCCCGGGGCTGAACGAACGGTCGGCCTTGATCACCGCGTCGAGCGTGCGTCCCGAGACCAGCTCCATCACGAGATAGAACACGCCGTCATCGCTCTGGCCGAAGTCGAGAACAGCGACGGCGTTGGGATGGGCGAGCCGGCTCGCGATCGCGACGCCGCCGCCGATCATGAGCCCGCTGCTGAGCGTGTTGTCGGGCGAATCGCCTCCCGGCAACGGCCGCTCGAGACCGCTGTCGCCGAGCGGCGGCGTGATCGTGACGTCTCCGAAGTCGATCACGACGCGCTGGGGCGTCTTGTCCTTGAGCTCGACCGTGACCTGCTTGCCCGGCCCGTCGACGCCGTCGAGCTTCGCGAAGATCACGTGCGTGCCGAACGGCAGCGTCACCGTGCGCGGGGCGCGAAGCTCGACACGGTGAACTTCGCCTTCGCGCCGGCGGGCTTCACCTCGATCGTCACCTCGGCGACGTTCGCCGTCTCGAGCCGTTCTTTGATCTGCTTCTCTGCGAGCGGCACCCAGTCGGGCAGCGGATCACTGGCGCTCGCGCGGGTGTGACACGTGGAGAGCCACAGCTGCGCTTGCGACCACAGCTCGCGGCGCGTGTATGCGAGCGCGATGAGGCACGCGTGACTCGCGCGTGGCTGGATGCGATCGGCCGCCTTGAACGAATCGATCGCGTCCGCGAATCGTCCATCCTTGGCCTGTTGCTCCCCCTTGAGGTCATCGCGCTGATCGGCACGCGCCCCCAGTGGAGCCAACGTGACCAGACCCGCGACCGTGATCGCCAGGATCCGCACCTACTTCGATGTTATCACGAGCTGTCCCCGCGGCCTTTCCGCTGCTGTCCCTTCGCGCCGCCCGACATGGGCGGTATGACCCGACCATGTCGCGGTCTCCCTACATCGGCCTCCACGTCGCGACGAGTGGACGGCGCGCAAATGCCGCAGACATCGTGGCCAGCGTGCAGCGCGAGATCGGCACGGGCGCCCTGCCCGCCGGCTCTCGACTCCCACCGGTCCGCGCCCTGGAGAAACAGCTCGGTCTGTCCAAGAACACGGCCCAGGCCGCCTACGACGAGCTGGTCGCTCGGGGCCTCGTCGAGGCGCGCGAGCGCGAGGGCGTGTTCGTGCTGTCGCCGTCCCGGCACGCCGCACCCGCGCCACTCCTCGCCGCGATTGCCGCGCAGCTCGTGCCGCCACCGCTCGAGCGTCCGGATCTACCCGCACGCGGCGTGACCGCGCTGTCGACCGTGTTCATCGATCCCGAGCTGCTGCCGACCGAGCGGATCGCGGAGTGCGCGCGGAGCGTGCTGCGCGAGCGGATGCCGAGTCACTACGACGCGCAGGGCTATCCGCCGCTGCGCGAGTCGATCGCGAAGCGCCTGCAAGCGCGCGGGCTCGATGTCGAAGCCGACGACGTCGTGATCACCACCGGCTCGCAGCAATCGCTCGACATCGTCGCGCGGTCACTGGCCGTGCGACGCGTGGCCGTCGAGTCGCCGGTCTACGCCTACGCGAAGCTGTTGTTCGAGAGCCTCGGCCACGCGCTGGTCGGGCTGCATCTCGATCCGTTCGGCGGCATCGATCTCGACGCGTGGGATCGCGCGCTCGCCACCAAGCCGTCGCTCGCCTATCTCATCCCAAGCTTTCACAACCCCACCGGCTACTCGTACACGAGTGCCGAGCTGCGCGGTGTGCTCGAGCTGTGCACGCGACACGGCGTCGCGATCCTCGAGGACGATTGGGGCTCCGACATGCTGTCCGACGGCGAGTACCGCCCGATGCTGCGCATGCTCGGCGGCAAGGAAGTGCTCTACGTGAACTCGTTCACCAAGAAGCTGCTGCCGTCGCTGCGCGTCGGGTTTGTCGCCGCGTCACCGACGCAGGTGCCGACACTCGTCGCGATGAAGCGGCTGTCGACGCTCGGCAATGCGTGGCTGACCGAGGCGATCGTCAACGAGTTCCTCGAGCGCGGCTACTACGACACCCATGTGCAGTCGCTGCAGCGCGCGCTCGATGCCCGCTACGCCGCGTGCCTCGCCGCGCTCGACGAGCTGATGCCTGACGGCGTGCGCTGGACCCATCCGGGCGGCGGCCCGACGCTGTGGCTGGAGATCCCGCGCCAGGTCGAGCTGCCCGCGCTCGAGGCGCACCTGCTTCGTCGGGGCATTCACATCTCGAACACCTCGGCCGCGTATGTCGGTCCCGCCCACCTGCATGGGTTCCGTATCGCCTACGCATATCTTGCGGAAGAGGAGATGAGGCGCGCGCTCACGATCGTGGGCGACGCACTGCGCACGCTCGGCTGAGTCGTCTAGCTCCTACCTGCACGTTGAAGCAGTGCTGTGGTGAACCCAAGGATCGGCCGTATCCCGGGGTTCACGACAGCCACCAGCGTTCGCGGGGTTGCACCGTGGCACGCCGCGTGGACAGTGGTTCTCGCATGTCAGCTCGCCTCGCTTATGTACTAGCCGGAGTCCTCGCCGCGACCGCCACGCCCGCCTTCGCCCAGCCCGAGGTGCGTGATCACCGAACGGGCCCGGGTGCCAACGGGGGGACCACCGTCACCCCGTCGGAGAACCGCGGCAACGTCCGCAGCGGCGGCTATCGGCGCCGCCCGGGTCCGCGCTTCATGATGCCGCTCAAGGTCGATATTGGACCGTCGTTCATCGGCACCGATCGCGGCTTCGCGCCGGGTGTGTCCGCGGCGATCGGTATCCACTGGGCGTCGCTCTCGCCCAACCCGACGCAGACCGATGTCGGCATCGGCGTGTTCGGTGCGGTCAACACCGCACCCAAGGACGAGATGATCGTCGACGACCAGAACACCGTGCTGCAGGGCGGCGCGTACCTCGAGATCGCGCACACGCTCTCGCACGGCAACTGGTGGCGCACGTGGGCCGCGGGTCGCGGCGAGTACCTCGGTAGCTCGGCGTTCGATAACAGCAAGGTCGGCTTCGGCGCGACCGGCCGGCTCGCTGTCGAGCTGTTCATCAGTGGCGTCGGCATCGAGCCGCGCGGCTTGTTCCTCGGCACCTACGCGATCGGCCTCTACGTGGAAGCCGGCGCGCGTGACACCGTCGCCGACGTGGGCAAGATCCACGGCAGCATGGGCCTCACGTTCCGCACGCCGCTCGTGTTCGCTCCGTGAATGCGGCCGCGGGGCAAAGCGCCTCGGCGTGAACGAATAGGGACAGACGCTAGTTGCGTCCTGACCCCTCCCGCTACACTTCCGCCGTGCGTCCCGTCTTCGCCCTCGTGTGTCTCGCCGCGTGCACCAACGCGCCGGCGGCGACCAGCGAGTTCTTCGGCCCAACGATCGAGCCGCCCCGCGGTCTCGCGCAGCTCGCGCCGGGCATGAGCGTGGCCGAAGCGCAGCGGCTGGTGCCCGCGCTGCGCGAGCCGAAGTCGCGCGGCGTGCACAGCGAGCTCGTGATCGACTCGGGTGTCAGCAACGTGAAGCTGACAGTGCGCGTCGACTCGGGAACCGTGGCGAGCATCATGGCGATCGTGCAGGGCCAGAGCGCGCGTGATCTGCTCACGCGTGCGTGGGGTCAGCCGCACATCGGCCGCGACGCGCTCGGCCAGCCCGAGATCACGTGGGAGAGCGAGCCGACTCGATGGAAGGTCAAGCTCGACTGCATGGAGCGCAACTGCCTCGTCGAGTACATGCCATTCCACGTGCTCACCACCGATCTGTTCGGTCCGCACGTGGTGCCGCCCGGTGACCTCGCGAAGCTGCGCATCGGAATGCCGATCGCCGAGGCCAAGCTGCTCGCGCCCGGTCCCGTGAGTGTTCGCGCCGGCATCGCGACCAAGTACGACGGCGTTCGCGAGTTCATCGCGTTCGACGACAAGGCGCAGACGATCCGTTCGATCTATCTCAACGTGCCGCCGCATGCCGAGGGCATCATCACGGAAGCATGGGGCGCACCGGCCACGGTGATCTGGCCCGTCAACAAGACGGTCAAGGTCTGGGTCGATCCGAGCACCGGCTGGCGCGCGACGCTGCGGCCGGCACTCGGTGTGAGCCAGGACCTCGTGTTCGACAACTACATTCCGGTCGTCAGCGTGTTCGGCGATCAGCCCGACTCGCTCGACGCGCTACCGACGCCGGTCCTCGGCCGCCTCGTCGAGGACGTGAAGAAGGTCTACAAGGATCAGATCACCGTCGCCGGCCGCGATCTGGTGATCACGCTACCGCCGACCGAGTGGGATCGTGGACCGACGAAGATCAAGCTCGAGCACAACGGTGCTCGCGTGCGCGGCATCGAGATCAGCGTGCCGTGGAAGCCGCATCCCGCCGCCCGCGATCAGCTGCTCGACCTGTTCAAGGCCAAGTGGGGCTTGCCCGAGGAAGTCGTCGAGGACAGCAAGCCGACACTCGTGTTTCGCAAGGATGATCCGCGCGTCGAGATTCGCGAGGATCTCGAGCACGGCGCGTGGTCGGTCTCGATCCGCTGATCAGCCGCTGGTGATCGTGCCGCGCACCGAGGCCACGACCTCGCGCAGCACCTCGAGGAACGCTTGCGAGTCCTGGCCCTTGCGGAACATCGGCCGGCCCGGCGCCGAGGCGTTCGCAGACGCTTCGTCCTGATCGCCTTCGGACAGAAACACCACTCGCGTCTCGAGGTGCGTCTTGTTGGTCTGGATCCACTGGTAGAGATCGAGACCGGTGCCGTCGTGCATCCGCCAGTCGACCACGATCACGTCGAAGTCGCGAAACTCGCACAGCTCCATCGCGCTGCGGGCGCTATCGACCTGGCTGACCGCGTATCCGGCCTGGGTCAGGAGCTCGGCCATCACGTGCAGGAGCAGCGGATCATCGTCGGCGAGCAGGAGCGGCGGGCGACCCGGGCCACGCACGACCGGGACGCCCCGGGGCGGCGTGCGCACGCGGCGAACCAGACCGGTCGCGATCCGGACGATCTCCTCGGTCGCGGCGAGCGGGACCGCAAGGCAACGCCCACCGACGAGGGTGTCGAAATCAGACGGCACGTCGTCGGCGATGAACACGAACCGAGACCGCAGATTGGGACGGTTCTTGAGCACCCAGCGGTAGACCTCGCCACCGACGGGGTGGGCGTCGTCCCAGGGCACCACGATGACCTCGACGTCCTTCTCGCTCTCGAGGGAGGCCTGCGCCCGGAACGCGTTCAGCGCGGTGATCACCTCGAAGCCGCTAGCCTCGAACCAGCGGGTCAGGACGTCGAGGACACCGCCGTCACCATGGATGACCAAGGCGGTGAAACGACCCGACGGTGGCATGCGTGTGGATCATAGCGGTGATCGGTCTTCGTGGCGTTTGATTTGGTGCCATTCGCATCCTAGGCTTCCCTCCATATGCGACGGACTCTTCTGCTCGGTGTTCTGGCCGGGCTTGCCGCCTGCCCTGGTGGCGGTGGCGACAAACGGGTCGACAAGCCCGTATCTCCCCTGCCTGGCAACGACCCCAAGCTCGATCTCCCCGAGATTCCGGCAACGATCGAGGTGTCGCAGAGCGGGCCGACGGAGGGCAACGCACCCGACAAGCGCTCGCCGATCCTCGACGTGATCAAGGCCGAGAACGACCGCCAGATGGCGGTGCTCAAGAAGGCACCCGAGCCGGCGTACTACCTCGCCTACCAGCTGGTCGAGCAACGCGTCGTCAGCCTCGATGCCGAGGGTGGCGCACTGGTCTCCGATAACGACGACACCAGCCGCAACCTCGACGTCGAGGTCCGAGTGGGTTCGCCCGCGCTCGACAACACGCGCGCGATCTCCGACGACAACAACGGCCTCAACGGGCCGATGACCCGGCGCGGAATGGTCCCATTCGGCCACGACAAGCAGGCACTCGCGAACGCGCTGTGGCTCGAGACCGATCGCCGCTACCACGAGGCAGCGAGCGCGCTCGGCTATGTCAAGCAGGACCAGGCCACGCTGACGAGGCGCAGCAAGGATCCCGATTTCTCGTCGGAGCCCACCGAGGTCTACGTCGAGGCGCCGGCGACGCTCACGTTCGACAAGGCGCAGTGGGTCGAGCGGCTGAAGAAGTGCTCCGCGAAGGCGCTCGCACCCAAGGGCACCGCGACGCGCGGCACGTGCAGCGTCGTGTTCCAGCTCAACACGTCCTGGTACGTGAACTCCGAGGGCAGCCAGGTCCAGCTGTCGTGGACGAGCGCGCAGTTCTCGGTCTCCGTCGGTGTGAAGGCCGACGACGGCATGAACCTGTCGCGCCTCGAGCAGCGGTTCGGTCGCGCCCCGGCCGACCTGCCGGGCGACGCGGACATCGACAAGATGATCAAGGAGGTCACCGGTGACCTCGACGCGCTCCACGCGGCGCCGCTCGCCGATCCGTACGTCGGCCCGGCGATCCTCCAGGGTCGCGCGTCGGGCGTGTTCTTCCACGAGGTGTTCGGCCATCGCATCGAGGGCCACCGCCAGAAGGACACGACCAGCGGCCGCACGTTCGCGAGCTACGTCGGCAAGGACATCGCGCCCGAGTGGTTGAGCGTCTACGACAACCCGTCGCTCGTCACGCTCAACGGCGTCCAGCTCAACGGCTTCTATCGCTTCGACGACGAAGGCGTGCGTGCGCAGAAGGTCCCGCTCGTCGATCGCGGCAAGCTCGTCGGCTTCTTGATGGGCCGCAACCCGATCCCGGGCTTCGGTCACTCCAACGGCCACGGCCGCCACTCGCCGGGCCTGCCGCCGGTCGCGCGCCAAGGCAACCTCGTCGTCGAGACATCGCGCAGTGTGCCGTACACCGAGCTCGAGAAGATGCTGCTCGAGGAAGTGAAGAAACAAAAGCGGCCGTACGGCATGGTGTTCACCGACATCAGCGGTGGCTTCACGAACACCTCGGCGTTCGCGCCGCAGGCGTTCAAGGTCAACCCGGTGATGGCGTACCGGATCTATCCCGACGGCAAGAAGGAGCTCGTGCGCGGCATCGACATCAGCGGCACGCCGCTCGTCGCGCTGCAGTCGATTCGCGCTGCGAGCCGCGAGATCGAGACGTTCAATGGTGTGTGCGGTGCCGAGAGCGGCTGGGTGCCGGTGTCCGCATCGGCGCCGAGCTTGCTGATCGAGCGGATTGAAGTCGAGAAGGGCTTCATCCCGCCCGACCGTCCGCCGCTTCTCGATCCGCCGACTTCGATCCGCCAGGAGGCCCCGTGAAAGCATCTAACTCCGCACTCCCTTCGGGACTTGCGCCCAAGCTCTTCATTGCCGCCTGCGTCGCCCTCACGTCGCTGATGCCGGCGACTCACGCGCTCGCGAAGAAGGCGCCCGAGCCAGCGGTCGGTGCACCGTCGAAGGCCGTCACCGACGACATCGTCGACGCGATCGCCGAGGAGATGGAGCGCGCGATGACGCGGCTCGAGATCCCCGGCGCGCCGAAACCGTACAGCATCTCGTACAAGATCACCGAGGTCGACGTGAACGACGTGTCCGCGGCGAACGGCTCGACCACGTCGCGGCGCAATCGCCACTTCGTGAACCTCGAGGCGCGCGTGCGCGTCGGTAACGCGACGCTCGACAACTCGAACTTCGTCGTCCCCGACGGTAGCGAGTACGACGGCACCGCGACCCAGAATCTGCCGCTCGAGGCGACGCCGCGGATCGCGCGACGTGCCGCGTGGCTCGTCACCGATCAGGCCTACAAGGAGGCGCTGATCCAGCTGCGCGCCAAGCTCGAGGCGCGCCGCGCTGGCGGCTCCACGCGTCCCGCCGATGTCCCGGCGTGGACCACGGCCAAGAAGGTCGTCAGCGAGGAGCCCGTGCTCGTCGCTCCGCTCGAGACCCTCGACGAGCTCGAGGCCCGCGCGAAGCAGCTGTCGGCCGTGTTCCGCGATCAACCCGATCTGCGTGACTCGCGCGTCGCGCTCACCAGCTACCTCGAGCGCCGCTGGTACCTCACGACCGAAGGCACCAGCGTCACCGACACGCGCCGGGCGAGCGGCGTCGTGATCAGCGTCGCCGGGCAAGCGCCCGACGGTCAGCTGCTCGCGAACTACTTCCTGCGCTACGGCCACACCGCGAAGGATCTGCCGAGCGACAAGGAGCTCACCGAGGAGAGCAAGCGGCTCGCGCAATCGATCATCGATCTCGCGAAGGCGCCGGTCATGGAGCGCTACAGCGGCCCCGTGTTGTTCGAGGGTGAAGGCGCGGTCGGCCTCATCCGCTTCATGCTGTCGCCGCATCTCGGCGGCACGCCGATTCCCGAGGGCCTGTCTCCGGCAGAGGCTCGCCAGTTCGGTGGTGCCCTGCTCGACAAGGTCGGCCTCAAGGTCCTGTCGCCGAACCTGTCGCTGATCGACGATCCGACCGCGCGTGAAGGCGGCGGCAAGGCGCTGATCGGCGGCTACAAGATCGACGACGAGGGCGTCGCGTCGCAGAAGGTCGAGATGATCAAGGGCGGCATGCTCAAGACGCTGCTGCTATCGCGGACACCGTCGCAGAAGGGGCAGGAGTCCAACGGTCACGCGCGCCGCGCGGCCGAGGGTGGTGCGTTCCATGGCAGCGCCACGAACCTGTTCGTGAAGGCAACGGGCGGCCTCGCGCGCAAGCAGCTCTACGCACGGCTCGCCGCTGCCGCGAAGGCGGAAGGCCTCAAGTACGGCATCGTCATCAAGCGCTTCGACGACGCGGCCGTCACCGGTGCGCCGGAGTTCACGCGCCGCGAGCTGGTGCAGATGATCAAGACGGTGGATCCGCAGCTGCCACCGCCGAGTGTCGTCGCATATCGCGTGTACCCGAACGGCAAGCAGGAGCTCGTGCGCGGCGTGCAGCTCGCCGAGGTTCCGATCCGCGCCTGGAAGGATGTGCTCGCCGTGAGCAAGGAGTCGACGGTCTACAACTTCCTGTCCTCCGATCAGCACCAGCTGGCGCTGCGGCTCACGGGTGGTACCGACGAGGGCTTCGTGCCGTCGGGCGGTATCGAGAGCAGCATCATCACGCCCGATCTGTTGCTCAAGGAAATCGACATCACTGGCAACCTGACCACCGTCCGCCCGACGCCGACGGTCCCCAAGCCGGCGAAGTGATCGTCCGCGTCCACGCGACCGAAGCGCGCAGCCGGGCAAACGGTCCGGGTTCTCGCTTCGTCGTGTGGATGCAGGGCTGCACGCTCGGCTGCCCGGGCTGCTTCAATGCCGCGACCCACCCCACCGTCGGGGGCCGCGAGATCGAGGTGACCGCGCTCGCCGCCGAGCTGGTCGCCGCAGTGAAGGCGGCGGCCGCCGCGGGCAAGCCGCTCGAGGGGCTCTCGCTCTCGGGCGGTGAGCCACTGCAGCAGGCCGCTGCCGCGGTCGAGCTGCTCGACGCTGCGCGCGCGCTCAACCTGTCGACGCTCGCGTTCTCGGGCTACACGATCGAGGAGATCCGCGAGCTGCCACACGGCCCCGAGGTCCTCGCGCGCCTCGACGTGCTCATCGACGGCCGCTACGTGTCGACCGACCGGCTCGCGAGCCGGCTGCGAGGGTCGGCGAACCAGCGCATCCAGCTGCTCACCCCGCGCTACACGCAGGCTGATGTCGAGGCGACCCCAGTGGCGGAAATTCGCATCGGGCCGACCGGCGAGGTGGTGCTGACGGGCGTCAATCCGTTGAAGTTGCGCCGCTAGCCGGCGCTTCCCGAAGGGTTAGCGCTTGTGCGAGCAACGTGGCCGCGGTCATGCTGTCTCCCTGGTATGGACGACAGCTCGGTGGACCTCCACAACTACGGCCCTCGCCTCCGCAAGCTCGCGGTCGCTGCGGTCATCGGCGCCGTGATGACGTTCTTCGCGGTCAAGGGCATGACCCAGACCGGTCGCGGGCCGAACGCCGATCCGGTCGGCACCAGCTCGGTCGGCATGGTCGCGTTCGCGATGTTCATCGTCGTGACCTTGTTCGCGCACAAGATCATGTCGAAAGTTCCAGCGCGGCAACCCGCCAAGAAGCGCTGAGCTACGAAACGACGCCGTAGACGTTCTTCGTCTGGCGCTGGATCTCGATCGAGTCACGCAGCGATTCGAACAGCTGGCGCGACGCGGGCAGCCCGAGGATGTCGAAGCTCGGGTTCGTCGCATCGCTCGTGATGATGCCGATGTGCGCGATGCCGAGGATGCGATCCATGAGCGACTGCTTGTAGACGACGTCCTTGACGCGCCACAGCTGCACGACGTCGATGCGCTTCGACAGGAAGCCCTTCTCGTACTCGATGACCGTGTTCGAGACGCGGAACTTGATCGACTTGCGATACAGGTGCAGGCCGAACAGGAACACCACTGACACGGCGACCGGGATCAGGACGTTGATCACCTTGGTCTGCATCGGTGCGCCCGTGCCCGAGACCGCGTGCAGGATCGCGATCAGGATGACCGCGCCGAGAGCCGCAGCCAGGTAGTACCCGAGGTACGCCTTCCACGACGGGTTTCCCTCGTACAGCATCGAGCGCTTGGTTTGCGGCTCGTCCTTGCCCGGCGTACCGGCCGCGCGCGCAAACGGCGGCGCAGTGCTCTGTTCGGCAGCTGCGGGCGCAGCGCCAGCGACGGGCTGAATGTTACCGGCCGGTGGTGCGGCACTCAGGAACGAGTTGCAGTGGCGGCACTTGATCGCCTCGTCCTGAATTTCCTCGGCGCAAAACGGACATTTTTTCATGACTACATCCGGTAGCCGACGCCGACCATGAACTCGATCTTGGTGATCGCGTTGATGTCGCTGCGCAGGCCCGTCTTCGCGGGGCTGTAGGTGAACGCGAACGGAGTCGCGGTGGCCACCAGGTTCTTCGTGATCTCGTAGTCGCCCGACACGCCGATGCGGAAGGCGAACGACGTCAGCGCACCCGTGGTGCCCTGCATGTTCTCGGTGAACGGGTTGCCCATCTCGAGGCCACCAAAGCTCAGCAGGCCCAGGCCGAGGTCACCGCGCAGGCCAATCTTCGGCGCGACGGTGAACGTGGCAGCGGCGTTGACCATGGCGCCGACCAGCGACGCCTGGCTCTCACCGCCGGTCACGCTGTTGCGATACGGCACCGGCGTGAATGCGAAGCCGACGCCGGCCTCGACGAGCAGCTTCTCCTGGCGCAGGACCGGGTAGCCCGCGATCAGCGCGAACGCGCCGCGCACGCCCACAGCGAGGTCACCGGCACCAATGCGTGCACCGCCGAGGAGCAGACGAGCAGAGACCAGCGACGGCTGCGTCGCATCGTACGGCGCGTCCGGCTCCTCCTCCTCTTGCTCGTCCTCTTCTTCGTTCTCGGTGGGCTGCGCGACGGTGGGGCCCGTCGTGCCCGTCGTGCCCGTCGTGGTCGTCGTGGTCGTGCCGGTCGTGCCGGTCGTCCCGGTCGTCGGGCGCGGCGTGGTGCCCGTCGTGCCGGTCGTGCCCGTCGTCGGCTTGATCGTGTTGTTCGGCGGTTTGGACGCGATGTTGGTCTGCGTCTTCGCGCACTCCTCGAGCTCGGCGATGCGCGCCTCGATCTCGGCCCGCTTCTCGGGCTTGAGCGGCTTCACGGTGTCCTGATCCTTGAGGACGAGGTAGCGCTTGTAGAAGAACGCCGAGTCCTTGCACTTGTTGCCCTGCCGATAGGCCTGAGCAACGTTGTACAGATACGCCGGCTTCTTGGAGTCGTCCGTCTCGGCCGCGAATCCTGCCTTGAATGCGTCGGCGGCTTTGTCGAAGTCCCCGAGGTTGTACTGGGTCTCGCCTTCCTTGTACCACTCGTCAGCGGTCCTGACGGGTTGAGCCAGAGCGAGGGCGGGGACCAACATCGCCGCCACCACGAGACGTCTCACAGAAACCAGGCGCTTCATTTCAGTCTCCGATCAGTCAGGTCGTTCGAGGCACGTATCGCACGGCTTGGAGCTGCTGCCCCTGCCCGGTACGACTGCCGTCTTCTTCATCACAGCGTCCACTGCGAGCACGTCCGCAGCGAGCACCATCGACTTCTTGTAGTCGTCGAAGCCCTTCAAGCGGAGCGTGATCCTCACGCCTTTGCGCGGCAGCAGCAGTTCCGCCGGCGTCTTCTTGCCGGTCGCCTTGCCATCGACCAAGATCTCGGCGCCCGACGGGTTCGAGGTGACCTTCACGGTCGACGTCTTGACGATCGTCTTGTCCGGCACCGACGCGCTGCCCTTGTTTTCGGGAGGCGTCACGACGACGGCCGCGCTGCCCTTGTTCTCGGGAGGCGTGACAACCGCGGCACTGCCCTTGTCCTCGGGCGGCGGCACGACGACGGCCGCGCTGCCCTTGTCCTCGGGAGGTGTGACAACCGCCGCACTGCCGTTATCTGGCGGCGTGACGAGCGCGGCGCTGCCCTTGTCGGGCGGCGGCGGTGTTGTGTCCGAGCCAGCCATCTTCACGACGTCGTCGCTGCCGTCGCTACCTGCTGCCACGACGGGCTTGTCCTCGCCGCTCTTGCCCTTGGCAACAAAGAACACGGCGGCGGCAGCCGCGATCAGCGTGACCACGCCGGCCACGATGAACGGCGCCTTGCTCCTGGGCGGGTGATAGCCGGTCTGACCGACCGCTGCCCCCAACGTCGTCGGCGACGGCGCGGTCAGCGTGCCCGGCACGGGCGACATCAAGCCCGGCACGGGCGTGAGCGGCGGTGGCGTGAGGCGCAACGGCGGTAGGGGCGCGCTCGACGGCATGAGCTGCTTGGCAGCAAAGCCCGCGAGCCCACCGTGCGACTCGACGAATCCAACCGGATCCGCCATCGCGCGCATGAACTCGTCCATCGTCGGATAGCGCATGTCGGGCCGCTTCTCGAGTGCCTTGAGCACCACGGCCTCGATGTGCGGCGACATCATCCGGTACTGCGACGGCGGAATCGGCTGCTGGGTGAGGTGCTGGACGAGGATCTCGCCATAGCCCTCGCCGATGAATGGCACGCGACCGACCAGCATCTCGTAGAGGACGACGCCGAGCGCGTAGATGTCCGTACGGTGATCGACGCTCGCGCGGCCTTCGCACTGCTCCGGCGACATATAGGCCGGCGTGCCGAGCACGAGGCCGGTTCGGGTCTTGTGCGACGACAGACCGTCGCTGCCGGTGAGCTTGGCGATGCCGAAGTCGAGGAGCTTGACGAAGTCCTGCTCGCGACCGCGATTGATCAGGATGATGTTGTCGGGCTTGAGATCGCGGTGAACGATGCCCATCTTGTGCGACGCCGCGAGCGCGTCGGCGACTTGCAACGCGATCGTGAGCGCGCGCTCGGGGGCCAACGGCGCTTGCGTACGCACGCTCTGCGCGAGCGTGGTGCCGTTGAGGTACTCCATGATGAAGTACACGAGGCGATCGCGACCGCCCGGGCCGCTCTGGATCACACCGTAGTCGACGATGTCGACGATGTTCGGATGTCCGATCGCATTGACCGCCTTTGCTTCGGTGAAGAAGCGATCGGCGACCTCTGCGTTCTGGGAAAACTCGGCGTGCAGGACCTTGAGCGCGACCTTCTTTCCGATCGTCGGGTGTTCCGCCAAATAGACGGAGCCCATGCCGCCCTCGCCTACTTTCTGGGTAACCAGATAGTTGCCGACGGTCTGGCCGATGATTTGGTCTGGCGACGAGGCCCCTGATTGAGGGTCCATTTCCACTCCGCGAGGCGTCATAGTAGCGCACAAGCCGCTGAAAAGTCGCGGCTAGTAGAGGCCCGTGTTACTTCGTTCATGGAGTGGTGCGCCCCTTTTTATTGTGGGTGATCGTGGGTGTCCTCGCCCGTTCTGCGGGCGCTGAGGACCTTCCCGAGGTCAAATCCAAGGCAGTCGTCGTTATCGACGCACAGACCGGCGCGGAGATCTTCGGCAAAAACGCCGATGAGGTCCGCGCGATCGCCTCGACTACCAAGATTTTCGTGGCCTTGGCCGTTCGGAAGAAGGGCCTCGACCTCGACGGCTGGACCGAAATCACCCGCGTCGACGTCAAGCAAGCCCGCGGCGGGGCCCGAACGCGGCTCGATATCCGGAGGGTGTTCAAAAACAAGGACCTCCTGCGCGCCATGCTCATGGCGTCAGACAACCGTGCCCCCTCGGCGCTTGGGCGGGCTGCTGGCATGAGCACCGAGAAGCTGGTGTCGGCGATGAACGACATCGCCAAGGATCTCCACCTCAAGCGGACCAAGTTCACCGATGTCACCGGCATGCGGGGCAACGTCTCGACCGCACGCGAGATGGCGATCGGCCTGCGCGCCGCGCTCGAGGACGAGGTGCTGCGCGAGATCATGGCCGACGACTACGAGGTCATTGTCGGCAAAGGCGGCAAGCCAAAGATCCCGTACGGCAACACGAACCAGGTGCTGGTCGCGGGCAAGTACGAGGTACTCGGCGGCAAGACTGGCTACACCGCGTCGGCGAAGTACTGCTTCATCACCGGTGCGCGCTTCAAAGGACGCGAGGTCCTGATGTCCTTTCTCGGCGCCGAGGGCAAGGCGACCCGGTTCGCGGACTTCAATCGCGTCGCTGCGTGGCTCGACGCCGGTGCACCTGGCAGCAAGGTCACGCTCGACGGAACCGCGAAGCGCCCGAAGCTCAAGGTCGACGGCGAGGTCCGCGGCCGCGTGGCTCGCTCGCGCTAGCGATCGCGTTATGCTCGCGGCGTGTGGTCTCGCCGAGAGTTCCTCGCGACGCTGGGAGTCGCGTCTGCCAACGCGATCCTGTTCGCGTGTGGTGGGCAGTCGACGGGCGTGCGACGAGCGAGCTCCGTCGATCCAGAGATCCACATCTGGCTGAAGGATGCGGTCTCCGTGCTCACGGGCGCAGGCTTCGATCAGCCTCACGCCCTCGCGGTGAGCCGGCGCCGCACCACCGCAGCGATCGACGTCCTCGGTGCCGGCGTCGCGCGCGGCCGCTGCGACGGTGTCGTGCTCAGCGTGCGCGAGAAGTCCGGCGTGCGCCGCGAGCAGGTGACCAACGATCTCTCGCGCAACGGTGTGCTCGCCGCCGTGAAGCTGCTCGCAGGTAACGCGAAGGCCAAGAGCGTGGACTTCGGGGCCCCGCCGACGCCGATGATCGCGCCGAAGCCGGATCCCGACGTGCTCAGCGACGGCCAGATGCTGGCACGGGTCGATGCGATGACCTCGCGGGACAAGGGCCTGTCGAGTCGCATCGTCTACGCCGCCGCCGTGCTCGATATCGACGATGCGCGCGTGTGGTCCGTCGCGCCGGGGCGCGTGCAAGAGCAACGGCTGGTGCGCGTGCGGCGATCGATCACGCGTGTCGCGTGGCACGGCTCGCGGCCGTTTGTGAGCGAGGCCGCGCATGCGTGGACCGGTGGCATCGACGACCAGGATCTCACCGACGACGAGATCATCGCCACGCGCGAGAACGCCCTCGCGCTGCTCACACCCGAGACGTTCGAGAACGGCGAGCGCGCCTTCATGCTCGATCCTGCGGTCGCGGCTGCGCTGATCGATGCGGGCGTGCGCACGCTGCTCACGAGCGATGCGCAGCGCAACCCGGAGGTCGCGCGCCGATTCGCGGCCGGCTCGAAAGCGTTTTCCGAGCGGGTCACCCTCGTCGACGATCCGACTGTCGCCGGCGCCTACGGCGGCATGCTGTTCGACGATGCCGGTGTGATCGCGACGCCGACGACTCTCGTCGACCACGGCCAGATCGTGGGTCGTGTCGAGCGGAGCCAGCGCGCGGGGCATGTCGGTCCCATCGAGATCCTGCCCTCGCATCTGCGGCTCGGTGCGGGCACGGCAGCTGCCGAGTCGATGCTCGACAACGGGCTGATCCTCGAGGGGCACACGAGCACGCTGATCGATCCATCGAGTGACCGTTTCGTCATTCAGGTCGCGCGTGCACGCGAGCAGTTGCGTGGCCGGCGCACCGGAAGAATGTTCGCGGATATCGAGCTCGTCGGTCAGCACTCGCAGCTGTTCGGTGCGCTCGGTAATCTGTCGAAGGAGACGCGCTCGATCGGCATCCGTGACGAGGTCGGGGGCCAGCCGCGCCATCGCTCGATCGAGACACCGTGGCTGCTCGGTACAGGCGTGCTGCGCCAGCGCAGGAGGCCGACGTGATGCGCCGCCGTGATCTGATCCGCGCGCTCGGCGATCACGGTCTCGCCGACTGGGTCATCGTCGAGCGCGAGCAAGAAGTCGCGACCGCCGACGCCTCGCTCCGTCGCTCCGAGCGCTGGGTACGCTGGACCCTGACCGTTCACGACGACTCTCCGACGGGGCGCGGTAGTGCGCGTGTCGCGATCGATGCGGCCAATGGCAATGCGAACACGGCGGTGCTGCAGGCGGTCACGCTCGCACGCGCTTCGTTTGGCAATCCGTGGGTCACGCGTCCGCCTGCAGCGCCGGCGCGTGTGCAGCTGATCGAGCCTGACCTCATGAAGGCTGATCTCCTCGAGGTGGCCGCCGCGCTCGCCAAGGTCGATCGTCCCGCGGGCTCCACGGTCGAGGCGCGTGCGACCGTGCTCCGCGAGGACGTCCGGGTCGTGACGCGCCAGGGTCTGCGCACCGATTGGCGGGCGACGCACATGCGGGTCGATGCGGAGGTCGCGGCGCATGATGGCTTGCTCGTCGTCTCGCGCGAGGCGCGCCGGCGCGAGGATCTCGGTGTGGCGCGGGCGGTCAAGGCCGCCGTCGACGATCTTCAGCTTCTCGCGTCCGCCAAATCCGTGGCGCCGGGTCCGGCGACCGTCGTGCTGCGGACCGATGCGCTGATCCATGACGGTCTCGGCCTGTGGGGTGTCTTCGTCGCGCAGGCCGATGCGGTCGTCGAGCGCATGGGACTCACGCGCTATCGCGAGCGTGCGCCGGTCGTACCTGGTGCCGACCACGGTCCCGATCGTCTGACCATCACGAGCAATGGTGCGCTCGACTTCGGTGTTCACTCCGCGCCCGTCGGCGATGAGGGTGAGCCCGTCCGCCGGTTCCCGCTCGTCGAGCGTGGCATCGCCGCCGGCCTCGGCCTCACGCCGCGTGAAGGCTCGCTGCGTGGCCGCGACCCCAATGGTGGCGTGCGCAACCTCGTCGTCGAGCCGGGCACCTGGAGCGGCACCCTCGATGCTTCCGCCACGCGGGTGATCGAGGTGAAGCGCTTGCGCAGCCTCTCGCTCGATCCCTATACCGGCGATGTATCCGCCGAGATCCTGCTCGGCATCGAGCACACGAAGGGCACCAGCACGCCGTTCGCGGGTGGCTCGCTGCGCATCGATGCGATCGCAGCGCTCGCGCGGGCCAAGCGCACCAAGGAGGTCGTGACGCGCGGTCCCTACAGTGGTCCGGTCGCGGTCCTGCTCGAGGGCAGCGAGCTGTTCGCCTGATTGTCGGTACAATCCCCGCGTGAGTAATCCGATCGTGATCCTCGGCTGCGGCTATGTCGGTTCGGCCATCGCGCGTGCTGCGCTCGCCGCGGGTCGCAAGGTCCGCGTGTGTGGCCGCTCGACCGGGCGCATGCAGCCAACCCTCGGTGCCGACGGTGCCGAGGTGAAGTTCCTCGATGCCGCGACGCCCAAGGGCTTCACCGGCGCGGTCAACAGCATGCACGACGCCACCGTCGTCTACTCGATCCCGCCCGTCGCGCAGCTTCCACCGGGGCACGCGATCCGTGCCGCGCTCCAGGCCGCCTACGGTGTCGGTGCCAGGAACTTCATCCACTTCAGCTCGAGTGGCCTCTACGGCGATCAGCCCGACGACGAGACCTGGATCGACGAGGAGACGCCGACCACGCCAGACGCCTCGATGGCCAACGTGCAGAGCGATGAAGAAGAAGTCCTCAAGGTCTCGTTCGAGAAGCCCAAGATCACCGTCCTCCGGCTCGCGCCCGTCTACGGTCCGGGCCGTGGCGTGCGCAACCGCATCCGCAAGGGCGAGTTCAAGATCCTCGATGCCGGCGAGCACGCGACCTCGCGCATCTACCTCGATGATCTCGTGAACGTCGTGTTCGCGTGCGAGGACAAGGCGCCGCACAAGGCGCTCTACCTCGCGGCCGACGACGAACCGACCACGCAGGGCGAGTACGCGAAGTGGCTCTCCGAGCGCATGGGTGTGCCGATGCCGCCGTTCCGTTCGCAGCTGGAAGGCGGCCGAGCGCGTGTCGCGCATCGCAATCGCAAGATCAAGAACGCGAAGATGAAGCGCGAGCTCGGCATCGAGCTGAAGTACCCGTCCTATCGCGAGGGCGAAGCCGCGATCGAAGCTGCAGAGAGCTGAGCTTCACCGTCAGAGCGCGCGGCTACGATCGCTTCATGCGTCGATCGAAGTACACGCGCGAATTTCTGGCTCCGCTCGTCGAATCCGCCGACTCGTTGTCGGACGTGATTCGCCGGCTGGGGCTGACTCCCAACGGCGGCAACCATCGACACATCGCTGGGCGTATACGCCACGCCCAACTCGACACCTCTCACTTCGGAGCGAAGCTCCGACTGCGCGTCGAAGCAATTCCGCTCGACGCGTTGACGCGCGCAGTGGCGCGATCGTTATCGGTGGCTCAAGTCTTGATTGCGTTCGAGCTGCCCACTGAAGGTCGTGCGCATCACGAATTGAAGACTCGACTGAAAGAGCAGGCGATCGATACGACGCATTTTCGCGGGCAGGGCTGGAGCCGTGGCGAGACCAAGGAGACTCATCCAACGGTCGCCGCGACCGTGCGGAAGTGCACGATTCCGGACGAACTGGTGTTCGTCGAGAACTCGCCGATCATTGGATCCGGTCCGCTGCTCGTCAAGCGCCTGCTCGCGAAGGGTTGGACCTATCAGTGCAAGCTGTGTGGAATCCACGAGTGGCTCGGCAGCGAGCTCGTCCTTCACCTCGATCACATCAACGGCATCAACAACGACAATCGCTTCGGGAACCTGCGTCTCCTCTGCCCCAATTGCCATTCGCAGACCGACACCTACTGCAACAAGGCACGTCGCGTAACGCGAGCCTCCGAGCCGCGGGCACACTACTCGTGCTATACGACCGTCACGCGAGCGTGCCGTAATTGGTAGCCGGGCCAGACTTAGGATCTGGTGGATTAACTCCGTGGGGGTTCGAGTCCCCCCGCTCGCACTAATCAAGCAGCGGACTTCGTTGAAGAACCCTCCTCGACGGTGACTTTCGCTGCCACGTGGCTGCCACGAACGTCGCTCAGTTCGATGCTGCCGCGTGCGCCGAGCAGCGCGAGCACGCGCCGATCGGGATCATCGAACCCGCGCGCATTCTCGCGGACGATGTCCGGTAGCTCGCGGTGATGCGCCTCCGCCACGTGGACGTAGAGCATCGTCTCGTCGATCCGCTTGTGACCCAACCACGCCTGCAACCGCCACGGGTTCACGCCGAACAA
>JBBQFU010000157.1:0-21425 GCA_038322185.1 Haliangiales bacterium
GGCGAAACGTTGGTGGGGCATCCTGTTCAACCCTGAATGAGACTGGCTCGCGCCAGACCACGTCAGACCGAGCATGGACGCGAACCAACACGTCCCAAAGGTACGGTCCGTCCTGGACCTACTTGCGGGACAACTCTTAGCACCACTAGCCCTCCTAACTCCGCAAAGCCCGGTCGGGCACAGGAGCTAGTGGTGCTATTTGTGTCTGACCCTAAAAGCTTGAGCCGGGCTGCTTGAGGAACTCGATCTCCTCGTCGGTCGACTCACGGCCCAGGAGCTTGTTGCGGTGCGGAAAGCGGCCAAACCGCTCGACGATCTCGGCGTGCTTGCGCGCATAGTCGGCACTGTTCTCGAGCAGGCCATCGCCGGGAAGCTCGCTCGCGAGCTTCTCGAACTGCGCCACACTCTCGCGCTGCACGCCGCGATCCTCGCTGTGCATCAGCGGCATGAGCGCGAAGATCTGCTCCATCGGCGCGAGGTCAGCGATCCGACCCGAGGCGATCAGCTCCTGGGTGATCGCGAGGGCCTTGCCGTCGGTCGCGAACGAGCGCGAGTCGTCGCGGAATAGATTGCGTGGGAACTGATCGAGCAAGATGTTCAGCGCGAGCGCGCCGCGCGCCGTGGCCGTCCAACCGTCGAGCGTGCCACTCGCGGCGATCGCCTGGAGCTCGCCGAACCGCGTGCGGATCTCGCCGTCGAATGCGGCGTTCTTGACGAACCAGCGCTTCGCCGCCTCGGGTGAGCGGTCGCCGAACCAGAACGCGATGATGTCTTCGATGCGCGGATCCATGGCGGGAGAGTCTACGCCGAGGGCCGCAGCCGTTCGAGCCAGCTGGCAAGCTCTGGTGGCAGAGGCGCCTCCCATCGCACGCGCTCGCCCGTCGCGGGATGCACGAAGCCGAGGATCGCGGCGTGGAGGAAGAGGCGCGGCGGCCGCGGCAGGAACGCGCGCTCGGCCTCGCCGCCGTGGGTGCGATCGCCGCACACCGGGTGACCGATGGAGGCGAGGTGGATGCGGATCTGATGGGTGCGGCCGGTCTCGAGCGTCGCGCGGATCAGCGTCGCATTCGCGAGGGTCTCGAGCGGCACGATGTGAGTGACCGCGCGCTTGCTGTCGATCGGCGCATCGATCGTCTGCGCGGCGACGCTGCCGACGACGACAGCGCGGTACTCGCGATCGACATCGTGGAGCTTGAACGCATCGCCGAGCAGCTTGTTGGCGGCGCGGTTGCGCGCGAACACCAGCAGGCCGCTCGTCGGTAGATCGATGCGGTGGACGAGGAACACCTCGCCGTACTCGCGCGAGAGCTGGTCGAGCAGATCACCGCGGCTCGCCTCGGGCGTTGGCGCCGTGACGAGGCCTGCCGGCTTGTCGACGATGATGATGTGATCGTCGACGTGCACGATGCGCGGCGCGAGCGGCGTCTCGGCGGCGCGCGTGATCGCACCACCGATATTTACCTCGATCATCTGGCCTGCGCGCACGATGCGACCGGCGACCTTCACGCGCGTCTTGTCGACGAACACACCACCGATGTCGATCACGGCGCGAGCCTTGCGCCGCGACAGGCCGGGCACGTGCCGTGGCAGCACCTGGTCCAGGCGCAGTCCGTTGTCGTCGGATGCGACGGCAAACCGGGTCTTGGTCGTGCTCACGACCAGTCCGCACGGGCGACGATATCGACGATCGCATCGGCGATCGGCTCGGGCACTTCTTCCTGTAGGAAGTGCCCCGCTTGCGTGCGAACGATCTTCGCGTCGGGCCGCATCCGCTCGAGGTGATTCACCACGCGACCGAGGATCGGATCCTTGTCGCCCCACACGATGTCGAGCGGGACCTCGGCGGTCCGGAACATCTCGTCGACGACTTGCAGCGCCGGCACCGAGAAGTGAGTCTGCGAGTTGGGCACCATGCGCGCGAGCGCGAGCGGTGCTTCGCGATCCGCGCGCCTGGCCAGCGGCCAGCGATACGCACGCGCGACCTCGCCGCGAATGCTGCGCTTGTCGCCCTGCGACGTGTGCAGCAAGCCGAGCGGAAAGCCCAGGTAGCGGAACAGCACGTCACTCGCGATCGGTAGCTGCGAGAGCCGATGGAACAGCGTCGGCTTGAAGTCCGGCTTCGGCGGGCTGACGGCCGTATTGCCGATCACGAGGCCACGCAACCGCGCGCGGCGCGAGCTCAGCGCGTGCAGACCGATCGGTCCACCCCAGTCTTGCCCCACAAACACGAGCGGGCCGGGCACGACCTCGTCGAGCATCGTGCCGAGCCACGTGCTGTGCGCTTCGAGCGAGTGCGCCGCGCCGGTCGGCTTGCTCGACTGACCAAGCCCGATCAGATCGGGCGCGATCATCCGCAGCGCATCGCCACCGGGTCGCGACTGCACCGCGGCGATGACCTTGCGCCACAGAAAGCTCCACGTCGGATTGCCGTGCAGCAGCAACACGGCCTTGCCGTCGGCCGGCCCCCACTCGGTCACGTGCATGCGCTCACCACCGACGGCGACGTCGGAGTGACGCGCGCCAGGCGGCAGCTGCGCTTCGATCCAGGACGGCAGCATCTGGGATTGCTAGGTGCGGCGAGCTCAGGCCCGACGCGCACGCGATCTAGTAATCGTCGGTGTCGTCGCCCATGCCGCGACGACCCTTCTGCTTGCGAGCTTTGTCTTCGTCGCTCGCAGGGCCACCGCGCTCACGCTCTTTGTCGGACTTGCCGCGACCACCGCGTGGCGGGCCGAAGCCGCCACCGGGTGACCGCGGAGGACCGAAGCCGGGGCGCGAGAAGCCACCACCACCACTGGGAGGTCCACCAAAGCCGCCCGGACGCGGAGCACCGCCGGGAGGACCGCCGAAGCCGCCACCACCGCCGCCGCGATAGCCGCCACCGCCGCCACCGCTGGGTGGGCCGCCGTAACCGCCGCCACCGCCGCCGCGATAGCCGCCGCCTGCTGGAGCGCCGCCACGGCCGCCGCCGGCCTCGCGTTCGCGTGCTTCATTGATGCGAAGCATGCGCCCGTCGAGCTCTTGCCCGTCGAGATCCGCGAGCGCTTGCTGCGCGCCTTCGGGCGTCGCCATCTCGACGAATGCGAAGCCGCGAGACCTACCGGTCTCTCGATCCATGATGATCGACACGCTCGCGACTTCTCGTCCGTTCGCCCCGAATGCCTCTCTGAGAGATGATTCGGTCGTGTTGTAGTTCAGATTGCCTACGTAGAGCTTCGTACCCACGGACGGTCTCCTCGACGATTCTCGGACTTGCGGACGGGTTGATAGAACAAGTCGGAGACGGACGAATCCGTCTGCGCTTGCTCCGAGGGTATCACACGGTCCCCGTGCATTGATCACCCCGTGAGGTGCCCGAAACTGGGCGCGAATTGCCCCGCGTCGAGGATTTATGCTTATGTACGCTCACCTTTTGCCAAGGCGGATATTTTGAAGAAACTAGCCTTCCTCGCGGGCGCGGGAGCCCTATGCGCGGCGGCCTTTTATGGCTCGCCACTCCGTGCCGCTGACCATCTTGACGGTGCGAACGTCAAGCTGGCCGCCAACACCATGGCCGACCTCAATGATGTCTACACCTGGATGACCTCCGACGGCGCGAAGGTCAACCTCGCGCTGACGGTGTCGCCGGCCGACGATGGCACGCGCCATTTCGGCCCGTCGATCCAGTACGTGTTCCATGTCGAGCAGCACCCCGGTTTCGGGATGCCCGGCACGGAGACCAAGGTCGTCTGCACGTTCGTCAACGACACATCCGGCCAGTGCTGGGTCGTCGCCAAGGACGGCGCAACCATCGACTACGTGACCGGTGACCTCAGCGTGGTCTCCGGTCGCGCGAGCGCGTCGAACAAGTTCCGCGTGTTCGCGGGACGTCGTTCGGACCCGTTCTTCTTCAACCTGACGGGCTTCACCAATGCCAAGAGCGTCGTGACGTCAGCGAATGTGACCGACGACGTCAACGGCTGCCCCACCGAGATCGACAACCTGGCGATCACCAACGCGACGACCAGCGCGTTGCGCACCGCGCTCGGCGCGACGCCCACTTCGTCGACGCCGGGCACGACGACGGCAACCATCGAGGGTCCGTGTCCGGCCGACGTGGCGGACTGCTTCGCCGATTTCAACGTGATGGCGATCGTGATCCAGCTCGACAAGGACCTCGTCATCGATACCGCCAACAAATTCGTTTCCGTGTGGGCCAGCACCCACGCGGCGCAGTGAGAACCAGGAGAACGATCATGAACACCAAGATCAAGCTTCTCGGTCTCACCTCGCTCGCGCTCGTCGCGTGCGGTGACAACAAGTCCCGCCCCGACGCGGCACGTCGTCCCGATGGTCCGCCCCAGGACGCATACTGCTCGGACTGTCCGGCGGCACCCACGATCGGCACCACGCAGATCGACCGCATGGGTCGTCCCGCAATCAACACCGCGCTCAACCAGGCCTTCACCGACGCGACGCCGACGTCGGGGCCCGGCGACGCCGCGAAGGACGCGTACAACGCGGACAAGTCGGTCGGCACGTGGCGCGCGTCCTACGTGAGCGAGTTCGCGCAGAACCTCGCGATCCTCGATGTGCTCGACGGTGGTCTCGAAGGCAACGGCATCTGTGAGCAGGGCGAGCTCGTCGGCAACGACGACTGCTCGACCCTGGCTGGCACCGCGCCGCTCGGGTGCGGTAACCAGATCGCATACTCGACGACGGGCACGACCAACGTGACGGCGTACGGCACCCTCGCCGGTCTGCTCGCCGACGATCGCCTGTACCTCGATACGAGCCGCTCGACGTGTGGTCTCTACCTCGCGGTCGAGTTCGGCGTCGTGACGGGTGGCGGCAACACGACCTGCGGTGGTCGCGCCCCGGCGTACGACGTGATCGACTTCACGTACAGCGTGACGGCGCTCGGCATCCGTGGCTTCTCGACCGACGGTATGTTCACGCCGCAGTTCGGCGACAACGTTGCGGCTCACACCGACCTGCTCGCCGCCTTCCCGTATCTCGGCGCGCCGCACTGATGTGCCGCCTCCTCGTCGTGGTCGCGCTGATCGTAGCGTGCCGCGGCGAGAACCCCGCGCCGTCGCAGGGTAGCGCTGGCTCGGGCTCCGGGCCAGCGACCGCCGTGCCCAAGCTGCCGTACAGCGACGACGGCGCTGCCTGGATGCGCGGTCTCGACGACGAGATCCGCCGGGCCGACGCAGACGATGTGAAGCTCGTCGGGCTGCTGCTCGAGCGCGCGTCGATCCGCGGCATCCTCGAGGACTACACACGTGGGCTCGCTCGCGCCCGCGATGCCGTCAACAAGCGGCCGGACAACGCTGCGGCTCTCGCGGTGCTCGCGCGTGCGCAGCTCGCCGTGCATGCGTTCGACGACGCACGCACGACGATCGCCAAGCTCACCAACAAGACCGCGGCCGAGGAGCTTCAGCTGGGTCTCGATCAGGCGATCGGCAACCTCGAGCCCGTGCTCGCAGCGCGCAAGGCTCGCGTCGCCATCTTTCCCGATGCCGTGAGCGTCACGCTCTACGCCGCAGCGCTCCGCGAGGCGGGCCGCGCCCCTGAGGGGATCGCGATGATCCCGACGGCGGTGGAGAACCTGCGCAACAACACGCCGACGTACTTCGCGTTCCTGCTGTTCCAGTGGGGCCTGCTGTACGAGCAGGCCGGGGCGACCGCGACCGCACGCGACTTCTACGCCGAGACCCACCGCCGGTTGCCTGCGCACGTCGAGGCCACGGTTCATCTCGCTGACACGCTCGCCGCGACGGGCGACACGAAGGCCGCACGTGCGCTCGTCGCCGTCGATGCCGAGCGCCACCCGGCGCTGCTGGCCGTCGCCGCGGCGCTGTCCAAGGACCCGTCTCGCATCGCCGCCGCCACCGCCGCATGGGAGCGCTACGTGACCGCGCTGCCCGCGGCGTTTGCCGATCACGCGGCCCGTTTCTACCTCGGTGCCGGCGCCAATCCGGTGCGTGCGCTCGCGCTCGCACGCATCAACCGCGCCGCGCGTGACACGCCGGCCGCTCGGGCCCTCGTGATCGATGCCGCCCTCGCCGCCGGCGACCCCACCGGCGCGTGCGCCGAGGTCGGTTCGCTGGTCACGACGGGCCCGCGGCGCGAGCGATTCGCAGCGTGGCGAGCGCTGACCGCATGCGGACGGACCGAGGACGCCGACCGCCTCGCACGCGAGCTGGGCATCACCCCCTCGAATTGACATCGCCGCGAGCGGGCGTGATGCCCCTGCGCGGTATCCTCGGGCCCCGCATGCCGCTGCCGTATCCGCATCGCGCGACGTTCCTCGCGAGCACGCTGGTCGTGCCGCTGGAGCATGCGGCGGCGAGCCCGTTCATCGCGCGGATGGTGTCGCTGATCGTGTTCGATCACTTCCTGCGCCATCCGGTCGTCACGCTCGGCGACGATGACGAGCGCTATGGCGACGATCAAGGCCGGATCCTCGACGCGAACCATCCGCAGATCGAGGACACCGTCGACTGGCTGTTCCGCATCTCGCGCCGCAATGAGATCCTCTGGTTCGAGATCAGCCTCGACCGCATGCGACCTCAGGCAGCACTGCTGCGATCGCGCCAGCCCAACGGCACCAACGACGAGTGGACCTCGCCGGCCGATGTTCCGCTATCGCAACAGATCTCGCACTGCATCGCGCAGTGGCTCACCGCGCGCCGGTTGCCGCAGGTGTCGGGCCTGCCGGTGTTCACCGTCGACGACATCAAGGCGGCCGGCGAGCGCCTGGTGAAGGCGAGCGCGATGCTGTCGCTGCGCAGCGACACGGCGCAGATCCAGCCCAAGCTCCTCGACCCGCTGCCCAAGCTCGCCATCCCGTACCTGCGCGTGCTCGCCGAGGTCTCGGGTACCGCGGCGCGAACCCTGGATCCGAAGATCCTCGCGCTCGATTCCACGCATCCGGTTGCGCGCCGCAACGCCTACGTCACGGGGCTGATGCGAGGCGATGCCGACCGTCGCGACATCCTGCCACTCATCACCGAGTGCCCGATGTACGGCAAGCCGCACCTGTCGATCTGGGGCGAGCCGTTCGACGCGGATCGCCCGCTCGAGAACATGGGCGTGCGCCATCAGGGCATCGCCGCGAGCCTGATGCCCGGCAATCCGTACGCGTGTCACAACTACTCGCTCCAGCTCGCCGAGCAGCAGAACCGCCGCGAGGAGAGTTACCGCTGGGCCGATCGCGCGACTGTGGCCGCTCCTGACTTCGGCGCCGCGCACCTGGACTGCGTGCGACGGCTGCGGCAGGTCGGCCGGCCGGGCCAGGCGTTCGCCGAGTCGCAGTATCGCTGCCGCGAAATTCTCGATCGGATGAGCGCGGGCAAGCTTTCGGCCAACGACTGGCAGGCGCCGCACCACGCCGCGCTGCTGATCGCGTTCGCGCATCTCGACGTCGGTCGCATCCAGGAGGCGATCGAGCTCGCCGATAGCGCGCTGTCGCAGCTGCCCGACGATCAACCTACGCAGGAAGCGTTCGCGTGGGCGCACAAGCGCATCTCGCACTGGAAGACCGACGCCGGGCTGCTCGCGCGTGCGTATGCATGGGAGGGTTACCACCGCGGCGATCCAGGTCGCGCCGTCGCGGGCCTCGCGCGCGGCCGCATCACCGACGACGAAGACGCAGCGATCATGATCGAATCGCTGATCACGATCGGCCGCGCAGATCAGGCGGAGATCGCGATCCATCATTGCGCCGGGCTCGACGGCGCGGGCCTCATGGGCGACGGCAAGGCGCGCCTCGCTGCCGCACGAACGTTGATCCTGGCCGGCGAGCTCGACGCCGCGATGGATCAGATCCAGATCACGCAGCTCCGGCGGAACCAGTCGCGCCTCGAGGCCGAGGTCAACCGCGTGCTTCGGCTCGCGGCCACGCGCCAGGGTTCGGAGTGGGAGCGCGTGATCGAGAAACGGCTCGAGCGCGGTGCGCTGCGGCTCGCCCGGATGGCGGCGCGCGACCTCGCGGACTTCGTGCCGAACTTGAACACGGGCGCGGTCCAGCGCGCGCTCGGTGATCGCAAGCCACTGGCCGCCGACGTCCGCTGGATCAAGGATCTGCTCGCGACGCTGCCGGCCGTCCAGAAGTCCGCGGGCTCGCTGCTCGCACGCCTCGCCCGTCCCGACGAGGACACGCTCGAGGCTGCCGACAAGCTCGCGCAGGAGTGGTGGACCGCGCTCGTGCCGCCCGCCAAGGATCGCGACGCCCACGCTTCGGGCGCCATGCTCGCGCTCGGTGTCGCGGTCATGCAGTACCTCGCCGAGGCGTCGATCGCGCCGACGCCGATTGCCGGCGCGTACCGCCACATCGCCACCGAGGCGCTCCATCTCGTGCGCCGCTCGCGGTACCAGATCGAGCCGAACGCGATCCACGCGCTGCTGCGGATCTTCGAGCACCTGAGCGGTGCCCCCGAGTGGCTGCTCGACACGTGGCTGCTGCGCGTCGAGCGCGCGCTTGATCTCGAGGCCGAGCATGGCGCGTATATCGACGGCATCGTCGGCGGCCTGCCCACCGTGCAGCGCCTGTTGCGCGGCGACGAGCGCATCGGCTGGGAGCTGCGCATGGCCCACGACCTCGCGGTCGATCCATCGCAGTACGAGCCGGCCGCGATGCTGTTCGAGCGCTGCGCGCGCGCCGTCGAGTCTGGCGCCACCGCGCTCGCGTGGTCGACCGCTGCCACCCAGGCCGGCCCGCCCGAGGCTCACCTCGACGTGCACTGGCTCGCCGCGATGTCGAATCCAACCGGCGTCGCCGCGCCGTGGCTCGCGGTCGCGCAGGGTCTGATGAGCACGCGCCGCGTGCGAGATGGCTTCTCCGCCGCGTGCCACGCACTGACCGCGGCGACCGCGAAGGAGCGCAGCGCCGCGATCACCGCGCTGATCCCGGCGTGGCGCGCTGCAGGCATCTCGACGCCGATCGACGGCGATCAAGCGCTACAGGCCGGCCTCGTCGCCGCATCCGAGGACAAGCTCGACATCGCGGTGCAGGACCTCAAGTGGGCGGTGGCCGTCGAACCGGGCAACGCGAAGCGTGCACACAGCCTCGCCGTCGCACTCGGCCGGCTCGGCAATGCGCACGAAGCGATCCGCGTGCTCGCCGCCCACGAGCGCAACGATGCGCCGCGGCTCGTCGGGCGCGTGCTCGCCGATAGCGGCCGCTACTCCGATGCGGTGCCGGTGCTGCGCTACGCATCGCGCCGGTTCCGCGCCGCCGAGGACTGGGCGGTGCTCGCGGCCGTGGCGTATCGCGCCGACAACGATGCGGTCGCGGTCGAGGCCGGTCGCAAGGCGATCATGCTCGGGGCGAATGACCCCGAAGTGATGATGGCGCTCGCGACGGGTCTGTATCGGCTCGGCGAGTTCGTCGAGTGCGAAACGATTGCCTCGCAGCTGATCGGCTCCAAGACGCTGCAGCGCGAGTTCCGCGCGGTCGGGCTTCACGCAATGGCCCGAGCGCTCGCGGGTCAGGGCCGCCACGTCGATGCGCATCCATACGCGAAGGAAGCGGCGCGCCTGCAGCCCAACGGCGAGCTCGCTGCGGATCTCATCGAGACGATGGATCGCATCATCGCGCAGCAGGCGCCGTCGGTGCGCACGTCGATCGAGTACTCGATGGAGCGCCAGGCGTGGGCCGACCTCGAGGCGGGCAAGTTCGAGCATCTGGTCACCGCGACCCAGAGCCCGTCGTGGGGCATCACGCGTGCAGCGCTCGCCGCGTGCGACTTCCGCCGCGAGGACGAGAGCGGCATCCCCGTCTCGCCGCGCGCGCTCGACGCCGCCCTCGCGGTGCTCGCACGCACCGCGGGCTCGATGAATCCCGACGCAGTGCTCGCTCGCCTGCGCGCGCTGCGCATCCGCGACAACGCGTTCATCCAGATCGATCCGCCGCCGCCGCTCGGCCTGCGCTACACCAGCGAGGAGTTCGAGCGCGCGTACGCTGATCGCGATCGGCGCCCGCACCGGCCGAGCGCGATCATGAGCTACGCCCGTTAACCGCGGAGCGCGACAACACAGATCTCGCGGCGGTTCGACGGTAGGTGCCGGAGACGCACCGTTGCAAAGCCGAGGTCGGCGATGCGCTTGGTCAGCGTCGGTAGCGCGTCGACGAACGCGAAGTCGTTGAGCTTGAGCGTGAACACCGCGCCGATCAACGTCGGGCGAAGCCGCGGCATGAGGCGCGCGACCTCGTGGAGCGCGACCTGCGGTGCGAGGTTGACGTCGACGAGGAGCCAGTCGATCCGCGGCGGCAACTGTTCCCAGCGCAGCGCGCCGACCTTCATCGGAACGTGATGCACGCCGGGTAGCGCGCGCACCTGCGGCGCGAGCTCGCCAGTGTCGACGCCGTGCACCTCGAGGCCACGCCGTGCGAGCGCCATCACCGCGCCACCTGGTGCAGCACCGATCTCGAGCGCGACCTGCCCTGCTTGGAACCGCAGCCCTGCCCACTGGATCGCCTCCTCGATCTTGGCGTACGCGCGCGACGGTGCGTCGGCCGGCATGTCGACCTTGATCGCGCCACCTGCGAGAGGGAGGTGATGGGCGCCGTGACGGTGCAATCCGATCCACGCTGGCTCGTCTGTTGAAACGATCACGTCCGCGACGAGATCGCCTGCGACCGCGGCGCCAGTACGGGTGTCGCGGAGTGCCGCAGCCCACGGTTCGAGCAACGCGAGGTCGGCCTCCGGGTCTCGCGCGAACAGGTGAACGAGCGTCGGTCCGAGGGTAGCGACCTGTCGCGCGGCATCGGCAGGGTCAGTGGCCGGACCGATCGACTGGCCCCAGACCCGCGCGAAGACGGAGGCAGGAACGTCGTCGGGCGTGATGTCAACCTCGGACTTGAACGTGACCAACCCAGGACGTGAGAACGCGAAGCGCAGCGTGGGCCTCACGCGCGCGACCTCCCTCTTCACGGCGGGCTCGAGGCCCGGCAGGCAGGTCGCAAACGCGAATCGAGTCACAGGTTGCGCAACGATAGCGGACTCGACGCAGCGGTTGTGACAGCGAAAAGGCAGTTCGTGTAGGCCGAAAAGGGATTGGATCCGGGCGGCGAACTGGATAGGGTGCGGCCTCTCTGAACCAGCCTTTTAGGGGACAACATGCCAGCGAAGTTTTCAGTCTTCACCGTTGCTGCTCTGCCACTCATCCCGATCGCGCTCGCCTGTGGCGGCGACGACGGCGGCGGTAAGATCTCGGTGCGTCCCGACGCTGCAAAGCTGATCGACGCCGCGCCGGTGGTTTGCACGGCTGCCCCCACATACGGCAACGTCCTCGCCGGCTCGAACAGCCAGTTCGCAGGCTCGGACGGCTCGGGCGACATGCTCCAGGTGTTCTGGGGTGGCCGCGTGGATCCGACAGCCAAGCCGGACTTCATCCAGGTCAGCCTCTACACGGGTGTCCCGCCGTTCGACGCGGGCATCACGCCGGCCACGGTCTCGCTGACCGGCGACCAGGCGGCCTACGCGACCTGTGGCGCGTGCGTGTTCATGTTCACCGACCTGTACAGCGCCAACAACATGATCAACATCACCGACATCTACATGCCGACCGCCGGCACGCTGATGCTCACGGATGTGGACGGCAGGTTCGAGGGCTCGATCTCGGGTCTGATGCTGCAGCACATGATCATGGCCGGCAACGAGCTCGTCCCGGCCAACGACGGTTGCGTCGCCAGCGTCCCGACGCTCACGATGAGCGCGGTGATCGAGCCGCAGGGTAGCGGCAGCGCGACCGGCAAGCCGGGTGCGGACGGCAAGATGTCGTTCCGCTTCGCGCTTCCGAACCGCACGTTCTAGTCCACGCGAAAGCGAGTATCGTCGCCCCGCGATGTACCGCTTCTTCTACTGGCTCGTTCTGAGCCGGCTACCGGCCGAGGGCACGCACCGCGTGTCGTTTGGTTTGCTGCGCGCCTTCGTCGCCGTTCCGGGGATGCGGGCGCTCATGCAGCGCTTGCTCGCACCTCGCGATCCGGCGCTCCAGGTGCGCGTGTTCGACCGCGACCTACCCGGGCCGCTTGGCCTCGCCGCGGGCTTCGACAAGGAAGCCAGGGGCGTGAGCGGTCTGCTCGCGCTCGGCTTTGGTTTCGTCGAGGTCGGGACGGTGACCGCCGAAGCACAGCCCGGCAATCCCAAGCCGCGCATGTTCCGGTTGCCGAAAGACCGCGCGCTGATCAATCGGCTCGGGTTCAACAACGGGGGTGCCGCCGAGGCTGCGCGCCGGCTCGCGCATCGCACCGCGGGCACCGTCGGCGTCAACATCGGCAAGACCAAGCGAGTCGCCGAGGTTGATGCACTCGCCGACTACACCGCGAGCGCGCAGGCCCTCGCGCCGCTCGCCGACTACATGGTCGTCAACGTGAGCTCGCCGAACACGCCCGGGTTGCGAGATTTGCAGTCGGTCGAGAAGCTGCGGCCGCTGCTCGCCGGCGTGCGCGAGGCATGCGATCTGGCGTCGCCAATGCGGCGCGTGCCGCTGCTCGTGAAGATCGCGCCCGACCTTGCCGACGCCGATGTCGATGCGATCGCGGATCTCGCGCTCGAGCTCTCGCTCGACGGCATCATCGCAACGAACACCACGATCTCGCGCAGCGGGCTCACCACACCCGAGCCGCACGTCACCGCGCTCGGCAACGGTGGGATGTCGGGCGCGCCGCTCAAGCAGCGATCGCTCGAGGTCCTGCGCCGGCTCCGCGCGCGGGTCGGCAACAAGCTCGTGCTGATCGCGGTGGGCGGCATCGAGAATGGCGACGACGCCTGGGATCGAATCCGCGCCGGCGCGACGCTGGTACAGGCCTATACGGGATTTATCTACGGCGGTCCGTTCTGGCCGCGCCGGGTGCAGCGCGAGATTGCCGCACGCCTCCGCCAGTCCGGGTTCTCGACAGTCGCGGACGCGATCGGCACCGACGCGCGCTAGAGTTCGGCCATGGCCATCCGTAAGATCGCTCAGATCGGGCATCCCGTGCTGCGTCAGGTTGCGCGCGAGGTCAGCCGCGAGGAGCTCGCGTCGCCGGCAATGCAGCAGTTCATCGACGATCTGGTCGAGACCATGCATGACGCCGATGGTGCCGGCCTCGCAGCGACCCAGGTCTACGAGCCGGTTCGCATCTGCGCGATCGAGGTTCGCAACAACCCGCGCTATCCGTACAAGCCGCAGATTCCGCTGACCATCCTCGTCAACCCCGTGCTCACCGCGGTCGACGACGAGATGTTCTCGAACAACGAGGGCTGCCTCAGCGTGCCGAACCTGCGCGGCCGCGTGAAGCGCAACGTGCACGTGCGCGTGCAGGCGTGGGACCGCCACGGCAACGCGATCGACGAGGTCGTGCACGGGCTCAAGGCCGGCACCTATCAGCACGAGGTCGATCACCTCAACGGCATGATCTTCGTCGACCGCGCAGACCCGAGCACGTTCGCGACGTGGACCGAGTTCGATCGCCATCACAAGGCGAAGTTCGTCGAAGAGGCGCAGGCCCTGGTCGCGCGCGTCGGCTCGTAAGGGACTGATGGCGCTCGAGCCGCAATGGTGTGAGACGGCGAGCGGCCGGCCCAGCTTCGACGTGTGGGACGGCAGCAACGAGCTGCTGGTCGAGGTCGTCAACGTGGCGGCTGCGACGCTGGGCTTCGAGCTCGTGATGCCGCCGCTGCCCGGCCTCGACATGGTGATCGGCAGGCTGAGCAAGCACGGCTGCACGATTCACATCGGGCGCGACATCTGGTCCGGAATGTTCGTGTACGCCGACGACGAATCCGGCGATCCATTCGTGCGCGAGATCGCGGCGTGGTTCGAGGCGAACCGAGCCGACCTCGAGCGCCGCTTCGGTTAGCGGCCGCAGGCGTCGCGGATGCGCGCGCGCTGCGCAGAGCTCGGGTACGTGCGATCAAACACCTCGAGCAAGATGCTCACGTTGTGGCCGAGCTTGCAGTGGGCCTCGAGCGCGATCGCGCCCGCGTCCTCGGCCATCTGACCGGCACGGTGGGTCTCGCGATCAAACGTCGTCGTTGCCTCGAGCGCCGCCGCCGGCTTGTTCTGCCGGAGCGCGAGCATCGCGCGATCGATCAGCTCGACCTCGCGTGCCAGGCTCGCGCGGGGTGACGTGCCGTGGAATTCCAGGCGCGGGGCGGGAATCGGGGGCGCGACCGGCTCGGCGACGGTGACGTGCTCGGCGATGCCGCGCGGCTCGTCGAGCTCGGCACTCGGCGTGGAGACGTGTGGAGCGACAGCGCGCTCGCTGCCTGGCACCGCGATGAGCGCGGCCGTGACGATGCCGACGATGAGCATCGCACCGCCGACCTTGAACGCGGTCACCTTGGCGGTCGCCTTCGCGGCGGGTGCCACCACGGCGGTCGCGCCAACAGCAGCTGCAACGCGGGCACGCACGCGGGCAGCAACCGCGGCATCGGGGGTAAGGCCCTCGCGGGCGGCCGCGAGAAGATTGCGCGAGAGGTCGGTCATGGGGTCACCCGGGCGCGAACGGCGATCTCGAACGCAGCGCGCGCAAGGCGCAGGCGCGAGTAGGCCGTGTTGAGGTTGATGTCGAGCATGCGCGCGACTTCGGGAACGCTGAGCTGCTCGAGCTCGACGAGCGCGAACACGATGCGCTTGTCCTCGTCGAACGTGTCGAGGATCGCCATCACGGTGGCGGCCGCCTGTGCGCGCGAGAATGCGGCGAACGTATCGGCCGCACCCGCGGTGTCATCGTCGTCGGCGAGCGGCTCGGTCCGGTTGTCACCGGCCTTGCGGCGGTGTGCGCTTGCCACGCGATGGGCGATCGCGAACAGCCAGGTCGTGATCGCGGCGCGCCCTTCGAACGTCGAGAGGCGACGGTGCACGACGATGAACACATCCTGCGCCGCGTCTTCGAGCCCCGCCTCGGGTACGCCGAACGTACGCAGAATGCGCCACACGTATGCGAAGTGCGCGGTGTAGACCGCGTCGAAGGTCGGCACCACGAAGGCGCTGGCCTCGTCGGTGTCATCGGCCATCAGCTGGGCAACAGCGGTCATGTCGACAGTTGGTGTCAGCACCGCGGCGAATCCGTCACGCCATTTCATTGCCACCCCACCTCGAGGCCGCACGTCGTGCGGACACTCATCGGGGACGGTGCGTAGACGTCGATGCCGTCGCTGCCGGTGAACCGCATGCGCTCGATCGCCAGCATGACCTCGGTTCCGCCCACGAGGCGAATCCACGGCTTCATCTGCCACGCGACGCCAAAGCCGGTGCCGGCGGCGATCCAGCGGCCCTCGGCGACCTGACCGAAGTCGACGCCGCTGCCGTGCATCGCGCCGACCTCGACGGCCGCCCACGCGCGCAAGGGCATGTCGGTGGGGCGCCAACCAAAGCGCAGCATCGTGGCGTCGAGGTTGACGTCGACCTTCGCGGGACCACCGTCGTGAAACTGGCCGGCGCTCGTGTTCCAGCGCGCGGCGCCGAGCTCGGCGAGGTGATTGCCGGCGCGCACGGTGATCGCGAGCTCACCGCCGAGGCCGACCTGCGGAATGATGCCGATGCCGCTCAGCCCCGACACGCGGGCACCGATCACCCAGCGGCGTAGTGCGGGCTTGCCTGAGGTGAAGGGGGGGCCCTGGTCGACGCGGTCGTTGCTGGTGGGGACCGATGGGATCACGGTCGCGACCGCAGGCTCGGCCGTCGCGACGACGACACGCACGGCACGCACGGCCCTGGTGGTCGCGGCGGCGGCGGCCTCGCTGGCAACGCGGGCGACGATCACCGCGACCGCATCGGTGAGGTCGCTGCAGCGGCGGCTGGTCAGGGTGCGGACGTCGTTGGCGACCGTGACCGCGCCGAGATCTACCCGGGCGATGTACTGGCCGCGGCGCTTCGAGACCTCGATGTCGACGCGAACCTCGACCTCATCGAGGGACCGCTCGAGCCGGCGCTCGATGCGGGCGCGCAGGCTCGCGACATCGGGGCAGGCTTTCGGGGCCGTCCAACCCAGGGTCGCCGCGTCCGCGGTGGGAGCGAAGCCGACCAGGAGGAGCACGGCGACGATGGTTCCCAGCACGCGTGTACGACACACACGCTGGGGACAGGTATCGCCAGATCCGACCACGGGACACGTTAGTGCCGGAATCGAGCCAGATCCGTCACGACATAACGTCGCGAGATGATTCGCGCGAAAACCCGGTCAGGACAACGATGTTGGCAGGCCGCGGACGACAAGCTCCACCACGTTGGCAGCCGCCTCGATGTGGAGCCAGTGACCGGCGTCGATCCGATGCACGTTCAGATGCGGCGGCGGCTGTTCGAGGCGCTCGCGATCGGCGGCGTCGAGCGTGGGCGACTTCTCGGCGATCACGACCTCCAGCGTTCCGGGTCGTGCGGGATCGAGCGCGACCGACCACAGGTCCTGCGCGTAGTAGTCGGCGAGCATCTCGCGCACCGCCGCGAGGTCGAGGCGCAGGCGAAACGCATCGTCGGGGTCGTGCACGACGTTCATGGCCAGCCACTGCGCGAACGGCATCGCGTGGCCCTCGGCGACCACGGCGGCCACGAAGTCCTCGCGCTTCTCCCACTCCGTGGGCAGCTTCTCCATCAGTGCCAGCACGCGGCTCACGGAGTTGGTGGGGTCGGCTTCTGCGCCCGGCCGCGGGCTGGGGCTCGCGTCGAACATCCAGGTCTGGACGAGGCGCGGCGGCGCGATCGCGCGGGCGGCGAGCACGACCTTGCCACCGAAGCTGTGGCCCGCGAGCGCGCGCAGCGTCGGCAGCTCGTCGAACAGCGCGCCGATGTCGGCGGCGCATGCCGCGAGCGTGTGCGGCGGCTCGGCGCCCGCGTCGGGCCCGGTCGAGCGGCCGTGGTTGCGCAGGTCGACCAGCGCGATGCTCCAGTCGGGGCGCTGGTCGACGATCTTGCGTGCGATGCCGCGCCAGTTGTTCCCCGCGCCGTAGATGCCGTGCGTCAGCAGCAGGCACGGAGTCGCGGGATCGCCGAGCAGCTCGCGATGCAGGTGGGCCGGCACGCGCGGAGCATACGCGGCGCCCCTCTCGTTGGCGCGCGTGTAAACGTACGTAAACGGCGATGCAGGGTCAGGCACCTTCACTTAAACTTGCGGCAAGGCGCCCCAAGTTTAAGTGAAGGTGTCTGACCCCATAACGTTCGACATCGTGCATGCGTTTTCTGGGCACGACGCAGCGACGGAACCCGGCCTCGAGCTGCTGCGCGATCCAGATCGGCCGCTCGCGTTCCTCGTCGGCAACACCCGCGCCTTGTGGACGCGCTTCGCGGGCGCGCTTGCCGTCGATCCCGAGCTCGCGGCCTCGTCCGATCCGATCGATCTGTATACGGAGCAGTCACTCGCACCGATCGCGGCCGCGATGAACGGCAGCATCTACTTTGCGCATCGCATGTATGGCGATCAGTACTTGCCGTTTCAGCGACTCGCCGTCGTCGCCGGGCTCGCCGCGCTCTCGCCGAGTCAGCTGCTGATCCATCCGGTGTACGGACCGTGGTTCGCACTGCGCGCCGTGATCGTGTGCGCCGGAACGCCACCGAGGACCGAGCGCGTGTCATTGCCGTGTCACTGTGCCGGCTCGACCTGCGTCGCCACGTTCGAGCATGCGAGTGCGCATCCTGACGACTGGCGTGCGTGGCTCGCGGTACGCGACGCCTGTCCGATCGGCCGCGAGTACCGTTACAGCGAGCAACAACTCGCCTACCACTACTCGAAGGATCGGCAGTTTCTGCCGCGCGCGACCGAGTAGCAGGGCCGCGGGCCCCAGTTCGCCTGGGACTGCCCCGCAGCGCCGACGCTTCGTCCTCTACGGATCGCGGTGTTAGCCGTGGCCTGACCGTTGCAGCCTTGGTTTGGCGTGAGGAACATCGTCATGGCCGCGAGCCTCGTGCTGAGCGCGTGTGCCTTCGAACCTGGAACACTCGCCGAGGACGACGGCACCGGTGAGGGCGAGGATCCCAGCGGTACCGGCACCGGTAGCGATACCGGCAGCGGCGCACCGCTCGTGCAGCCGTGCACGTTCCCCGACGCCGACCTTCGGCTCTGCCTCGACTTCGACGACGCGAAGCTCAGGCCGATCGTCACCGACGCATCGGTCGCCAAGCTCGATGGGACCGCAACCGAGCTCGAGCCCGCATCGCGCAGTGGCAAGCCCGCGGCTGGCTTCGGATGGAGCTCGCGGATCGACGTTCCCGAGTCGCCGACGCTCGATATCGCCGGCGCGCTCACACTCGAAATGTGGGTATGGCCGGAGTATCCCCACTCAGCAATTCTCTTGGACAACAACGGCCAGTACCGGATCCAGCTCGCAGTTGATGGAAGGCTCGGCTGCGTTCTCGGTAACACACCGGTGTGGAGCGACGACAGCGAGGACGCGCGCGAGTGGACGCACGTCGCGTGTGTCTACAGCGCCAACACGCTCACGATCTTCATCAACGGCAGCTCTGCAGGCACCACCGTCAGCGTGGGCGCACCGGGAACCGGAACCAGCGGCACCCGGCTCGGGTACTTCGCCGGCCGTCTCGATGACATTCACGTCTACGCCCGCGCATTGACGGCCGCGCAGGTGTGCACGCATGCGGGACGCACCACGTGCAGCAGCGGCCCCGGTGGCCAGTTCGAGGGCGACGACAACTAGCCGCTCCCGAGGGAGATCCTCCCGCCGCCTGCGACGACGGGCTGCTGTTTTTCGGCGCGAGGTGTACGCTGCTTGGCCGCATGGTCGCCGTGCCGGCTCCCGACGACGCGCTCGCCGCGTTCCATCCGCTGATCAGCGGCTGGTTTCGCGATCGTTTCGGCGGGCCCACGCCGCCGCAGACCGAGGGCTGGCCGCGGATCACCGCAGGCGAAGATGTCCTGATCGCCGCGCCCACCGGCTCCGGTAAGACGCTCGCCGCATTCCTCGCGTGCCTCGATGCGCTCGTGCGTCGCGGCTATGCGGCTCCCCTGCCCGACCAGACGTCGATCCTCTACATCTCGCCGCTCAAGGCGCTGTCGAACGACGTGCATCGCAACCTCGAGGCGCCACTCGCCGAGCTACGTGCACGCGCGGCGCTGTTGGGTGACGCGTTCCCCGATATTCGCGTCGGCATTCGCACCGGCGACACGCCCGTCGGCGAGCGCGCGAAGATGGCGAAGAAGCCGCCACACATCCTCGTCACCACGCCGGAGTCGCTGTTCATCCTGCTGACCACGGTGAGCGGGCGCGCCGCGCTCGGCAACCTCAAGACGATCATCGTCGACGAGATCCACGCGGTCGCGGGCGACAAGCGCGGCGCGCATCTCGCGATCAGCCTCGAGCGGCTCGACCGGCTCGTGCAGCAGTGCAGCGGCAAGGTGCCGACCCGCATCGGGCTGTCGGCGACGCAGAAGCCGATCGAGCGCATCGCACGGCTGCTCGTTGGTACCGCGCGGCCGATGCCGCACATCGTGGATGCCGGGCATCGCCGCGAGATCGATCTCGCGATCGAGATCACCGACGACGAGCTCGGGGCTGTCGCGTCGAATGAACAGTTCGGCCGCGTCTACGATCGGATCGCCGAGCTGGTCACGCAGCATCGCTCGACGATCGTGTTCGTCAACACACGGCGCCTCGTCGAGCGAGCGGCCGCGGCACTCGAGCAGCGGCTCGGCGAAGAGAACGTGGTCGCGCATCACGGCTCGATGTCGCGCACGCTGCGGCTCGCCGCGGAGCAGAAGCTCAAGTACGGGCAGGTCAAGTGCGCGGTCGCCACGGCCTCGCTCGAGCTTGGTATCGATGTCGGCGCCGTCGATCTGATCGTGCAGCTCGGATCACCGCGCTCGATCGGCACGCTGCTCCAGCGCGTCGGTCGCTCGGGCCACCAGGTGGGCGGCACGCCGAAGGGCCGGATGTTCGCGCTCACGCGTGATCAGCTCCTCGAGTGCGCGGCCCTCGTGCGCGGCGTGCGGCGCGGCAACCTCGACGAGATCACGGTGCGCGACGCGCCGCTCGACATTCTTGCCCAGCAGATCGTCGCGATCTGTGCGGCCGAGGATCTGCCGGAGACCGAGCTCGCAGCACTGATCCGACGCGCGACACCCTACGCGGAGCTGTCCGATGATCGCCTCGAGCAGATCATGTCGATGCTCGGCGAGGGCGTGTCCGATCGCCGCGGGCGCACCGGCGCGTACCTGCATCGCGATCGCGTCGGGGGCATCGTCAAGGCGCGGCGCGCGGCGCGGCTCGCGGCGATCACGTCAGGCGGGGCGATCCCGGACAACAACAACTACCAGGTCGTGCAGTTTCCCGAGGAGACGCAGGTCGGCACCGTCGACGAGGACTTCGCGATCGACAGCTCCGCCGGCGACGTGTTCCAGCTCGGCAACACGTCGTGGAAGATTCGCCGGATCGAGGCGGGCAAGGTCATCGTGGACGACGCGCGCGGCCAGCCGCCCACGATCCCGTTCTGGTTCGGCGAGGCGCCGGCCCGCACGAAGGAGCTATCCGACGAGGTCAGCTCGCTGCGCGGCGAGATCGATCAGCGGCTCGCCGGTCACGACGCCGACACGGTGGCCGAGTGGCTCGCCGGCGAGACGTCGATGTCGCTGCGTGCGGCGAAGCAGGCCGTCGCGTATCTCGCCGTGTCGCGCAGCGCGCTGGGTGCGTTGCCGCGCAAGGACCTGATCATCGCCGAGCGCTTCTTCGACGAGGCGGGCGGCATGCAGCTGGTGATTCACTCGCCTCTCGGCGGGCGGATCAACCGCGCGTGGGGTCTCGCGCTGCGCAAGAAGTTCTGCGTCACGTTCGACTTCGAGCTGCAGGCGATCGCCACCGACGACGGCATCGTGATCTCGCTCGGCCAGCCGCACAGCTTCCCGCTCGACACGGTGTTCGGCTACGTCACGTCGCATCAGGCGAAGGACGTGCTGATCCAGGCCCTGCTCGATCGCCCGATGTTCGAGATTCGCTGGCGCTGGAACGTCACGCGCTCGCTCACCGTGTTGCGCCGCCGCAACGGCAAGCGCGTGCCGCCGCACCTGGTGAAGATGCGCGCGGCCGACACGCTGTCGGTCGTGTTCCCGCAGGCGCTCGCGTGCGGCGAGAACATCGTCGGGCCGCGCGAGGTCCCCGATCACCCGCTCGTGTTCGAGACGGTGCGCGACTGCCTCGTCGAGGCGATGGACATCGACGGCTTCGAGAACGTGCTCGCGCAGCTCGAGAGCGGCGCGATCCAGGTGATGGCGAAGGACACCGTCGAGCCGAGCCCGCTGTCACACGAGCTGCTCAACGCGAACCCGTATGCCTTCCTCGACGACGCCCCGCTCGAGGAGCGCCGCACCCGCGCGGTGCAGCTGCGCCGGGGGTTGCCGGCCGACGCTGTCGAGGATGCCGGCGCGCTCGACGAGGCGGCGATCACGGCGGCCGCCGAGGAAGTCGCACCGACGGTACGCGATGCCGACGAGCTGCACGACGCGCTGCTCG